>CAXTJP010000022.1:0-34788 GCA_964244615.1 uncultured Acetobacteraceae bacterium
CTAAAAACCACCAGAGTCTCATCCCAGGCGGACTACTTCTAGGGGGGCAGGTCAGGCGTCGCCCTCTCACGGGGGCGTGGATCGAAACATCCAAGAGGTCATCAAAGCCGCGCCAGTCCGCGCGATCGCGCCTCGGCAATGATGTGGTCGAGCAATGCGGCGGCGACGCCTCTGCGAGGGTGATCAGGGGGCGTATGCAGGGATTTCAGTTCGCCCACTCCGCCGGGCAGCGTTTTCAGGGCGCCCAAGTCCCTGATCTGGGTGCCCTGCCAAACGATCCAGACCGTGACCGTGCGCCCGGCAGTCCGGAGAAATCGAGCGCGAACACGCGGCCGGCGGCGAGTTGGCGTGCAGTCCCGCCAGATGAGGGCCGAGCAGGCTGCGCGCGGCCGGGCTTGTGGGGGGTCGTCCACGCGCATGTCGACCATGCGTTTACGGTGTCGTTGCGTTGTGAGGCCCATCCAGCGACGCCTTGGCGGCGATCCGTTTCGTCCAACCTTGGCGCCCGGCGCAACCGTGGCGCCCCGGCCGCGGCGGACTGCCCGGTCTTCAGTTCGGGCGGCGGCGGGCGTACAGCTCCTTCGCGATTTTCTCGAGCTGCCCGACGGTGGCGCTGTCATCCGTCAGCCGGGCCTGCGCCAGGGCCCGGCGAACGATGGTTTCGAGTGCCAACAGCTTGTCGTCGGGGTCGCCGTCCGTGCCCTCGCCCATGACCTGCCCCCGCTCACCGTAACGGTCAGAGCGCCCGGTTGACGATCATACGGGGGTGATCAGGGAACGGATGCACAGCGGCCGTGAGTGTGCGGGCGCTCATCGACCACGTCTGGTGTTCGAACTACCACGCTGCGCACGGACAAATGCTTCGCATCCGATATGGCGTAATGGCCCGACTACCATGAGAAGAACATCGGGTGGTCCATGCTTTTTTCCAACGCGCCACTGACGATCCCCTCTGGCTGCAACGACGACGCGCCGCTGCGTCACGTCCGTCTGTTCGACACCATCCTGGCGGCGTTCCAGATGACCTGTGACGCGGGCGACGCCGAGATTGCCGAGCGGCTGCTGCGTGCGGCGGGGATGTGTTTGCTCCGCCGGGCGAGCCCGGCAGAGCAGGCCGTCGACCTTCAGAGTTTCCTGGACGGTCACTACCGGCTCGGGGCGGTCGAGACGGATCGCGGCGTGGAGGATTCCCGGATCCTTGCGTTCTAGGGTCCTGGTCGCGTCGGCCCTGGCGATGCTGGCCTGGCGCCCATACGGCGTTCCGGGCCCCGGTGGGGTGCGACGTGGCGTTGGCCACGGGCCTGACGCTCGCGGCGTGCCGACCGGCCGCCGGTAGTGTTCCGGAGGCAGGGCCGCCCGTGCATCGCTGCGACCCCGGGCAAGACGGGCGCGCGACATCGGGGCGGCCGGCTGGCCGGACAAACCTCGGCCAGGGCTGCGGCGTTGCAGCCCCCACCGACGGAGCGAGCCCATGCCGCAGCACGAGATCGAAGTCGCTCGTCTTGACGCTCTGGAGCCGGACGGCCTGCTCCAGGTCGAGATGGACGGCGAGGCGGTCCTGCTGCTGCGGGACGGCGAGCAGGTGCATGCTGTGGCGGCGACCTGCCCGCATGCCGGCGGCCCGCTCGCGCAGGGTGTCCGCCACGGCCGACGCATCGTCTGCCCCTGGCACAAGGCGGCGTTCTGCATCCGGACCGGGGCGGTGCTGGACCCGCCGGCGCTGGACGCGCTGGCGCGCTACGACGTTCGCCTCGATGGCGGCCGCATCCTGTTGGCCAAGGCCGAGGTGGCCGAGCCGCCGGCCGGGCAAGCGGATTCGCGCTGCTTCGTCATCGTCGGCGCCGGAGCCGCGGGTGCGATGGCGGCGCAGACCTTGCGCGAGGAAGGTTTTGCCGGCCGCATCGTCATGCTCGACCCGGCGAACCGCGTCCCCTACGACCGCACGATCCTGAGCAAATACGCGCTGTCCGGCGAGAAGGGGGCCGAGAAATCCCCGCTGCAGAGCCAGGCGTACTACCGGCAGCACCGCATCGAACGACGCAGGGCGGAGGTGTCCAGCATCGACGTGGCGCACCGCCGGCTGTCGTGCACCGACGGGTCCGTGCTGGACTACGACGCCGCCTTGCTGGCGACCGGCGGCGCACCCATCCGTCCCGGGCTGCCCGGCGCGGGGCTGGACCACGTCTACACGCTGCGCAGCCGTGCCGATGCGGATGCCATCCTGGCGCAGGCGGAACGCAGCGAACGCGCGGTGATCCTCGGCGCCAGCTTCATCGGGATGGAGGTCGCGGCAAGCCTGCGCGAGCGCGGGCTGGACGTGATGGTCATCGGGCAGGAAGCGGCGCCGTTCGAGAAGCAGCTCGGGCGCGAGGTCGGCGGCGCCTTTGTCGGCCTGCATGCGCGGCACGGGGTGGCGTTCCGGCTCGGGGCCGAGGTGGCGGGTCTGGAAGGCGAGACACAGGTGTCGGGCGTTCGGCTCCGGAGCGGCGAGACGGTGCCGGCGGATCTCGTGATCGTGGGGTTCGGCGTAAAGCCCGCCACCGCTTACGCCGCCGGGCTGGACCGCACCGAGGATGGCGGCATCGTCGTCGATGCCACCCTGCGCGCCGCCGACGGCCTCTACGCGGCCGGCGATATCGCGAGCGTCCCCTATCGCGGCGACGGCGCGGCGATCCGGGTGGAGCATTGGCGCGTGGCCGAGCAGCACGGCCGGGTGGCGGCGTTGAACATGCTGGGCCGACCGACGCCGGCCGACGCGGTGCCGGTGTTCTGGACCATCCAGTATATGAAACGCCTGGATTACGTCGGGCACGCCCCGCGTTGGGACAGCGTCGTGATCCACGGCGACCTCGGCAAGCCGGACTTCCTGGCCTACTACGTCGAAGACGGCATCGTCGCCGCGGCGGCCGGGCTTGGCCGCGACCGGGATACCGCCGCCCTGGTCGAGCTGTTCACCATGCGGCGAGACTGGCGTGCGGACGAACTGGGCGAGAGCCCTGCTGTTGTGCTGGCAGCCGGCTGAGGATTTCGCACGGTCCCGCCGGCACGGCGCGATCAGGCGCCGGCGCGTCCTACCGCGCCTGAAGGAGTGACCGGCATGCCGATCGAGGAACCAGGATCGACCGCGGCCGACATGCCTCCCGCACGGCAGGTGGGTGCCTGGCTGGCGTCGGCCGGCGAGGATGCGGAGGACGTCCTCCGGGCGGTCGCCAGGATGAGCCCGCTCGCGATGGTGCTGACGGACCCGAATGCCCGGGATTGTCCGCTGGTCTTCAGCAACCGGGCGTTCACTCAACTCACCGGCTATTCCGAGCAGGAGTCGCGCGGGCGGAACCTGCGTTTCCTGCAGGGCGAGCAGACCGACGAGGCATCGCGCCGGCTGCTGCGGGACGCCATCGCAGCCGGGCAGGAAGTGCAGGTGGAGCTTTGGAACTATCGCAAGGACGGCAGCCCGTTCTGGTGCTCCATGTTCGTGGGCCCGGTGTTCGATCGGACCGGCAAGCTGGCCTACTGGTTCGGCAGCCAGCTCGACGCCAGCGCCAGGCGCGAAGTCGACGAAGCACGGGCGCATGCCAGTCGGATGGACACGCTGGGCTCCATGGCGGCCGGCATCTCCCACGAGTTCAACAACCTGATGACCGTGGTGGTCGCCAACGCCGAAGGTGTTCGGGCCGACCCGCTGACGCCACGCCAGGCCGAGCGGCTTGGCCGAGTGGAGTGGGGTGCGCGGGCCGCGGGTCATCTCACCCAGCAGATGCTTTCGTTTGCCGGCAGGTCGAGCCTGCGGGCCGGCATCGTGGATCTGAACGTCGTGGTGCGTGGCTTCGACCGCCTGCTCGCCCAGTTGGCGGCGCCGGGCAGTCGCCTTGAACTGGACCTCGTGCAGGGTTCGCTGCCGGCCGAGGTCGATGTGGGCCAGCTCGAGCTCTCGCTGATCAACCTGGTCCGCAACGCGTCCGATGCCTCGGCGCCCGGCACCGTCATCGTGGTGTCCACCAGGCGGACGCTGCGCGGCGGCAATCCCGAGGTGGAGGTCGCGGTCACCGACGAGGGAAGCGGCATGGCGCCCCATGTCGTCGCGCGGGCCACGGAGCCCTTCTTCACCACCAAGGCCCATGGACAAGGCACCGGCCTCGGCCTCGCCATGGTGGCCGGCTTCGTGCGGCAGTCCGGCGGCCGGGTGGACATTGAAAGCGCGCGGGGGGCCGGCACCACGGTGCGCCTGGCGTTCCCGGGGGCAGGCGCGGCCTGACCTCCAGGCGCGACCACGCCAGGCACAAAACGGCCAACCTTGTCGTCCCGCTTTTTGGGAGCCGCCGCGACGGCGGTGGCAGGAGGCTCGGCCAAGGCAGGCCCCGTCTTGCCTGAACCGCATGGAGGTGTTCAGTCGGCGGTGCGCAGCCGGTGCAGCAGCCGCGACAGGCGGCTGCCTTCACCGGCCGGGGCAGCCGGCCCACGCTCTGCCAATTGTTCGATCAGCCGCGCCGCGATCAGGCCGCGATGCCCGCGCTGCCAATGGTCCGCCGCGTCGTCGGCCGCCATCCAGCTCGTCAGCGGCAGCAGCAGGCGTTGTCCCAACCCATCCAGGAGCGGCTCGTACGTCGCCCGAAGCGCCGTCAGGCTGTCCTGCGCATCGGCGGCGTCGGTCCAACGCAGCCCGGCTTGTGCGAGACTTTCCACCATGCGCGCGTATTCGGCGGGCGGCAGACGATCGCCGCCATCGTAGCGCGACGGTTCGACGGCCAGCGAACGCGAGATTTCCACCACCACCTGCCGGGCGACGGTGAAGGTCATCCTGGCCTGCAACGGCGGCAGGTCCTCCACGCCGACCAGGACCAGCGCGCAGGTATCCATCACGGCGGTGAGCGCCGCGAGCCAGGACTGGTTGTCGTGCTGCGAGCGGTAGAACACCAGCATGGGGTACGAAAGGTGGCTTTCCAGCAGCTCCGAGCCCCAGGTTTCCCAGTCGCGCAGCAACTGGTTGAGGTTGGCGAGCCCGTCCGGCTCGGCGTGGCGGCTCAACATGGTGGCGGCGGTAGGCGGCGAGCCGGCCCGGCCGTCCAGCAGAATCACGTGCGCCTCGCGTCGGGAAAACAGCTGGTAGAGGACGGGCAGGTAGCCGATGACCACGGCGATGAACCCGAGCCCGGTGCCAGCCTCGATCACCGCGGCCAGCCGCGCGGCTTGGGAATGCGGCACCACGTCCCCGTAGCCCAGGGTGAAAAAGGTCACGCCGCTCATGTAGACCTGCTCGGCCAAGCCGGTCGGCGCCGGCGGTCCGCGCTGCAGCGCCCATTCCAGTAAGCCGAAGCCCAGGATCAGCGCCACGGACCACAGGGCGAACAGCACGACCATGGAGAGCGCGCCGAAGATGCTGAGGAAGCCTTCGCGGTGCGCGCCTGCCGGCAGGCGCCGGGCCACACCCGACCAGCCGGACCAGGCGGCCCGGAAGTAGAACCGGGTCAGCCGGACACGCCGGGCGATGCGACGCGGCAGCAGCATCACCTCGAAGGCGTCCTGCACCACGAGAGCGATGAGCAGCAGCGCGAGGAGGGCCATGATGAGATGCATCGTCACCCCGTAACGCCGTCTGTCGCCCAGGGCGAGAGCAGTGCCGGCCATGGGTGTGAACGAATGGCTGGCTGGCAGGCGAACGGCAGAGCGGACCCGATAGCGACCAAGTAAAGGGAAATAGACAACGAAGAGCGACCGCTATAAACGTCTCCAAAAACTTCCTATACGATAACTTGGTGAGGATAAACCTTAGACGTTAACTAAAAAAATCTCTGAACACCTCATTATTCGGTTGAAGTGGCAGCACGGTCGCCACTATAGTGCATGGTATCGGGAAAACGTTTCCGGTAACACCATTTCGTTGGAGTAAGGCTATGACCGTTCGTTTACGCCGCGTGTTTTCACACTGGTCCGGGCTTGCAATTGCGGCTCTTCTCGTCGCCGGTGTCACCCTGCCCGGCCATGGCGCGTCCGCGGCTCAATCGAAGATCAGCGGCGATGATGGCCCGCTCATCCGTCACCACTACCCGTAAGCTGCCGGCAGTCTCGTCGCATTCGCCGACGCGCGGCCTCGTGAGGCGCGCGTCGGTGAGAGATCGAAAGCAACCCGGCCGATCAGCCAGTTGTCCCCGACAACATTATCAACACATTAGCTTCATCAGAAGCGCGGCCGACACTCGAAGGTTGTTTGTTCACCTTTGTTTGCATAGCATAGCGTGTCCCTGACCGCCGATGCGTTGATACGGGACGTCAACGGCCGATCGGGACTGATTGATGATGTCCGCCTTCTCGCCCCCGCGCTCGCTTCGACGATGTGCGGTGCTGGTCTTGGTGCTGCTGGTCCTCGTCGTTCTGGGCGCCGGGCAGGCGCGGGCGGACGGATCGACGTTCCGCGTCTACGGCACCGACCAGGGCCTGACCAGCTTCGGCGGGTCCTGCATGGTTCAGGATAACGCTGGCTACATCCTCGTCTGCACCGAGCACGGGGTGTTCGCCTACGACGCGAGGCGTTTCGTCAACCTCGGCACGGATCAGGGTCTTCGTCAGGGCGGCGAGGTCTACGACATCGCGCTTACCGCGTCCGGCCGCATCGCCGTGCGGTTTGCGGAGGAACTCCTGATGTCGGACCGCCCGTCCGACGCCTCGCATCCGCCAAGCGCGTTGTCGTTCCAGTCCGTCCAGCATGACGATGCCCCTTTCTATGATGAAAAAACCCATCGCCTGGCACCCTGGCGGGACGGCCTCGTCCTGCTTGCCGGCGGCAGCACGCTGAAGGTTTCCGTGCCCGAAACCGGGGCGGCGCGCACCACCGCCATGGGCTACAGCGCCCGGGAAGCGGCATTGCTCCAGCAGCCTGCGTCCGTGTTCGCCGTCCAGGGTCACTTGTGGGAGGCATTCGACGATGGCCGGCTGTGCGCCGCCGACCCGGGCCACGTGACCTGTTTCGGGGCCGCGAACGGCTTGCAGGGCGGCCCGTGGCGGGATGTCGTTGCCGGTGCGGACGGACAGATCCTGGCCCGGTCCGCCTCGTCGGTCGGCTCCTTCGATCCGTCGTCCGGCCGGTGGTCGGTCGTGGAGCTGCCCGACCAGGGCGGCCGCTACGGAAACTACGAAGGCAAGCTCGGCCTGTTCAGGACGCCCGACGGCGGGCTCGTCACCCAGGCCAGTCACGGGCTCGTCGTTCAGGGCAAGAAGGGCTGGACGTCGCTGAACGTCGATGACGGTGCGCCGTCGGGCACCATCGTCGGCGTCATGACCGACGCCACCGGCCAGTTCTGGTTCCACGTGCTCGAACGGGGCCTCGTGCGGTGGGTCGGCTACGGACATTGGGAAGCGATCCAGAAGGTGGACGGGCTGTTCGACAGCATCCCGTGGCAGACCGCCCGGCTGCCTGACGGCACGTTATGGGTTTCCACCGACACCGGGGTGGACGAAGTGGTGCGGGGCGGCGCCTCCCTCCAGGTCGCCCGGGTCATAGCGGGCTCGTCCTACACGATCGCCGCCGGCCCGCATGGCGCGTTGTGGCGCAGCGCCAAGGACGGCGTGCGGATCGTCGATCCCGCGACGGGCGCCGAGACCAGGATCGACGTGCCGCTGGTCGACGCCATCGTCCCCGACCTCGACGGCGCCGTCTGGCTCGGCACGCAGTCAGGGCTGTTCAGGGTCGAGGACCATCCTGGCATGCCGCTTGCCGCGGTAAGGCAGGGATCGCCCGGAACGCCCGTGCTCGCCGTCCTGGCGGACAAGGCGGGTGGCGTGTTCTATCTGTCCGCAGGCCGGCTGCACCACAGGCACGCGGATGGACGAGACGTTCTCGTGCCCGGCGCCTGGCCCACGCAGGAGTTCGAACCGGGCACGCTCGCCATGGGCCATGACGGCGACCTCTGGATCGGCGGTTCGGGCGGCGTGTACCGCTTCGTCCTGTCGAACGATCACGTGGTGTTCTGCGAGCCGATCCCGACCTCGGACACGCGCACGAACAGCATCGTCGCAGTCATGATCGATCATCGGAACTGGGTGTGGGTCGGCACGTCCCTCGGTGTGTCCGTCTTCGACCGGCAGCGCTGGGTGTCGATCGATGCCGATAACGGCCTGATCTCGAACGACGTGGACCAGGGCGGCATACGCGAGGACCCGGACGGCTCGGTCTGGATCACGACAACGCAGGGCCTGTCCCACCTTCTCGATCCCGCGTGGCTGTTCGCCGACCGTCCGCTCAAGGTCGTGGTGAGCAGTGCGCGTCTTGGCTCCCGTCCGGTCACGGGCTTGCCGCTGCCATACACGAAGGATGCACTCTCCTTGCAGTTCGGCACGCCGAACTACGCCGCCGAGCAATCGTTGATCTTCAGGTACAACCTATCGGGCGTGGACACCGGCAACCCGGATTCGAACGATGGCCTCGTGCACTACCCATCCGTCCCGCCCGGTCACCACGTGCTGACCGTCGTCGGATATGACGAGTTGACCCACCGCAGTTCTCCTCCGGCAACGCTGGTGATCGACATCGCCTATCCGTGGTGGCGTCAATGGTGGGCCGAGGCCGCCTGGCTGCTGGCTCTCGTCGGATCGGCTTACGGCCTCATGAAGTTGCGATTTCGCACGATGTCGCTCCGGCAACAGGAATTGCAGCGCCTCGTCGCCCAGGCGACCGAGCAGCTTCGTTACGACAGCCTTACGGGATTGCTGATCCGCTCGGAGATCGAGAGGCGCCTCGCGCAGCGACTCTTCAGCGGCGATGCCGGCACGGAACTTGTGGTCGCCCTGCTGGACATCGATCATTTCAAGCACGTGAACGACACCTACGGCCACCTGGGCGGCGACGACGTGCTCCGTGCGATCGGTCGTCTGGTGTCCGCCACCGTCTGGGACGAAGGCGATGCCGGCCGTTACGGCGGCGAGGAGGTCCTGCTGGTACTCGACGACGCGGACGGCTGCGGGGCAGAGCGCATACTGAACCTTCTGCAAACCATCCGCCGCACCGCCTTCAATGCGGCGGGCAAGTCGATCAGGGTAACCTGCTCGATCGGACTGGCCTGGGCCGTTCACGGCGATGACTGGGAGTCGCTCATCGGCCGTGCGGACGACGCGCTCTACGAGGCGAAAGCTGCCGGCCGCAACCAGCTTGTGGAGCGGCGGCGTCCGCCGATCGTGCAACGGGTTTCCAACGAGCGGCGGTTGACGCCTTCGTAGACTGGGAACGCTGGCTGCCAGCCCTGACGGAAGCCTTCCGGTTCTGTCTTCAGCAAAGAACGGGCTTCAGCAAGAAACGGGTCGCTTTACCTACACGCGCTCCAGCAGCATGGCGATACCTTGGCCTACACCGATGCACATGGTGACAACCGCGCGCCGTGCGTCGAGATGCGTCATCGCGTTGACGGCCGTGATCGCCAGTCTGGCACCGGACATGCCGAGCGGGTGTCCGAGCGCGATGGCGCCGCCATGCGGATTGACATGATCACTGTCGTCCGGCAGGCCGAGCTGGCGCAGGACAGCGAGGGCCTGCGCCGCAAACGCCTCGTTCAGCTCGACAAGATCGATGTCGGCCAGGGTCAGCTTCGTCGCCGCGAGCAGCTTTTCGGTGGCCGGGACGGGGCCGATCCCCATGATGCGTGGCGGCACGCCCGCGGTCGCCATGGCGACGATCCGGGCGCGCGGAACCAGGCCGTGCCGCGCAGCCTGCGCTTCGGACGCCACGATCATGGCCGCCGCACCGTCGTTGACGCCCGAGGCGTTGCCGGCCGTCACCGTGCCGGGCGTGCGAAAGGCGGCGCGCAGCTTTGCCAGGCCCTCCAGGGTCGTGTCGCCCCGCGGATGCTCGTCGGTGTCGACCACGACGTCACCGCGCTTGCCATGCGTCGTCACGGGAATGATCTCGCGTGCGAACACGCCAGCCTGCAGCGCCGCTTTCGCCCGCATCTGGCTGCGATAGGCGAAAGCGTCCTGATCGACGCGGGAGACGTTGTATTCGACCGCCACGTTCTCGGCCGTCTCCGGCATCGCGTCCACGCCGTATTGCGCGCGCATCAACGGGTTGACGAAACGCCAGCCGATCGTCGTGTCCTCGATGCTGGCGTGCCGCGAGAATGCCTCGGCGGCCTTGGGGAGCACGAATGGTGCCCGCGTCATGCTCTCGACACCGCCTGCGAGCACCAGGCCGCAATCGCCGGCACGGATGGCGCGTGCCGCCGTGCCCACCGCGTCAAGTCCCGAGCCGCACAATCGGTTCAGCGTGGCCGCCGGGACCGATGCGGGAATGCCCGCCAGCAGCACCGCCATGCGTGCCACGTTGCGGTTGTCCTCGCCCGCCTGGTTGGCACAGCCGATGTAGCAGTCATCGATCGCACCCCAGTCCACGCCAGGGTTGCGCTGCAACAAGGCGCGCAAGGGCAGGGCGGCCAGATCGTCGGCGCGCACGTCGCGCAGCGCGCCGCCAAATCGCCCGATCGGTGTCCTGGCAGCGTCGCAGATGAAGGCGTCGGCCATCTGTCAGCGCGGCATGGACCGTGCGAGCTGCTTGGAGAACGGCTTGCGGCCGCGCTTCTTGCGGGCCGACGAGTCCGCCGCCGGTTCTTCGGCAGCCTCGGCAGATTTGGCGGGAAACTTCGAGAACACCGACGCGGCGGTGTGCTCACCCCGACGGCGCGGTTCGCGAGCCTCGACCGGCGCGGGTGCTGGCTCGTCGGGCTGGGCCGCTTCGGCCTCCACCTCGTCGGCCGCGGGCTTGCGGCCGAGGCCGAGTTGCTTGGCGAGGCGCGAGCGATGCTCGGCATAGTTTGGCGCGACCATGGGATAGTCGGCGGGCAGGCCCCATTTCTCGCGGTACTGTTCAGGCGACAGGCCGAAGGTGGAGCGCAGGTGGCGCTTCAGCGTCTTCAGCTTGCGGCCGTCCTCCAGACAGATGATGTAATCCGGAAAGATCGAGCGTTTGGCGGGAACGAATGGCTGCTGCTTCTCGGCCGGCGGCGGTGCCGGCTCGTGTCCCGCAGTCCTGAGCGCGCCATAGACCTGTTCAATCAACGCCGGCAATCCGGCAGGGGGAACCTGGTTCTTGCCGACATGGGCGGAAACAATTTGCGCGGTCAATGAGAGGAGTGTCGCGTTCTGATCTTCGGATGGCATTGGCATTCTTCGTTAGACTGTTCAGGCACAGTAGTCCCGATTCTACTCGATGCACAATAGCTGACCGTGCCGGCATGTTTCGTCACGATCGTCTTCATCCTCCGCACTGTTTTTTCTGTTCAGACAACGTCAGTCATCGTCCGAATAGGCAGTTCGTGAACGGCAAACCGGACGCCGCCTCGACTTGCACGGCCACCGGAGCCAGGCGCGCCGAGCATTGCGGCTTGCACCGGCGCAGCGCAGCCGCTATCAGCGCCGCTTCGTTCCGGGGCGCGTAGCTCAGCGGTAGAGCATCGCCTTCACACGGCGGGGGTCACAGGTTCAATCCCTGTCGCGCCCACCAGTCCACCAGCAAGGCTGGCCGGCTGGCCCGGGACCATCGTATGATTTGCCGGTCGTTCACGAAATAGTCATCCCGCCAGTTCAGGCAGGGCTGCCGAGCATCCGGTCGTTGCTGAGTTTCGTATGCAGAGCGGGATCATCCCGCATCATCAGCGAGGGCACTCGAAGCAATGACCAGCTTTCCACGTGTTTGCAGACCGCAAGGCGTCATGGCCCTGCTCGCCACAAGCCTGCTCGCCTCCAACGCGCAGGCCGCGGGCTTCGGCTGGGTGTCGACCGGCACCGCCTCCATCGACCCGGTCAGCATCGCCGGGGCCGTCCTCGGGGGCGCCGTGCCGGCCAGCCAACCGCTGACGGTAAGGCTCGGGCTGCAGATGCAGAACAAGGCCGCGCTGCTGGCGTTGGTAGAGGCCGCCAGCGATCCCGCGAGCGCCACGTATGGGCAGTTCCTCACGCCCAAGCAGTTCGCCGACGGCTACGCGCCGACCAAGGCGCAGGCGAACAGCGTGGTCGGCTATCTCAGGGGCGCCGGCTTCACCAACATCGTGGTGGAGCCGAACCGGTTGCTGGTCAGCGCCGACGGCACGGCCGCGATGGCGCAGGCTGCCTTCAACACCGCGCTGCAGCAGGTGGTGGTGGGCGGCCATACCCTGTTCGTGAACACGCTGCCCGCCCAGGTTCCGCTGTCACTGCGCGGGGTCGTCTCGGCGGTGCTCGGCCTCAACACCGTCGGCCGCATGGCCTCGACCATCGCGTTGCCGCTGCCGCAATACCTGGTCAGCTACACGCCGACGCAGTTCCAGACGATCTACGGTGCCACCGCCGTCAAGCCGGCGAGCCGCGCCTCCATCGCCATCATGGCCGAGGGCGACATGACCGGTGTGCTCTCCGACCTGCGGATCGCCGAGACGGCGTTCGGCCTGCCCCAAGTGCCGGTCACCGTCGTGCAGGTGGGCGTGCCCAGCCCCGACGTCTCGGGCGCCGACGAGTGGGACATGGACACCCAGTATTCGTCCGGCATGGCCCAGATGCTAAAGATGCTCTACCTCTACACCACCACGTCGCTGTCGGATTCCGACCTGGCGCTCGAGTTCTCGCGTTGGACGACCGACGACAAGGCAAAGGCGGCCAGCGCGTCGCTCGGCGAGTGCGAGGCGTTCCCCGAGCTCGACGGATCCCTCACTGTCGACGACATGATCTTCCTGGAGGCGGCCTCGCAGGGGCAGACCTTCTTCGCCTCCTCGGGCGACACCGGCTCGTTCTGTCCGCTCGGCCCGGCCGGGGTGAACGGCGTGCCGGCGGGCGCGCCGCTTGTCAGCTATCCCGCGGCCAGCCCCTACGTGGTCGGCGTCGGCGGCACTACGCTGCTGACCAACGCCGATGGCAGCTACGACACGGAGATCACCTGGAACACCGGCGGCGGTGGCGTCTCGCAGTTCGAGGGCAGCCCGAACTGGCAGTCCGCCGCGGTGCCGCTGCTGGCCACGGCCAATTTGCGCGGCGTGCCGGACGTGTCGATGGACGCCGACCCGAACAGCGGCGCACTGGTCTACGTGAACGGCACGCCGGAAGGGGTGGGCGGCACCAGCCTGTCCTCGCCGCTGGCGCTCGGCGTGTGGGCACGGGCGGTATCGATCAACAAGAAGCTCGGCTTCGCGTCGCCACGTCTGTACGGGCTCTATAACGGCACCGGCGGCGCGGGCGGCCTGACCGGCAGCTACCCGAAGGGCGGCTTCCACGACATCACCGTGGGCAATAACGGGCTGTACACCGCGACGGTCGGCTACGATCTGACGACGGGGCTTGGCACTTTTATCGTTGACCAGTTCACGGCTGACCTTGCCAAGTAGAAGGCAAGCAGTTCTTTTTTGAGCAAAAGAACCAAAAAACTTTTGTTCAGTCAGGTGCGTGTCGCGGCATACTCCGCGACAGCACGACCAAAAGTGTTTTGCTGCTTTTTTAAAAAAAGCCGGCCTTTTACTGCCTCTCTCCCATCAACCGACGAACAACCGGCTCGATCGCCTCGGCAATTCGCAACTGCGTCTGTGCCGTCGGATGCAGCGGCGGGTCGGGCGGGGTCAGATGGCGGTCGATGAAATCGTCCGGGTCCGGCCGGCCGTCGGCGTCGTGGCGGAACACGCCGGTCACGTCCTGGAACACCGCCTCCCGCCCGTCCGCGTAGCGGGCCGCCAAGGCGCGGTTCACCTCCCGCGTGTTGTCGTCCACCCAGGCGCTGCGGATGCTGGGCAGCACGCTCAACAGCATGATCCTCGTCTGCGGCAGGCGCCGGCGCAGCGTGTCCACGATCGTCTCGATGCCCAGCAGCGTGGGGGCGGCCGGCCAGTGCAGGTGGCCGAAATTGTTGGCGCCGATCAGCACGATGGCCAGGCGCGGATGGATGCCGTCGGTCTCGCCATGCTCGATGCGCCACAGCAGGTGCGCGGTGGCATCGCCCTTGAAGCCCAGGTTGACCGCGTGGCGCGGGGCGTAGAAGCGGGCCCACACCGGCGCGAAGTCGCGCCATGGCTCCGGCCCCGAATCCTCGAATTGCTGGGTGATGCTGTCGCCCAGCCAGATGACGTCCACCGGGCGGCGCAATTCCGCCTGCTTGGCCACGAAGCGGGCGCGCCACCAGGGCAGCTCCATGCGGCTGTAGGGCTGCGCCGCCGGCGGCAGGCTCGCGGCGCCGCCCAGCACGCCCGCCAGCGTCAGGCAGGCGATCCTTCGGACCATCGTGCGGCTCCTCAATGCATGTAGAGATAGACGAAGCTGAGAAGGCCCGCCGCGATGCAGTAATAGGCGAACGGGTTCATCGCCCAGCGGTCGTTGTGCCGGAAATAGCGCATCAGGAAGGCCGTGCTGGCGAACGCCACCAGCCCGGCCGCCACCGCCGCCACCGCCGCCACCTGGAACGTTCCCGGTGGCACCGTGGCGTGCAGCAGCTTCGGCACCTCCAGCACGGTGGCGCCCAGGATCACCGGGGTGGCGATCAGGAAGGAGAAATGCGCCGACGCCGCGTGGTCCACGCCGCGCAGCAGCCCGCCGGTGATGGTGGCGCCCGAGCGGGACAGGCCGGGCAGCAGCGCCAGGCATTGCCACCCGCCGACGGCGAGCGCGTCACGCACGGACAGCGTGGCCAGCGGGCGGGATGGCGCGTCGGCCGGCGCCCGCCGGCGCAGGCGTTCGCCGGCGAGCAGCAGCAGGCCGTTCAGGGCCAGGAAGAACGCCGCGACCAGCGGCGTCTCGAACAGGCGGCGTATCTGATGCTCGAGCAGGCCGCCCAGCAGCGCCGCGGGGATGGTCGCCACCACCAGCAGCAGCAGGATGTGCCGGCTTTCGCGCACGCGCTGCGGCGTGGAAAGCCCCAGCACGCCCACCGCCAGCGCCCACCAGTCGCGCCAGAAATAGGCGAGCAGGGCGGCGGCCGTGCCCAGATGCAGCAGCACCAGGAACGGCAGGAACACCGGCGCATTCTGGTCGAGGTTCCAGCCGAGCAGCGCCGGCACGATGACCGCATGGCCGAGCGAGCTGACCGGAAAAAGCTCCGTCGCCCCTTGCAGCACGGCGATCAGAAGGGCGTGGAGATACGTCATGCGGCGGCCCCGGCGGTGGACGGGCGTGTGCCCGTCCCCCAGTGCTACATCGTGCCGTCGAGCCGCGGATAGTCCGTGTAGCCGTGGTCGCGGCCGCCGTACCACACATCCTTCGGCGCCTCCGGGGCGAGCGGCACGCCGGCGCGCAGGCGTTCGACCAGGTCGGGGTTGGACATGAACGGTCGGCCAAAGCACAGCAGGTCGGCGGTCTCCGTGCGGCGCGCCTGCACGGCCAAGTCGAGGTTCAGGCCGTTATTGCTCATGTAGAGGCCGCGAAAGGCGCGCTTGAGGGCGGCGAAGTCGAAGCCCGGGATCGCGTCGCGCGGGCCCTGGGTCTGGCCCTCGATGACGTGGATGTACACCAGGCCGAGCCGGTCCATCTCGGCCACCGCGTGGCCGAAGGTGGTCTGCGGGTCGGCGTCTTCGATGTCGTTGGCGCTGCTGGCCGGGCCGAACCGCACGCCGGTGCGATCCCCGCCCCACACGGCGGTGACGGCCTGCGCCACCTCGACCAGCAGCCGGACGCGGTTCTGCACCGGCCCGCCATAGGCGTCGGTGCGGTGATTGGTGCCGGTGCGCAGGAACTGGTCGATCAGGTAGCCATTAGCTGCGTGTATCTCCACGCCGTCGAAGCCCGCCCGCCTGGCGCATTCCGCCGCGTGCCGATAGTCGGCGACGATGCCCGCCATCTCGTCGGTGCGCAGCGTGCGCGGGGTGGGAATCGTCTGCAGGCCGGTTTCGGTGAAGGCCTTGCCGTTCGGGCGTATGGCGGAGGGGGCCACGGGCAGGGCGCCGTCGATCTGCAGGTCCGGGTGGCTGATCCGGCCGACATGCCAGAGCTGGCAGACGATGTGCCCGCCGGACGCATGCACCGCGTCGGTGACGAGGCGCCAGCCCGCCACCTGCGCCTCGCTGAAGACGCCCGGGGTCAGCGCGTAGCCGCGACCCTGCGGCGAGATGTTGGTGGCCTCGCTGACGATCAGCCCGGCGCTGGCCCGCTGCGCGTAGTAGCGCGCGTTCATCTCGCCCTGCACCCCGCCCGCCCCCGCCCGGCTGCGCGTCAGCGGCGCCATCACGATCCGGTTGGCGAGCGTGAGCGGCCCCATGCGAACGGGCCCGAACAGGTCGGTGGCGAGGTGCGTGTCCATCGTGGATTTCCTTTGTCGGCAAGATAGCAAGCAGTCCTTTTTTGAAAAAAAGGATCAAAAAACTTTAACTTACTGGTCGGGTATCCGCAGCAACCTCCGCGACAGCACGACCAAAAGTTTTTTGCTTCTTTTTTTCAAAAAAGAAGCCTTCCTTTGCTGTCTCTCAATCGTTCAACGGGTAAGACGCCATAAGCCGCTGCTCGTTGCGCCAGTCCCGCCACATCGCCGCAACCCCACTGGAACGTGCGCCACGCCGGCGCATCTCGCGGCCGATCGCGAACGCGGCCGCGTAGTGGCGGAACTGCGCGGCGTAGACCTCACGCAGCGAGGTGTCGGGGTCCCAGATATGCGTCGCCTCCGAACCCACGCCGTTGATCTCGATGATGCTGAACTCCTCGCCCTCGCGCAGCGCGTGCAGGCTGCGGTAGCGCAGGTCGATGCGGCCGAAATGGAAGTCCGGCAGCGCCCGGGCGATGGCGTCGACCCGGGTAGCCAGCGCCGGCGTGATGTCCGCGGCGCCGTTGCGGAACACCGATCCCTTGCAGTGGTTGCCGGCGAACACCAGCCGCACGCGCTGCCCGCGCGCCGGCACGGTGTCGAGCCGGTCCGCCAGCCGCGAGAGGTACAGGTGCGCCAGCCTGCCGTGGCGCGGGTCGGCCTCGATGAGCGCGCGCAGTGTCGCGGCACCGTCGCCGGTCACCGTCGGCGCGTGCTTGAGGGTGAGCGAGGTGAGGTGCCCGGCCGCGTCCTGCGGCCGCCTTATGTAGAACACGCCGGCCTCGCCCTCGAACGGGATCAGCCGCTGCAGCACCAGACGCACGCCGCGCGGAAAGGCGGCGAGCGTGGTGCGCAGCGCGTCGTCGGTCTCCACCAGGCGGACGCCGGCGCCGTTGCAGCCGATATCCGGCTTGACGACCACCGGCAGGGCCAGCCCGGCCGACGCCATGGCGGCCAGCGCGCGCGCGTGGTCGTCATCGCCGGTCAGCAGGGTCGTGTAAGGCGCGATCCAGGCGCGCGCCTCGCCCTGCACCTGGTCCAGTATGGCGGTCTTGCTCTCGCCGCACAGGCCGCCGGTGGGAATGGTCGGGTTGGCGGCGGTCGGCAGGCTGAGGTCGCCATGCCACAGGCCGAGCGCGATCCACTGCACGACGATCGGTCCGTAGGCGAGCCAGCCGGGCAGGAACTCGAAGGGCGAGACGTCGCGGCCGCGCACGATCGGCCTGGCCAGGGCGTCCGCCAGGGCCGCCTGGTCGATCGTCGCCTCCCCCGCGGCTTCCATCATGGTTTTTCCATCGATCGTTCTTCCGTCACCCGGCTTTCTCCTGAGCACGCGCCGCCAAGCGGCCGGCGAGCACGATGATGACGACGAAGGCGGCGAAACCGGCCCAGCGCCATTCCCCGAGGTAGTCCACCAGCAGCCGGCCAACCTTGAGGGACACGGCGAACAGGGCCGACGTCCAGATCAGGGTGGCGCCCACCGCGGCGGTCACGAACTTGCCGAAATTGGCGCCCAGGAAGCCGCACGCCGTGTAGGTGGGCAGGCGCACCCCAGGCAGGAACCGGCTGATGAACACCACCTTGAAGACGTGGCGTTCCAGCCACGCCCGTCCGCGATCCTGCCGCTGCGGCGGGATCAGCCGGCGGGCCCACGGCACGCGGGAGGCCAGCGCCCCCAGCCCGTACAGGCCGATATCGCCCAGCACGATGCCGAGATAGAGGGAGATCAGCCCGACCGGCAGCGACACGGCGCCGCTCTGCACCGCCAGGGCCGCGCCGGCGGTTGCGGCATCCTCCAGGATGAAGGTGCCCGCGATGATGGCCATGCCCTGAAGCACCGGCGAATGGCCGGCGCTTTGAAGCATGTGGCTGACGGACAGGTCCATTGACGGCCGCCTTAGGGGATCGTTCGAGGAACGCCAAGAGCGTCCCGCGCAGGCCGGCGGGCGGGGGCCATCACTGCAGGAGCAGCCTGCCCAGCGTCTCGCGTCGCGGCCCGTCCAGGCCGATCGCACAGGACAGGTACTCGTCGACCGAGCCATACTCGGCACGCAGGCTGTCGAAGGCGGTGTCGAGCAGGGTCTCGTGGGCGCCCAGCAGCACGTCCTTCAGGTCCCAGGGCAGGTCGAAATTGCCGGCGATTTCACGTCGCCACAGGGTGTTGGTCGCCAGGTAGTCCCGAACGATGTCCGGCCAGCCGACCCCGAGCGCGCTCAGCAGCAGGGCCGATCCGAAGCCGGTGCGGTCCTTGCCGGCCGAGCAATGCAGCAGCAGCGGCAAACCGTCAGGTTGCAGGATCGCCTCGAACAGGCCGCGATACTGGGGAATGCTCTGCAGCGCGTAGGCGCGATATGCGTCGCGCAGCAGGTCCAGCATCTCGCCCGGCGCCAGCTGTCCGCTCGCCTGGCCGGTGCGCAGGATGTCGCGCAGGCTGGCGCCGACCATGGGCTCGATCGGCAGCGGCAGCGCGCGCGTGCCCGGTATGACGACCGGCATATGCCCCCGTTCCCGAACCCCGCGCAGGTCGCAGATCGTGCGCAGGCCGAGGCGAGCCACCGCCGCCTCGTCGTCCGTCGACAGGCCTACGAGCGCCGGCGCGCGGAATATCAGGCCAGTGCGGACGAGGCGGCCGTCCGTCGTGGGCCAACCACCCAGGTCACGCAGGTTGGAGGCGTTTTGCAACTCGACAGAGTGTGGCGGCATGCCTGCTTTCTGACGAGGAACGCGCGCCGGCGAAAGAGGCGGCCGCTACCGGACCGCTATTTGTGCGCGCGCTTGCGGCTGGGCGGCGGCGCCTTGAGCGGCTGGCGCTCGGCAGCTTCCGCCTTGAAGCAGGCGTTGTCGTTGCCGACGCCGAACTGGATGGTCGGCAGGATCGCGCCGAAGCCGGTCAGGATACCGAGGCCGGCCGCGGCCCCCGCGCGTGCCAGCACCTCGGCCCCGGGACGGATCGACGGGCTGGTGATCGGGCCGCCGAGGTTGATCGGGCCGGGCAGGGAGCCCACGGAGAAGTGCTTGGATCGCGTGGTCAGCGCGTAGTCCAGGGTCTGCTGGCGCAGGTCGATCGTGCCAGCACCGGTCACCCGCGCCTCCTCGGTGTCGAGCAGGAACGCCTTGGTGCTGACGATGCCGTTGTTGAGCGGCAGGTCGGCCACGAAGCAGTCGAGCTTGGCACGGGTCGGCACGCCGAGGGCCGAGAGCAGGGCGTTGCCGAACTCCAGCCCGGCAATGTCCACCAGCAGGGCGGAGACGTCGCCGGCGCTGACCAGCACGAGTTTCAGCTCGCCGTTGCCCTGGCCCATCATGCTGGCCAGCGAGTTGCCGTTGGTGTCGATCCTGGCCTGGCCGCCCAGCACGCCCTGGCCCTTGAAGGTATGGGTCGCCTGCATGAGGCGCGAGACCTCGATGTGGCGAAAGGCGATGTCGGCGTTGGCGTGGACCAGATCGTTGGCCCCCGGCGCCAGCAGGATGGTGCTCGCGATGTCGCCGCTGCCGACCACGAAGTCGAGCGGGTGCAGCTCGATCCTGCCGTCCACCACATCCAACGCCACGACCAGCTTGTCGAACGGCGTATACCTGTTCTCGATGTGCTCGGCCCGGTATTTCAGGTGTATGTCGGCCGCCCGTATCTTTGGCAGGTTGATCGGCGTGCTGGGGAACAGGGCGCGGCTGGCCTTGGCCTGCGCCTTTTCCTGCTTCTGCCCGGCGGTCTCGCCGGCGGTCTTGTTCACCCCGCCGGCCGGGCTGCCGATGAAGCCGCCGAGATCGACCAGGTCCACGCGACGCGACCGCAGGTTCATCGTCACGTCCGGCCGTGCGCCGGCCTTGGGGTCCACCAGGATGTCGCCGCCGAGGTCCGAGGACCCGACACGGCCCGCGAAATCGGTGAACCGGATGCGGGGCGGCTGGTAGTCGAGGTTGCCGGCGATGGCGAAGGGCGGCGTCTGCGGGATCGGGATGCCGGTCAGCGGGTAGAGCTGCGACATGTCCGGGCCGGAAAAGCTCAGCTTGAGACGGGCGCCGGCGAAGTTGAGCGGGTTCTGCACCGTGCCGACCAGCGACGCCTTGGTCGGTCCGTTCGCCAGGTGCAGATCGATCGGGTAGGGGTGCTGGGCATCGCGGAGGGACAGCAGGGCGCCGCCCACGAAGCGTCCGGTGACGGGTTGCGCGGCATAGGTTCCGCGCGTGGCCACCGTGATCGCTGCCGGCTCCTGGCCCGACGCGGGCCGCGTCGCGATGGTGGCGGTGAAGTCGGAGCGGAACTTGGCGTCGACCACGTGGGCCGTACCGTCATTGATCTGCAGATCGCCCAGTTGCGGCGGCGGTGAAGGCTTTGCACCGGGCTTGGCCTCGGGGAATTTCAGCGTCCAGTTGTTGCTGCCATCCTTCAGGCCCGTCGCATGGATGTCAGGGCGGTCCAGCGTGATCGCCGGCAACACGATGGTACTGTGCCGTATGTAGTCCATCACGTTCGCCACCACGGTCAGCCGGCCGATACGTGCCAGTGGGTCGGGCCCGGGAAAGCCATCCGGATTGGCGATCACCAAATCGTCGGCCGCGACCGTCGTCTGCCGGCCCAGGCGCACGTGCAGGTGCGCGATCGTGACCTTGCGGCCGATCGCGGACGAGGCCTGCGACTGCACGATCGGGATGAACCAGTCCCAGTTCCACAGCAGGATCAGGGCGATCACCGCCAGGGCCAGCAGGCCGAAGATGATGGCGGCGACCCGGCCGCGACGGCGCGGCCGGACGGGGGCGACGGTCTGATCCATGGAGCCCCGAACGCGCCGGGCGGAAGTGCGGTTTCGGCCGGCCGTTACGGAAGCTGGCCGGACCGGCTGTAGGAGGCGGTGTTGCCGGCGTGTTCGCTGACCTGCACTTCGTCCAGCCAGACGCGCCCGGCGGTCTCGCGCGCGACGAAAGCGGCCGCCCAGTCATGCGCCTCGGCCGCAAAAGCCTCGCAACCCACCATCGTCAGGACACGCAGGCGCGCCAGCCCCGCCCTGTCCAGGGCGCGCAGGGTCGGCAGGTCGGGATCGTCGGCGGCCGCCAGCAGCCTGTGGTCGAACATCTCGTGCAGCCAGGCCCGCAACGGCTTGAGGCCGCCGAAATCGATGCACCAGCTGCGGTCGTCCAGCGTCGTGCAGCCGAAGGTGAAGCGGAAAGCCAGGGCGTAGCCGTGCAGGAAGCGGCAGGGCGAATGCGTCGCCTGCCATTGCCGGAACGCGCAGGACAGGCCCTCCTCGGCGCCGTAAGTCTTGATGACGCGCCATTGCTGGTCAGTGTCTGGCATGCGGCGCTGCAATGGCCCGCACCGACGGACGGGTCAACCGGCGCGCCTTCGACGAACCTAAACCGCGTTGCCGACGGTGCATTGCGTCTCGCGCACGCCAGATACAACATATCTGACGCGTTGAATTCCCTATATGCCCTCCCGCGAGGGATGATCAGCGTCTCTTCCCGGTACTAGGGATCGCCATGTTCGACTGCACCGTCTTGGAACCCTGCCCCGACCTCGATCCGCGCTTGTCCTACGAAGCGGGACAGCCGACGCATGTGGCAGGCAGCCTGCGCCTGTTGCGCCGGGCCATCCTGACCGATCATGCAGGCCGGGTTGCCGTCGTCTCGTCCTTCGGCGCAGAGTCGGCGGTGCTGCTGGCCCTGGTGGCTGAAATCGACCCGTCGACCCCGGTGTTGTTCGTCGACACGCGGCAGCATTTTGCCGAGACGCTGGCCTATCGCGACGTGCTTGCCGGCAAGCTCGGCCTGACCGATCTCCGGTCGGTCAGCGCCGCTTCCGACGAGCTCGCCTACGCGGACCCGACGGCCGAGTTGTGGCGCTACGACCCCGATGCCTGCTGCACGCTGCGCAAGGTGACGCCGCTGGAACGGGCGCTGGCCCCGTTCGACGCGTGGATCAACGGCCGCAAGCGCTACCAGTCGCAGACCCGGACCGCCCTGCCGGAGAGCGAACGGGTGGACGGGCGCGTCAAGCTCAACCCGCTGGCGTCCTGGTCGGCGGCCGATATCGAGGCGGAGATGGTCCGCCGCGCCCTGCCGCGCCATGCGCTCAGCCTGGCCGGCTATCCGTCCATCGGCTGCGCCACCTGCACGCGCGCCGTGGCGGCGGGCGAGGATCCGCGGAGTGGGCGGTGGTCGGGGACGGGGAAGACGGAGTGCGGGATCCACTATCAGCCGGACCCGGCGGCGGCTATTTAGGGCGAGCGCTTCTTTGAAAAGAAGCAAGAAACTTCCGGCTGTTGGGCCTCTCGGGTGGACGAGCTTTCTCCGACTTTCGGTATCCGGCGCCTTGCCTGGCGCCACGGCTCGACCAGCGAGGGTTTGCGCGTGCTGGCCGAGGAGACGGCCATCGCCATCACCTATAACCGGGTGACGCACGCGGTGATGATGGCGACGCCCGCCGACCTCGAGGATTTCGCCGTCGGCTTCAGCCTGTCGGAAGGGATCGTGCCGGCGCCCGAGGCGATCGAGGAGTGCCGGGTCGTCATCGCCGAAGGCGGCATCGAACTGCGCCTGTGGATCGCGTCGGCCTACATGGGCGCGCTGGAGACGCGGCGACGCCGGCTGGCGGGCGCCACGGGCTGCGGCATGTGCGGGCTGGAAAGCCTGGGCGAGGCGCTGCGGCCGGTGCCGGCCGTGCCCGACGGACGGGTCTTCCCGGCTGCCAGCATCGCCCGTGCCATTGCCAGCCTGTCGGCCGGGCAGGTGCTGAACCAGGCGACCCGCGCCGTCCACGGCGCGGGCTTCTGGACCGAGGACGCGGGCCTGGTGGCGGTGCGCGAGGATGTCGGCCGACACAACGCGCTCGACAAGCTGGGCGGCAGCTTGGCGCGGAGCGGCCAGGACGCGGCGGACGGCATCCTGCTGCTGACCAGCCGCATCAGCATCGAGCTGGTGCAGAAGGCCGCACGCATGGGCGCGCCGCTCCTGGTGGCGGTGTCCGCGCCGACCGCGCTCGCCGTGCGCGCGGCCCAGGCGGCCGGCCTGACGCTGGTGGGTGTCGCGCGCGACGACGGCTTCGAGGTGTTCACCCACCCGCGTCGAGTGGTGTCGGACGGTCAGGCGCCGTGAGGCGCGATCAGGTCCAGGGTCGAAAACCAGGTGCGGTAGCGGCGCGCATCCCGGCTCAGTAACGCGATTCCGGTCATGACCGTGTTGCTCATGGACTACTCAGTAATCAGTAACTCGTAACAGATTAGTATCTGCTGCCGGCTCAGGCAGAAGCTGCCGCCTTTGCCTCCCGGCGGCGCGCGTGCAGGATGAACTCGGTGTAGCCGTTCGGCTGCTGACGGCCTTTGAACACCAGGTCGCAGGCTGCCCTGAAGGCCGGGCCGTCGAAGCCGGGCGCCATCGGCCGGTAGCTCGGGTCGCCGGCGTTCTGGCGATCCACCACGCCCGCCATGCGACGCAGCGTCTCCGTGACCTGCGCTTCGGTCACGACGCCATGCAGCAGCCAGTTGGCGATGTGCTGGCTGCTGATCCGCAACGTCGCGCGGTCCTCCATCAGGCCCACGTCGTGAACGTTGGGCACCTTCGAGCAGCCGACCCCCTGGTCCACCCAGCGCACCACGTAGCCGAGGATGCTCTGCGTGTTGTTGTCGAGCTCCTGCTGGACGTCGTCCGGTGCCCAGTTGCTGGCCTCGACCGGGATCGTCAGCAGGTCGGACAGCCTGGCCCGCGGGCGCGTGGCCAGCGCCGCCTGTCGTGCGGCCACGTCCACCCGGTGGTAGTGGATCGCGTGCAGCGTGGCAGCCGTGGGCGAGGGCACCCAGGACGTGTTGGCCCCGGCCATCGGATGGTCCACCTTCTCCGCCAGCATGTCCGCCATACGGTCGGGCGCCGCCCACATGCCCTTGCCGATCTGCGCGCGATGGCGGAACCCGCAGGCGAGGCCGATGTCGACGTTCTGGTCCTCGTAGGCGTGGAGCCAGACGGTGTTCTTCATCTCCTCCTTGCGCACCATGGTGCCCGCCTCCATGGAGGTGTGCATCTCGTCGCCCGTGCGGTCCAGAAAGCCGGTGTTGATGAAGAACACCCGGTCGCGCGCGGCGTGTATGCAGGCGGCCAGGTTGGCGCTGGTGCGGCGCTCCTCGTCCATGATGCCCATCTTCAGCGAGCGGCGGGGCAGCGCCAGCAGATCCTCGACCCGGCCGAACAGTTCGGCGGCGAACGCCACCTCCTCCGGCCCGTGCAGCTTCGGCTTGACGATGTACATCGACGCGGTGCGGCTGTTGCGCAGCGCCGGCGCACCGCGCAGGTCGTGCGTCGCGACCAGGGCGGTGATCGCGCAGTCCAGCATGGTCTCCGGGATCTCGCCGCCGTCTGGCAGCAGCACCGCGTCGGTGTACATGTGGTGGCCGACGTTGCGCACCAGCATCAGGCTGCGGCCCGGCAGCGTCAGCGTGCCCCCGTCGGGCGCAGTGAACACGCGGTCCGGCTCCAGCCGGCGCTGCAGCGTCTGCCCGCCTTTCTGGAAGGCGGCGCTCAGCGTGCCCTGGGTCAGCCCCAGCCAGTTGCGATAGACCTCCACCTTGTCGTGGGCGTCCACCGCAGCCACGCTGTCCTCGCAATCCATGATCGTGCTGACGGCGGCCTCCAGCACCACGTCGGACACGCCGGCCGCGTCATCGGTGCCGATTCGCGTGGAACGGTCGATCCTGATCAGCACGTGCAGGCCGTTCTGCCTGAGCAGGATGCCGTGCGGCGCCGACGCCTCGCCCTCGTAGCCCGCGAACTGCGCGGCATCGGCCAGGCCCAGCGTGCCGCCCTGGCTCCGGACGGCGAGCCGGCCGTCCACCACGGCGTAACCCGTGGCCTCGGCGTGGCTGCCGCCGGCGAGCGGCGCCGTCTCGTCCAGGAAACGCCGGGCATAGGCGATCACCTGGGCGCCGCGGGCCGGGTCGTAGCCGCCGTCCGGGGCTGCAGCCGGCGACGCCGGCAGGACGTCGGTGCCGTACACCGCGTCGTATAAGCTGCCCCAGCGCGCGTTGGCGGCGTTCAGCGCGTAGCGCGCGTTGGAGATCGGCACAACCAGTTGCGGGCCGGCAACCGTGGTGATCTCCGGGTCCACGTTGGCGGTCGTGACGGTAAAGGCGGCGGGCTCTGGCTGCAGGTAGCCGATCTCGCGCAGCAACGCCTCGTACTCGGCCTGGTCGAACGCCCGGCGGCGATGGGCGACGTGCCAGGCATCGATCCTGGCCTGCAATGCGTCGCGATGGTCCAGCAACGCCCGGTTGCGCGGGGCCAGGTCGCGTAGCACCAAGGCGAACCCGGCCCAGAATTGCGCCGCGGTGACACCGGTGCCGGACACCACCTCGTCCCTGACGAAATCGTGGAGGGTCCGGGCGACCTGCAGCCCGCCGGCTTCGATGCGTTCCATTCGGCTATCCTGTCATGGTCGGGTGCTGTGTTGCCGGGTGCCGCCGCGGGTGCAAGCCTGCGGCGCGTGCGGTGCAGCAAGAACGCGCGAGAAGGCCTTCGTGCACCGTCCTTCATGCGTTTTTGGCATGCGTTTTTTTGGCACGCGTTTTTGTTGGCGTGCGTATGTGTTGGCCACCATGACAGACACTCTCGACGACGTGCTCGCGGCCGCACTCGCCCGGCTGCAAGGCGGCGCGGCCGACCCGGGCAGCCCTTGGCACGACCCCACCCTGTGCACCGTCGGGCTGGACGGCACGCCGCAAGCCCGCACCGTGGTGCTGCGTCGCTTCGACCCTGCCGCCCGCCTGCTGGAAACCCACACCGACACGCGCTCGACCAAGCACGCGGAGCTGCTGGCGCATCCGCAAGCGGGCCTGCATGGCTGGGACGAGACCGACAAGGTGCAGCTACGCATCACCGGGACCGCCACCCTGCACACCGGGGACGCGGTGGCCGAGGCCGCCTGGGCCGCCCTGCGCCCACGAAGCCGCGCCACCTACCGTGTGCAGCCCGGCCCCGGCACCCTGCGCGAGACGCCCGACCCGGCCGGCGAGATGGACGAGGCTGCGTCGCGCGCCGTCTTCTGCGTCGTCCGCCTGGCGTTCGACCGGCTGGAGTGGCTGCAGCTCGGGCCGCAAAACCACCGGAGGGCACGCTTCGGCTGGGCGGGCGCAGAACGGACGGCGAGCTGGCTGGTGCCCTGAGCGGGGTTCTGCCGCCGTCACCAAACGGTGCGCACCGTCGGCGAGGTCGAAACCGGCCGGTCTGTCTCGCGCTCTGATGGATCCGTAGGCTCACCCGCCGGAGCGAACCATGCCGAGCGCGTCGTCGACCCCCATCCGCTACCGACCGGACTTTGAGAAGTCGCTCGAGGACGAGGAGGACAACGATCGCAAGCTGACCGAGGCGATGCTGGACATCAGCCGGACGGTGGCGCGCGAGACCGGCCATGTCCGGCGGTCCGTTCACGCCAAGAGCCACGGCGTGTTGCGCGGGCACCTCGAAGTGCTGGGCGGGTTGCCGCCCGAGCTGGCGCAGGGGATGTTCGCCGCGCCACGCCGCCACCCGGTCATCATGCGCCTGTCCACCACCCCCGGCGACATCCTGGACGACACGGTCTCCACGCCCCGCGGCCTGGCGGTCAAGGTGCTTGGGGTCGAGGGCGCGCGGCTGCCCGGCGGCGAGGGCGACACCACGCAGAACTTCGTGCTCGGCAACGCGCCGAGCTTCAACGTGCGCGACGCACGGGATTTCCTGTCCAACATCGCCAAGCTCGGCTCCACGGCGAACCGGGCGCCGGCGCTGAAGGCGGCGTTCTCCGCCGTCTCGCGCACGGCCGAGCAGGCGCTCGAGCTGGTCGGCCTGCAAAGCACACGCTGACCACCTATGCCGGCCAGGCGATGACCCACATCTTGGGCGACAGCTTCTATTCGCAGGCGCCGCTGCTCTACGGCGACTACATGGCCAAGCTGTGCGTCTCCCCGGTGTCGGACAACCTCGTCGCGCTGAACGAGCAACCGGTCGACCTGCACGGCAAGCCCGACGGGCTGCGCGCGCTGGTGCGCGCGTTCTTCGCCACCCAGCAGGCGGCGTGGGAAGTGCGTATCCAGCTCTGTACCGACCTGGACGACATGCCGATCGAGGACGCCTCGGTCGAATGGCCGCAGAAGACCAGCCCCTATCGCGCCGTGGCGCGGATCGTCGTGCCGCCGCAGGACAGCTGGCAGCCCGACATGGTCGAGGCGGTCGATAAAGGCCTGACCTTCAGTCCCTGGCGCTGCCTGGCAGCCCACCGGCCGCTCGGCTCGGTGATGCGGGCACGCAGGCGGGCTTATGAAAGCTCCGCCCGGTTCCGCAGCGAGCAGATCGGCCGCGAGCTGGTCGAGCCCAGGACGGCCGATCTCCCGGCAAGCTGAAGGTCGCGATCGCCGGGACCGGAGCTCGCGCTCCGGTCCCGATGGAATGCTCAGGGCGCGCCCTTCTTGCACGACACGTTGAAGGTGATGATCGAGCCCGCTGGCGCCCCGCCATTGTCCCAGCGGAAGTTCCACGCATACTCGTTGTAGTTGGCCGGTGAGACGTCCAGCCGCGGTCCGTTGCCGCTCAGCAGGAAGCCGTTGCCCTGGGTGGTGGAGGTCGCCTGGAAGCCGCCGTCCTGCACCGAGAAGCCGGTCGGGCAGTCGTAGTGGAAGAACAGGTCGCCGAGGCCTGTCGGCACGGTGTAGCTGTAGGCCGTCTGCCAGCCGGCGCCCCCGGCCTTGGCCTGCGCTGGCTTGGCCACGCCGACCACGCCGAGCGCCACGCCCAGCGCCAGAGTGCCGGCCGTCATCTTGAGGAACTTGTTCATCTGCGATCTCCCTTGTCACGCATCCTGCGTGACGCCTGCCCCGCGTCTTGCGGGGAACGGCCGACACCATGTCGCCGCTGGCCGGATGCAGACCGGATACGGCGCGTTGACGCACCTCAACCGTTCTCAATTCCCGCGCTGCCGTCTAACGCATTGTAGTTTCAGGACCTGGACGCCTCGAACGCGCCGGTCTCAACCCCTGGTCAATCCGCCTCGCCACCATTACAGACGCGGCATGGAACGGGCGGGCCCTCCCTACCGGTTTGGTGCGTTCCGGCTCGACGTCGACCGGCGCCTGCTCGAGCGCGCCGGCGCGCCGGTGACGCTCGGCCCGCGCGGCTTCGACATCCTGCGGATGCTCGTCGAGCAGCGCGAGCGGGTGCTCAGCCGCGCCGAGATACTGGCCAGCGTCTGGTCCGGCCTATCGGTGGAGGAGCACAACCTCTCGGTGCAGATCTCCAAGCTGCGGCGGGCGCTGGGCGACACCGGCGAGGAAGGCCAGGTGATCGCCACGATCCCCGGCCGCGGCTACCAGTTCGTGGCCCTGCTCGAAGCGCCGGAGCTGCCGGTGGCGATCGAGCCGGCCGAAGCCGCGCCGGCCGCGCCCGCCGCGCCTGCCGCGAGGTCCAGGATCGTGGCCGGACGCGGCGTCGTGCTCGGGTCCGCCTGCCTGCTGCTTGCCGCGGCCGGTGCCTGGGCCGTGCTGCGCCGCCCGCCGCCGCTCGCGCCGCCGCTTTCCATCGTCGTCATGCCGCTGCGCGACCTCAGCGACCGGCCGGGCCAGGCCTACCTCGCCGACGCCATCGGCGACGACCTGACGACGGAACTCGCCCAACTGCCCGGCAGCACGGTGATCGCCCGCGAGACCGCCGACAGCTACAAGGGACGTGCCGTGCCGGTCGGCGAGGTGGGCCGGATCCTGCACGTCCGCTACCTGCTGGAGGGCAGCGTGCGGGCCGAGGACGCCTCGCTGCACATCAACGCGCAGCTGATCGACGTCGCCACCGGCGGCCATCTCTGGGCCCAGCGCTTCGACGTGACCCGAACCAGCCTCGAAGACACCCGCGAGATCATCGTGCACCGGATCGCCTCGGCGCTGGACGTCGAACTCGTGGCCGCCGCAAGCGCCCATTCGCAGCAGGACCGGCCGGACGATCCGAGCGCTCTGGATCTGTTCTTCAAGGCCCGCTCGATCCTGGACCACGATGACAGCCTGAAGGGTTTCGATACCGCGCAGGCCCTGCTGGAGCAGTCCGTCGCCCGCCAGCCGGGCTTCGGCGACGCGCTGGCCGAGCTCGGCTCCATGCTGCTGCGCAAGATACAGAGCGTGGACGACCCGACCGACCAGGCGGACTACGCCGAGGCGAAGGCGATGATCGCACGCGCCCTGGCGGTCTCGCCCCGCAACGCCCGCGCCCTGGGGGCACGGGGCCAGGCGCTGGTCATCGAAGGCCATTACGCCGGGGCCGCCTACGCCGCACGGGCCGCCCTCGCCGGCGATGCTTCCAACCTCGCAGCGCTCGGCGTGCTGGCCAAATCCGCCTTCAACCAGGGGCAGCTGGAGGAAGCGGCGCAGGCGTTGCAGGCCCTGCTGCGCATCAACCCGGGCTCGCTGTCCGAGCGGCCGAGGCTGCTGCTGCTGGGCAACGTACGCCTGCTCGAGGGACGCGACGACGAGGCGATCGACCTGCTGGAGCGCTCCGTCGCCGGCGACCCAGAGCCGCGTCCCGGCGTCGACAGCTGGGGCCGCGCCGAGGGCGCGCGCACCCTGCTGATCGCGGCCCATGCCCTGCGCGGTGACCTGGCGCGGGCGCGCGACCTCTATCGCGACTACGACAGGGTGTGGCCGCACCGGAGCGTCTGGCGCATCGCCGCGACCGCGTCGCGGCCCCTGGCGGCGCTGCCCGGCTTCGCGCGCCTGCTTGCGGCGTTGCGGCAATCCGGCATGCCCGAATTCGCCAGCGAGCGCGCCGACGATGGCATCGCGCCGTCGCACACGCCGCTTCGGGGTGAAATCTTCGAACCGACGCCGACCACCGTTCCGGGAGCCCGAACGATCGACACCGCGGAGCTGTCCAGGATGTTGCAAAGCCGGCCGGAGACGTTGCTGATCGATCTCGGATCCGGCGCCGCCGTGCCGTCGGGCGCCGTCTGGGAAGACGAGGAGGCGCGCACCGGGGACGACCTGGCCTTCATCGAGTCGGCCATGCGGCACGCCGCCGGCAAGCCGGGTCGGCCGCTCGTGGTGATGTCCGACGGCGTCTATGGGGCTGCTTCCTACAACGCCGTACTCCGTCTGGTTTCGTCCGGGCAGCCCGTTCTATGGTATCGCGGCGGTGAGGAGGCCTGGGCGGGTGCGCAACTGCCGGCCGCCGACCGGCGCGGATGACGGCTTGCCGGCGCGGCCGGCCCGCCGATGGCAAGGGTGCCGATACAGACGTTCGAACTCGGGAGATGCCACGATGAACAGCACCAAGTCACCGCCGTCGTCCGGCGGGCTGAACAGCGACCTTTCCGTGGTCGTCTCGTTCAGCTTCGACAAGAAATGGGAGATCGGGCCGGCCGGACGGTTGGCCGGTTTCCCCGCCGGCTCGGGCCTGGGCGGCGAGAACGTCGAGATCGGCCCGGTTCACCTGGCGGGCCTGTCCGCGGCCGAGATCGCGGCGGTGGTCGCCAAGCGCGTCTTCGACATGGAGATCGTCGCCAAGGCCATCGCCGTGGCGTCCGCGCAATTTGCCGACGCGCTGAGCGAGGCGACCCTGAAGTCGAAGTCCAAATCCGCCTGAGGGCCCGCGGCCCGTCGGGCAGAGAAACGCCGATGGCGGTGGCCCCCGAACGCGCCCGTGACCTGGCGCTGGCCCTGCCGGACGCGAGCGAGGCGCCGCATTTTCATCGCGTCGCCTTTCGCACGCCACGCAAGACCTTCGCGACCCTCGACGCCCGCGCCGGCGACGTCAACCTGATGTTCGACCCGGAGCTGCGTGATTTCTACTGCGAGCAGGAGCCGGCGGTCTTTACGCCCGTCGCCGGCGGCTGGGGCCGGATGGGTGCCACACGCTGCGACCTCGGCGTGGTGGACGAGCCGACCCTGCTGTCGGCGCTGCAGGCCGCCCATCGCCTGGCACAGCCGAGGCCGAGGCCGGGACGGCGCTGACGACACCCGCTAGGGATTGCAGATGGCGTCGCCCTCGCCCGGGCCGGTGCCTTTCCCGTCGGGGCCGGCCGAGCACAGGTCGTAGTCGTGCCCGGTGCGGTTGGACGGGCTGCGATACAGCCAGGCGTGGTTCCAGGGATCCTTCGGCTCCTGCTCGCCCTTCAGGTAAGGCCCGTTCCAGTTCTCCACGTCGGACGGCTTGGAGACCAGCGACACCAGGCCCTGCTCGCTGGTCGGGTATCCGCCCACGTCCAGCTTGTAGAGGTCGAGCACGGACCCGAGCCGCTCCACCTGCTGCCGGGCCACGGAGTTCTTTGCACCGCCGAGCTGGCGCAGGGCGGCCGGCGCCACGAACGCCACCAGCAGGCCGAGGATGGCGATCACCACCAGCAGCTCCAGCAGGGTGAAGCCGGCTTCCCTCGTCTCGGCCTCCTCGATCATCGTCACGGGTCCGTTCACCCCAACACTCCTGCTCGCGGTCACGGAACCGTTTTGCGGCCTGGCCGCAACGCTCGCAAGACACCCGCATCAGGGCGGGCATGAACTCGCATCCATGCCCTTCCCAGCGCCGCTGCGCCGTGCGATGCCGCGATCACGAAATCCGGAGATCGCGCCCGACATGGCCGTGCCGTTCCTCGCCTGCATGCTGGCCACCGCGCAGTTCTACGCGTTGCCGCCACGCGTGCTGCCCGCCATCCAGGCGGTGGAGGGCGGGCGCCCGGGGCTGTCCCACCAGAACCGCGACGGCTCGTCGGATCTCGGGCTGATGCAGGTCAACACGCTGTGGGTGCCGCTGGTGGCCGAGGTGGTGGGCGCCAGCCCGGCGGCCATACAGGCGCGGCTGACCAACGACGCGTGTTTCTCGATCGCGGCGGCCGGCGCCATCCTGCGGGCCTACCTGCGCGAGACGGGCGGCGACCTGATGCGCGCGATCGGCAACTACCACTCGCATACCGGGCCGCTGAACCTGTCCTACCAGGCGCTGGTGCGGGAGCGGGCAGGGGTGATGTTCGCCGATGGGGCCGCGCCGTAAGGCAGGCAAGGCCTTCTTTCTTGAAAGAAGCAAAGAACTTTCGGTCGTGCTGTCGCGGAGGTTGCCTCAGACACCCGACCACGGCTTGTCTTCAACGGAGGTCGTGAACCATGCGTCGAACCAGCCTGCTTCTGGCCTGCCTCGCCGCACCCTGGCCGCTCCTGGCCGCCGAGCGGAGTGCCGCATTGCCCGGCGCCCGCCTCTCGATCGACACACCCTGCGCCGCGCATGTCGACATCCACCCCGATGCCACCCTGCACGGCCAGGTGGCCCTGACCGCCAGCGCGGATCACCAGCAGGAGCTCGACCAGTTGATGGCCGAGCCTGGCGCCCGCATCCATGCCGGGCCGCATGGCTGCTGGCGCCCCGGCAAGACCGGCACTTTCCAGCCGACGCTTCGCCTGCGCCTGCGCGTGCCGCTTGCCACGCCGCTGGTCATCGCCGAGGCCGGCGCCGGCCTCTACACCGTGGGCGAGGTCGGCGGCCCGCTCAAACTCGACTTTTCCGGTTCGGCGCAACTGCAATCTGGGGCGGTCGCCGCCCTCACGGTCAGCCTGAGCGGGTCGGGCGACGTCACGGTCAGCCGGGTTGCCGGTCCTATCCAGCTCGATCTCTCGGGCCACGGAACGGTGACGCTCGGCAGCGCCAAGGCAGCGACGCTGACGGCGAGTATCGGCGGTTCGGGAACCCTGTCGGTGTCGGCGGGCAGGATCGACCGTGCGAAGCTGGATCTGGGCGGCGCCGGCTCGATGCGGTTCGGTGCCACGGTGGGCGACGCGGCTGTGGACTTGTCAGGAGCCGGGTCGATCCGTTTCGCAGCCGTGACCGGCCGGCTCACCAAGGAAGTCAGCGGCCTGGGGTCGGTCACGGTCGGGCCTTAGACGACCCGACCGTGACGGCTCAGTTGTGCGGGGCGGGCGGCGGGGTCGGGGCTTGCTGGCTCGGCGCCTGCGCCGCCGCCTGCTGGGCCTGGGCGGCCTGCTTCTCCTTGGCGCGGTGATGGCCGATGGCGCAGCCGGCCGCAGCCCCGACCAGGCCGTGATGGCCGGCGACGTGGCCCGCAACCCCGCCCACCGCCGCGCCGGTCACGCAACCGGCTCTGGAGGCTTGCGGGAGCGCGATCAGCCCCACGATGGCGAGGGCACAGGCTCGGGTGGTGTAGGACATGGTGCAAATCCTCGTCAGAGAGTGACCGGTCGAACGCAATCGTGGCCGCGTTCGTTCCACCAGTCACGGGACCGTTGCGGGCGGATCGTCCATGCTCGGCCGTCCGGTCACGTGTCGCCACCAATGCCACAGCAATCGCGCGGCCAGCGCCCGGTGCGGCTGCCAGGCGGTGGCGATCTCCCGCAGCGCGGCCGGGCTCGGCCTCGCGTCCAGGCCGCGCAAATCGGCGGTGGCCGCCTGCAACGCCAGGTCGCCGGCGGGGAACACGTCCGGCCGCTGCAGCGCGAACAGCAGGTAGATCTCGGCGGACCAGACCCCCAGGCCGCGCACCGCCGACAGCGCCCGCACCGCCGCCGCATCGTCCATGGCGGCCAGCGTCTCGGTCGCCAGCTGGCCGGACTGGAACGCCGCGGCCACCGCGCGGCCATGCGCGATCTTCGGCCGCGACAGGCCGGCGCCGCGCAGCGTGTCCTCGCCCAGCGCCAGGAACCCCGCCGGGGTGTCGCTGTCCGGCAGGGCGCAGCAGCGCCGCCAGATGGCGGCGGCGGCCTGGTTGCTGATCTGCTGGCCCACGATGGCGTTCAGCAATCCGGGAAAGCCCGGCGCGCGCACCCGCCATGGCAACGGCCCCGCCTCGGCCTCCACGCGCGCCAGGCAAGGGTCCAGCCTTGCCAGGCGGTCGAGCGCCGCGCGCGCTTCGGCCGGAACGGGAGGAGTGTCCATGCGGGCGTTCTCGGCCGCCAACCGCCGCCCGTGCAACCGGGAACTGCAACGGAGTGCAACGCGGCATGGTCGGCCGCCCCGAACGGCGTATTTAGGTCAGCCATGGAAACCATGCCGCATATCCTGATCGTCGACGACGACCGGGAGATACGCGAGTTGCTGGCGCGCTTCCTGGAACGCAACCGCTTCCGCGTGACCGCGGTGCGCGACGGGCGCGAGGCGCGGCGGCACTGGCCGCTCGGCCACTACCAGCTGGTGGTGCTCGACCTGATGCTGCCGGGCGAGAGCGGGCTCGACATCGCGCGCTGGCTGCGCACCCAGTCGGACGTGCCGATCGTGATGCTGACGGCGATGGGTGAGGAGACCGACCGCATCATCGGCCTGGAGCTCGGCGCCGACGACTACGTGCCGAAGCCGTTCAACCCGCGCGAGCTGCTGGCCCGCATACGCGCGGTGCTGCGTCGCACCTCGGAGCGGGCGGAGAAGCAGCTGGAGCCGGCCGCCCGCGCCGTGCGCTTCGGCGGCTGGATGCTGGAGCCGGCGCGTCGCCGCCTGCTTAACCCGGACGGCGTGGAGGTGGCGCTGACCGGCGGCGAGTACGACCTGCTGGTGGCGCTGGTGGAACGCGCCAACCGGGTGCTGACGCGCGACATGCTGCTGGACCTGCTGCGCGGCCGCCAGGCCGGCCCGTTCGACCGCGCGATCGACGT
>CAXTJP010000023.1:0-34506 GCA_964244615.1 uncultured Acetobacteraceae bacterium
CCGCCGCCCATGACCAGCGCGCGTGCCTGCACGAGGCCGCCGGCCGAGACGCCCAGCGCGGCGGTGGGCAGCCCCACGCCCAACTGCGTGCTGCCGCCCAGCACCAGCGTGCCCGACACGGCGAGCGATGCGCCGCCGCCGGAGACCGAGACGCCGCCATCGGCGACCACGGCGCCGGCGGCCGTGACCGCCGCGCCGGCCAGCACGTCCAGCGTGCCCGGCGTGAAGCTCGTGCCCGCAGCCTGGCCCACCGCCAGCGTGCCGAGGGCGACGGCGCCGGTCAGTCCGACCTCGCCGGTCAGGCCGAAGGCGGCGGCGTTGCCGGGGCCGCCGATGATCGTGAAGCTGTCCTGGTCGGCCGCGACTGTGATCAGGTCGGCCGCCCCGGGCGCGATGGAAGCGGGCGTGTCGCCGGTGGTCAGGTCCTGCCAGTCGGCGGCCTGGTTCCAGCTGCCGGAGCCGGCGGCGATCCACGCATACTGGTCCGGGCCGGCGGTGCCGGGGCTCGGGCCGGAACCGCCGGGAGCGCCCTGGGCCACCGACACCAGCGTGCCGCCCGCGCCGTCGCTCGCGGTGAGGAACACGCAGCCGGCGTAGCTGCCGGAGAGGGTCAGCCGCGCCGCCACCTGGCCGCCGTAGTAGAGCGTGAGCAGGCCGCCCGCGCCGCTGGTGGCGGTGAAGCTCGCCGACGAGATCATGCTGCCGCGCACGTCGATCGCGTCGCCGAAGGCGAAGCCGGACAGGGTGCCGGCGGGAGCGAACGCCTCCTGGTTGAGCGACAGGGTGGCATTGGCACCGGCGAAGCTGACCGCCTGGCCCGCGCCGCAGGCGCCGTTCAGCGCCAGCGTGGCGCCGGCGCCGATCAGCAGGGTGCCCGTGCCGCTCAGCGCGCCGACGCTCAGCGTGCCGCCGGCGGCGGACAGCGTGCCGTCGTTCGCGACGCTGCCGAACTTGTCGGCGTCGCCCTGGCCGGACAGCCTTGCGCCGGCATCCACGGTCAGGGTGCCGGCAGCACCGGCACCGGCCGACCCCACTTCCAGGATCGAGGCCGGATCGACGTAGATGCTGTCGGACGCGTCCTGGAGGAGCAGGGCCAGGACGGCGGCCGAAGCGCCGCCCGTCACGTTCAACGTGGCGCCGGCAACGCCCGTGGTCCCGAGCGTGAGCCCGCCCGCCACCGCCAGGACACTGCCCTGTCCGGCAAGCAGGCTGCCGGCGGCGATGGTGGCCGTGCCGGCGGTGATGGACGTTCCGGCGCCGAGCTGAAGCAGGCCGCCGCCTGGGGCGGTGGCCAGCGCGCCGAACGCGAACCCGCCCGACAACAGCGTGTTGCCGGCGAAGGTCGCCGACAGGGCAGCGCCACCGCCCCCCATCGTCTGCATGTGTTTGCCGGAGAGCCCCGCCACCGACACGTTATCCTGCGCACCTGGCGTGAGCAGGGACGGGCTCGTTCCGTCGGTACTGTCGCCCCAGTTGGACGCGAGCGACCATTGCCCACCATTGGTTGAGAGCCACACGAAGTTGCGCGTCGTCATCAATCCGTCCTCACACCTGAAGCGAGAGAGACGTTTTGGACGCGCAACCCTTAATTGCAGGAAAACGACGGCCTCGCAACCGCTTTGTCCAAGGAAACGTGCGCGCCTCGATCAAACGATGTTTTTCGAGACTGGGTCGCCGCCGGCCGTGTTCAGCCGCGCACGATCCCGACCACCAAGCTGGCCGCCAGCATGGCCGAGAAGATGCCGAACAGGGTGCGCGCGACCCCGATCGAATGGGTGTGTATGAGGCCCGAGGCCAGCAGCCCCGTCGCGACCGAGAGGAAAATCAGGGCGCCGAGCCAACGCAGCATGGTGCATCCTTCCGGGTCGGCGGGTGGCCGATGGTTGTCGGCGGCCGGGGGCAGCCGATATGCTGGAACGCCGGCCGCCGGCCCGGCGCTTACGTCAGCGCCCCGGGTGGATCAAGGCAGGGCAGGCCCGCCCGGCCGCGAGAGGATCTGCGCCATGCGCGCGGTGTTCTCTCAGAGGAGGAACGATGAGCAGCACGATCGCCCGTTCGGGCACGCCGCATGCCAGGCAGCACGCAGACCTGGCCGGCGCCTATCGACGCGTCCGCGGACACTCCGATACGCTGGTCGCCGCCCTGTCCGCCGAGGACCAGTGCATCCAGTCCATGCCGGACGCCAGCCCGGCGAAGTGGCACCGCGCCCATACCACGTGGTTCTTCGAGGCGTTCGTGGTTCGGCCGCATGTCGCGGGCTACACGGTGTTCGACCCGCGCTTCCAGTTCCTGTTCAACTCGTATTACGAGACGATCGGCGCCAGGCATCCGCGCCCGGCTCGCGGCCTGCTGACGCGGCCAACCACCGAGGAGGTCGGCGCCTACCGGAGCGCGGTGGACGAGGCCCTGCTGGCCTGGCTGCCCGACGCCCCGCCCGAGGCCGCCGACCTGGTCACCCTCGGCCTGCACCACGAGCAGCAGCACCAGGAATTGCTGCTGACCGACATCCTGCACGCCTTCGCGCAAAGCCCGCTCGCTCCGGCCGCTCTGCCGGGCTGGCGCGAGCCGGCCGCCTCGGCCGGCGAGGCGCGTTTCGTCGCGGTTCCGGGCGGCATCGCGGCGATCGGCCACGCGGCGTCGGACGGCTTCGCCTTCGACAACGAGGCGCCGCGGCATCGCGTCATGCTGGCCCCGTTCGGCCTCGCCTCCCACCTCGTGCGCAACGGGGAGTACCGCGCCTTCATCGAGGCCGGCGGCTACGGTGACGCGAGACTGTGGATGTCGGACGGCTGGGAACGGGTGCGCGCCGAGGGCTGGGAGGCTCCGCTGCACTGGCGCCGGGCAGGGAACGACTGGCGGCAGATGACGCCGGGCGGCCTGCAGGACATCGACGCCCACGCCCCGGTCAGGCATGTCAGTTGGTACGAGGCCGACGCCTACGCACGCTGGTCCGGCTTCAGGCTGCCGACCGAGGCGGAGCTGGAAGTGGCGCTGGCCGGCGGCGCGCCGGGCGTCGTCGAACTGACCGGCCATGTCTGGCAGTGGACCAACAGCGCCTACCTGCCCTACCCAGGCTTTCGCGCGCCGCCCGGCGCGGTCGGCGAGTACAACGGCAAGTTCATGATCAACCAGATGGTGCTGCGCGGCAGTTCCGCCGCCACGCCGCCCGGCCATGCACGGCCGACCTATCGAAACTTCTTCCACCCCGACAAGCGCTGGCAGTTCACCGGCCTGCGTCTGGCGCGCGACTGACAGGCGCCCCGACCCGCACGCAAACGGAGCCGCCATGCCGGACGCCGTCACCGGCCGAGGCACCGCCGCCATCACGTTCGCCGAGGGCGAGACGGTCCGCACCGAGAACAATCACGGGCATGACACGGAGGGTTTCCGCGCCCTGGCGCGCTCCGCTAGCTGGGTCGCGGGGCCCGTCTGGACCGATGCGGCGGGTCTGTTCCCGATACCCGCGCTCTCGTCGGCGCAGGGCCGGCCGCCTTCGACTGACGAAAATGCGAGGCGGCCCGGCGTGGCCGAACTCTGAGGAACCGACGCACGTTGCTGGACCGAGACAGAGGACGGGCGATGAAGTTCAGGCGTGCGGTTGATGCGGTCGTGGTGGCGCTGGCGATCGATGCCGGCGTTTCGGGCATGCAGGCGGTGCTGGGACGCTTCGCCCCGCGGCGCGGCGCGGCTGAGGCGATGGCTGCCACGCCAGGCGCGATCGCCGCCGGCGCGAACGCCACGACGCCGGCCGAGATACCGCTGCGCGGCTGGAAGCAGATCGCCAAACGCGTGTTCACGCAGATCGGCGAGGACAGGATCCTGGCCGAGGCCGCGAGCGTCACCTACTTCTCGCTGCTCGCCATATTTCCGGCCATCGCGGCCCTGATCTCCATCTACGGCCTGATCGCCGACCCGGCCGCCATCGGCAGCCACCTGAACGCCGTCGCGGGCGTCGTGCCCGGCGGCGGCATGCAGATCATCAGCGACCAGGTCCATGCCCTCATATCGGCGCCCAAGAAGGGCCTCGGCGTCGGTGCGGTCGTGGGCCTGCTGACCTCGATCTGGAGTGCCAATGCCGGGGTGAAATCGCTGTTTGACGCGCTGAACGCCGTCTACGAGGAACGCGAGACGCGCAGCTTCTTCCACCTGACCTGGCTGTCGCTGGCCTTCACCTTGGGCGCGCTGGTCTTCGTCATCCTGGCGCTGACCGCCGTGGTCGTGGTGCCCGCGGTGCTGGCCTATGTCGGCATCGGCATCGAGGGCGACCTGCTGCTCTCGATCGGGCGCTGGCCGCTGCTGCTCGCCGGGATCATGCTGTTCCTGGCTTTCACCTATCGCTACGGCCCTTCGCGCGTGAAGGCGAAGTGGCGCTGGGTGAGCTGGGGCAGCGCGTTCGCCGGCGTGTTCTGGCTGATCGGGTCCCTGGGCTTCTCCTGGTATGCCGCCAATTTCGGCAACTACAACAAGACCTACGGCTCGCTCGGCGCGGCCGTGGGCTTCATGACCTGGATCTGGATATCCACCATAATCGTCCTGGTCGGCGCCGAGCTGAATGCCGAGATGGAGCACCAGACGGGGCGCGACAGCACCGTGGGCGACGAGAAGCCGCTCGGCGCGCGCGGCGCGGTTCGCGCCAACAAGGTGGCAGCGTCCTGACGTCTGTCGTATAGCGGCACCTCTCTGCCGAGGTGCCGCCGATGCCAGACATCTACGACTTTTCCGCCCGTTCTCTGGACGGCAGGGAGGTCAGCCTGGCGGAGTTCAGGGGACGGGTCCTGCTGATCGTGAACACCGCCAGCAAATGCGGCTTCACCCCGCAATACACCGGTCTGGAGGCGGTGCAGCGCCGCTATGCCGACCGGGGCTTCTCCGTGCTGGGCTTCCCCTGCGACCAGTTCGGCCACCAGGAGCCGGGCGACGCGGCCGAGATCGCCACTTTTTGCACCACGAAGTACGACGTCAGCTTTCCGCTGTTTGCCAAGGTCGAGGTGAACGGGGCGGGGGCGCACCCGCTGTGGACCTGGCTGAAGACGGAGAAGACGGGTTTCCTGGTCGGCGCCATCAAGTGGAACTTCACCAAGTTCCTGGTGTCGCGGGCCGGTGCGGTGGTGGAACGGTTTCCGCCCACCACCGCACCGGAGGCGCTGTCGCCCAAGATAGAGGCGGAACTGGCGGCGGCCTGAATCCCGGCCGATGACGACGCTGACCGTCGACCTGGACGCCGTCGCCGCCAACTGGCGGGCGTTGGCGGCCGGCCATGCCGGGCCCACCGCCGCGGTGGTCAAGGCCGATGCCTACGGTCTGGGTGCCGCGGCACTGGGTGCGCGCCTGTTTGCCGAAGGGGCGCGGCACTTCTTCGTGGCCTACCCGGAGGAGGGAGTGGCACTGCGTCCGCACGTGCCCGGCGCCATGATCGCCGTCCTGAACGGCCTGTCTCCCGGGTTGGCCGGGCTCTACGTGGGGCAGGGACTATCCCCGGTGCTGGGCACGCCCACGGAGATCGAGGCCTGGGCCAGGCAGGCCGGCCTGACCGGACACAGGCTGCCGGCGCTGCTGCACGTCGATACGGGCATGAACCGGCTGGGCCTGTCTGGCGCCGACCTGCGATGGCTGGCCGACCATCCGGACCTGCTGGATCGGATCGCGGTGCGGTTCGTGATGACGCACCTGGCCCACGCCGACGTGCAGGCTGACACACGCAACGGCGAACAGGCAGAGCGCTTCCGGCTGGCCTGCTCCCTGCTGCCGCCGGCGCCGCGAAGCCTGGCCAATTCGTCCGGCCTGTTCCTGGGCGGCGCGTTCCGCTCCGACCTCGCCCGGCCCGGCGCCGCCCTGTACGGTATCAACCCCACCCCCGACGCGCCCAATCCCATGCGTACGGTCATGCGGCTGACCGCGCGCGTGCTGCAACTGCGCGACGTTACGCCCGGCGAGCCGGTCGGCTACAACGGCATCTGGACCGCAAGCCGCCCGACGCGGGTCGCGACCGTATCGGCGGGTTACGCGGACGGCTACCACCGCGCCCTGTCGAACAAGGCGTGGGCGTCCTTTGACGGCGCACGGCTGCCCCTGATAGGCCGTGTGTCCATGGACCTCGCCACTTTCGATGCGACCGGCCACCCAGACCTGATCGAGGGCTGTGCGCTGGAACTGGTCGGCCCTGCCATCCCGCCCGACGAGGTGGCCGGCTGGATCGGCACGAACGGCTACGAGGTGCTGACCTCGCTCAAGCCGCGTCACGGCCGGGTCTACGCCGCGCTGTGACGCTGTTCCGTTGAACGCGATCCTCGCTTTGCCCGGCGGCTTCGGCCGCGCGTGCCTTGGCCTGCTGGGCGCCGCCGGGCGCGTCGCGCTGTTCGGCATCGTCGGCTTCTCCCATGTGTTGCGGCCGCCATTCTACGGGCGCCTGTTTCTCCGCCAGTTCATCGATTTCGCGTATTTCAGCCTGCCGGTCGTGGCGATGACGGCGGTGTTCTCCGGCATGGTGATCGCGCTGCAATCCTTCACCGGGTTCTCCCGGTTCGGCGCCACCAGTGCCATCGCCAACATCGTGCTGATCTCGGTGGTGCGCGAACTGGCCCCGGTGCTGGCCGGCCTGATGGTGGCCGGACGGGTGGGTGCCGCCATGGCCGCCGAACTCGGCACCATGCGGGTGACCGACCAGATCGACGCGCTGCGCACGCTCTCGACCGACCCCATGAAGTACCTGGTGGCGCCACGTCTGCTGGCGGGCCTGCTGGCGCTGCCGCTGCTGGTGCTCGTGGCCGACGTGCTGGGCGTGATGGGCGGCTTCCTGGTGGCCACCGCCAAGCTCGGCTTCGACGCGCATGGCTACGTCGCGAGTTCGCTGAACTTCCTCACCGCCTCGGACGTGATGCTCAGCCTGGCCAAGGCGGCGGTGTTCGGCGTGATCGTGGCGCTGATGGGCTGCTACCACGGCTACAACAGCCGTGGCGGGGCCCAGGGCGTGGGCGCTGCCACCACCTCGGCCGTGGTCTCGGCCAGCATCCTGATCCTGGCGTTCGACTACGTGCTGACGGAACTGTTTTTCTCCCGATGACCGGAACGCCCAAGATACGGGTCAGGGGCCTGCGCAAGGCGTTCGCCGACAAGCAGGTGCTGGACGGCATCGACCTCGACATCCCGGAAGGCACCTCGACCGTCGTGATCGGCGGGTCCGGCTCCGGCAAGTCGGTGCTGCTGAAATGCATCCTCGGCCTGGTCGAGCCCGATGCGGGCTGCATCGAGATCGACGGGCAGGACCTGGCACGGCTGGATCGTGGTGCACGGGCGGCGCTTCGGGCGGAGATCGGCATGCTGTTCCAGAACGGCGCGCTGTTCGACAGCCTGCCGGTTTGGGAGAACGTGGCCTTCGGCCTGCTGGCCAAGGGCGAGATGCGCGACCGGGCGAGGCTGCGTGCGGGCGAGGTGCTGGCCCAGGTCGGGCTCGATCCGAGCGTCGGCGATCTCTCGCCCGCCGAGCTGTCCGGCGGCATGCAGAAGCGGGTCGGCTTGGCGCGCGCCATCGCGGCCCGCCCGAAGATCCTGTTCTTCGACGAGCCGACGACCGGGCTCGACCCGATCATGGGTGCCGTGATCGACGGCCTGATCGTCGATTGCGTGAAGACGTTGGGCAGCACGGCCATCGCCATAACCCACGACATGGCCAGCGCCGTCCGCATCGGCGATCAGGCGGCCATGCTGTTCCGCGGCCGTCTGGTATGGCAGGGAACGGCCGCCCACCTGCTCGACAGCGGCAACGCGCTCGTCGACCAGTTCACCCATGGCCGTCGCGACGGGCCGATCCAGATGGAACTGAGGAAATAGGGTTCGGGGGTCGAACCGCCGGACCAAGCCCGTTGAAGGAGAGGTTGGATGCGTAGCACGGTCATCATGTCCCTGGCGCTGCTGTCGGCAGCCTCGCCGGCGCTGGCCCAGCCGGCTGCCGAGCCGACCAGTGCGGCAGACCAGGTGGTGGGGCTGTTCGGCGCCACCTGCCTGCATTTCGCGGGCGACGTGGCCGGAATGCGCGGCTTCCTGCAGCAGCAGGGCGCGCCGCAGATGCCCGCGGCGGCCCGCGACGCCTTCCTGGCCGGGCGGCACGGCCAGGTTTACGACGTGAGCTATCAGGCGACCAAGCTCGCGCTGGTATCCGTCGACGATGGCGGGTGCGAGGCGGTGACCGAGCAGGCCGACCCGCGCCAGGTGCTGGCCGTGCTGAGCCAGGCCGCGCAGGAGAACGGCGTGACCCTGATGCCGCTCGGCACCCAGCCCGCCTTGCAAGGCCGCGGCGGCGTGCAGCAGACCGGCTACAGCCTCACGCTCGCCGGCAAGCCGATGCACGTCCTCGTCTCCACCGCGACGGCGGCACCGCAGGCGGTGCTGACCCTCGTGCCCCGCTGACGATGACGCTGTCGGTCCGGCTGGCCTGCACCGGCTTCGCCCGCTCGCTGCGCTTCTACACCGACGTGCTGGGTTTCACGACCATGCGCTACGCCCCGGAGCGACGACGCGCCGAGCTGGAACGCGACGGCGTGTCGCTCGAGATCGGCGAGGGCATGGACGGCACCCTGGCCGCGCCCGACTACCCGTTCGGCCGCGGCGTGACCCTGGTAGTCTGGGTGCAGGACGCCGAGGCGGTGCTGAGCGGCGTCGAAGCCTACGGCGCCCGGCTGCACCGCCCGATGGAGGAGGTCTGGCGTGAGGAGGACGGCACGACAGTGGGCCACAAGGCGTTCGAAGTGGCCGACCCCGACGGCTACGTGCTGCGGTTCTGCGAGGCGCTGCCGCCCGCCGGACGGTAGCCCCACGTGATCCCCGAGCCGCATGCTGCCCGCTGACATTCTCCCGCCCGGGCGCTTCCTTGGCTAAGCCCGTCGCGCGCTTCGTCTGTCAGTCCTGCGGGGCGGTCACCGCCAAATGGGCCGGCCGCTGCGAGAGTTGCGGCGAGTGGAACACCATCGTGGAGGAACAGGCCGAGGCCCGCCCCGGTCCCGCCCGCAAGCCGGGCGGCCGGGTGGCGTTCGTCGGCCTGGCCGGCGAGGCGGCGCCCCCACCGCGATTGCTGACGGGCATCGGCGAGCTCGACCGCGTGCTGGGCGGCGGCCTTGTGGCCGCGTCCGCCGTGCTGGTCGGCGGCGACCCAGGGATCGGCAAATCCACGCTGATGCTGCAGGCCGCGGCGGCGCTGAGCCGCGCCGGGCGGCGCGTGCTGTACATCTCGGGCGAGGAGGCGATCGAGCAGATACGCCTGCGCGCGCGCAGGCTGGGGCTGGAACAGGCGCCACTTGAACTCGCCGCCACCATCAGCGTGCGCGACATCGCCGGCGCCCTGGAGAGCGAGCGCGACCTCGCCATGGTGGTGATCGACAGCATCCAGACCATGTGGCTGGACAGCGTGGAGAGCGCGCCGGGCACCGTCACCCAGGTGCGCCAGGCAGGGTTCGAGCTGATACGGCTGGCCAAGCAGCGCGGCTTCGCGCTGATCCTGGTGGGCCACGTGACCAAGGAGGGCACGCTGGCCGGCCCGCGCGTGCTGGAACACATGGTGGACGCCGTGCTGCATTTCGAAGGCGACCGCGGCCACCAGTTCCGCATCCTGCGCGGCACCAAGAACCGCTTCGGCGCCACCGACGAGATCGGCGTGTTCGAGATGACCGACCGCGGCCTGTCGGAGGTCGCCAACCCGTCGGCCCTGTTCCTGGCCGAACGCCGCGGCCACATCGCCGGCAGCGCCGTGTTCGCCGGGCTGGAGGGCACGCGGCCGGTGCTGCTGGAGGTGCAGGCGCTGCTGGCGCCCAACGCCGGCGGCCCGCCACGCCGCAGCGTGGTGGGCTGGGACAGCGGACGGCTGTCGATGCTGCTGGCGGTGCTGGAGACGCGCTGCGGCCTGCGGCTGTCGGGCTCGGACGTGTTCCTCAACGTGGCGGGCGGGTTGCGCATCACCGAGCCGGCCGCCGACCTGGCCGTGGCCGCCGCCCTCGTCTCGGCCGCGACCAACGCGCCCACCGACGCCGGTAGCGTGTATTTCGGCGAGGTCGGGCTGTCGGGCGAGGTGCGCCAGGTGTCGCAGGCCGACGCAAGGCTGAAGGAGGCGCAGAAGCTGGGCTTCGCGCGCGCCGTACTGCCACGCCGCGTGGCGCGCGGCGGCCGCGCGCCGGTGGGGGAGGGGATGCGGCTGGACGAGATCGGGCATCTTTCCGACCTGGTCGAGCAGATAGGCCTTCTTTCGTGAAAGAAGCAAAGAACTTCTGGTAAGCAGGTGCGCAATGGTAAAACGAACCGGAAACAACAATCAAAAGTCTTTTGCTTCTTTTCTTCAGAAAAGAAGACTTCCTTTCTCCTGTTCATGATCAACCACCGCATCGGCCTGGATTTCGGCGGCACCAAGATTGAGATCGTCGTGCTGGCACCCGACGGCACGGTGGCGCTGCGCCGCCGCCTGCCGAACCCGCGCGCCTACGCGCCCGCGCTGCAGATGGTGGCGGCGATGGTGGCCGAGGCCGAGGCGGCGCTCGGCCTGACGTGCAGCGTCGGCGTCGGCATCCCCGGCGCCGTCAGTCCGGCCACCGGCGTCGTGCGCAACGCCAACTCGGTCTGGATGAACGGCCAGGCGTTCGACCGCGACCTGGCCGCCGTGCTCGGCCGTCCGGTTCGTGTCGAGAACGACGCCAACTGCTTCGCCCTGTCGGAAGCGGCCGACGGCGCCGGGGCCGGCTACGGTCTGGTGTTCGGCGTAATCCTCGGCACCGGCTGCGGCGGCGCCATCGTCTCGCACGGCCGGCTGCTGCCCGGCCGGCACCGAATTGCGGGCGAATGGGGCCACACCCCGCTGCCCTGGCCCGACGCCCAGGACCTGCCGCCGAAACCCTGCTTCTGCGGCAATGCCGGCTGTCTGGAACGCTACATCGCCGGCCCGTCCCTGGCCGAGGATTGCGACGGACCGGGCCATGCCGATGCCAGCACCCTTCCGGCCCGGGCCGCCGCCGGCGACGGGCACGCCGTGGCCGCCCTGGCAAGGCACGCGGACCGCGTCGCGCGCGGCCTGGCCGTGGTGGTGAACATCCTGGATCCGGACGTGATCGTCATCGGCGGCGGCCTGTCGGCCATGGCGCATCTCTACGAATGGGTGCCGGGCCTGATGCGAAGGCACGTGCTGGCAGACGGCGCCAGCACGCCGGTGCTGCGCAACCAGCACGGCGACAGCTCGGGCGTGCGCGGCGCGGCATGGCTATGGCCCCTGCAAGACCCAACCATGCCGGCCGTCTAGCGCCCGTTTTGTGTGCTCCGGTGCTCAAAACGAATGCCAGCCGACTCGGCCTGGCGAGTTTTGACAGCGTCATATGTTATGAAATCGTAACAGACAGCAGAGGGCGGTTCTCAGGGTGTATGGCGACGGGTTTGCCGTATCGTGTGGCGATGCGCCTGAACTGGTTCAGCCGTCAGAGTTAAGGGCCTTGGCCAACCGACGGAAGAGGATCGGGGTTCTTCCGGCCATGTTGATTTCAGAACGATTCGTCCGCCACGAAGGGGGCGCCGCGTTCGGCCAGCTCGGCGCGCGCCAGCGCCGCGCGGTAGTGGCGTGCCAGCAGGTCGAGATAGGCCTGCGCCTTCATCCCGCGCGGCGTCAGGCCCGAGAACACGAGCGCGTGGCTCCGGCGGCGGGTCCGGAAGCGCCAGATGCGCCCCGTGCGGGCTGGCAACGCATGATCCGAGCCCAGCGAGAGCACCGTGGTGAGCCCGCCGCGTCCGCCCACCGTGATGCCGGACACGGCGGTCCAGGGCACGGTGCCGACGAACGCAGGCGAGCTGAACCCGGCCGCATCCAGCACCAGGAACGGATCGCGGCTGCGCGCGAAACGGGCAAAGCCGAAGCAGGCGGCCAACCCGCCCAGAAGCAATGCCATGGCCATCGCGCCGATGATCGTGTCGGAACCGTCGCCGGCGGCCGACGGGCTGCCGGCCAGCAGCCAGAGAAGGCCGCCGGCCAGCGCGAGGCAGCCTGCGGCGACGCTGCCCAGGGTCGCCAGCATACGCCGCCGCTGCTCGTGCAGTTCAACGGGACCATCGCCGACCGAGGCGGCCGCGGCGGCGACCTGGCGCAGGTAGGCCTGTTCGCGTCGCATCATCACGTCGCGCAGCTGTTCGGTGACCGCCGCGCACAGCCCCGCCCAGTCGGCGAACAGCGCCTCGGCGGCGGCCAGTTCGCCGGGATCGACCGGGCGGGCGGCGCGGGCGAGCATGGCGCCATCGACGGCGAGCCCGGCGGCTTCGATCCGCTGCACCGTCGGCGGATGGGTGTCTGTCGGGTGGGGTTGCCGCTCGTCGAGATGACGGGCCGGGTCGATGAAGCCCTGCTGCCCGGCGATCTCGAGTGTCTGGCGCATGAGGTCGGCGGGCGCCTGGCCGGGATGCTGTCCCATGGCAGCCAGCTGCACCTCGACGATCTCGCTGGCGACCGCGGTGCGCAGCAGCGAGGTCGCCAGCGCGTCGGCCACCTCGGTAGCCAGCGCGGCGCGGTCGGCCTCGAACTCGCGCAGGCGGCTCCAATGCTTCACCGCCGTGTCGAAGCGGTTGAGCACGTATTCGCCGAGGGCGGAGGCGGGGCGCAGCATGCGGTCGAGCACGGGGTAGCGCCCGTGCGGGCGTCCCGCGACGGCCGCCATGCCGTGGGCGAGCCCGGCATAGACCGGCTGGAACTGCATGCTGTAGGCGGTGTCCTCGCCGGCGAAATGCGCCAGCTCGTGGGCCAGCACGACGCGCGTCTCCGCCCGGCTCAGCACGGCAAGATGGGGCAGGGACACGTGCAGCGTGCGCCCGCTGACCAGCCGGCCCGACGCGGACAGGTGTTGCGGGTGGGAGGTGACGAAGAAGCCCGACACCGCGCCGGCCACGACGGTCTGCGGGATCGCCGCCGCCTGCTCGCCCGCCAGCTCGCGCATCAGGGCGAACAGGCCGGGTGCCGCGTCTTCCGTCACGATCACGCCGAGGAGGTTGGCCGGGCTCGGCTCGAACAGCTCGAAGGCGCGGCGCAACTGCTTGAGCGACCGGAACGCGCCCCACAGCGCGGCCCCGGCCGCAGCGAGCGCCAACAGCACCAGCTTGAGCTCGCCCGCGGACATCGTGCCGAGGAACCAAAGCCCGCCGCACTCGAACACCACCACGCCGAGCAGGGCCAGCGCCACGCCCGCGACCTGGCAGCCCAGGGCGAACGGCGCGAGAAGCCGAACCTGGCCGAACGCCCGCACCAGCGCCGCGCGCGAGCGCGTGCTGCGCCGGGCGGCCAGCGTGACCAGGGACACCGCCAGCACGCCGCCTGTCAGCGACAGCAGCCCGGCCAGCACGGCCAGCCAGGCGAACGGCAGCCGCAGCCTCGCCGCCAGCAGGTCGGTGCCGAGCCGTTCTGCGCCATCGGCCATCATCTGCGCCGCCAAGGGCGCCGCGTATGACTGCGTCTCGCCCTTGAAGGACACCGTAGCCTGCGGATCGCGCCGGGCCAGCGCCTGGACGCGATCCAGTTGCGCCTCCAGCCGCGCGTGGTTCCGCCCGAACGCGGCGACCGTCGCCGTGCCGCGGGCGACCTCCCAGGCGCCGAGCGAGGCGAGCAAGACCGGCAGGAGGATGATGGCAAGGATCTGCGCTGGTGCTTCGATCCGACGGTGCAAGCTGCTCGGCATGGGCTGCTCCTCCCTCGACCAGGGCAGGCTATCGCGACAGTGTCGGCAATGCGATCCGTGCCGCGTCGGCAGCCGCGCCTGCGCCCGAGCGGGGTGAGCGGAGCAATCGTCCGATGCTGTGCGCCCGGCCCGTCGAAGGTGGCAATACGGCTTCGCTATGCCGACGGGAACCAGTTGCCGTGAAACCCCGGGGGGATCCTGTGCGGCAGGCAGACGGAGGCAACCGGCGCCGACTCGATCGATCTCGCGTCGAGGATCACGAACGCCGTCGTCTGGTCCGCGGTGTCGATGACGAGCCCCACGAGCCAGCCGTCATCCTCGCACGAACCGGCGGCGTCCGGCACGAAAATGAATTCGCCGGGAACGCGATCGGCACCGAACTCGTGCACCCGTCGCGTGCCTTGCTCGAGATCATGCTTGTAGATCTGCGTGGCGCCGGCCAGTTGCGTGTTGCCGTCGGGCGGTACGGCAACCGTGTAGGCGTAACGATAGTTCTGGCCGCAGCGTCGCTCGTCGATCCGGGGAAACTCCTGCGGCGTATCGTCGATCACCTGGCGACCGACACTTTGCCGCGCAGGATCCACGGTCCATCGCTCGAACCGTCCCAGGGCGTCGAGCCCGCCGAGGCCCGAGGTGAACATCGTGGGATACGCGATCACGTCGAGGACCACCGCGCCGTCGTCTCCATCGAACGCGTTGGCCACGTGGAAGACGAAGCACGGTTCCACCTCGCACCAGATAATGCCGGACGGATCGCCCTGCCGTGGCAGAAGGCCCACGCGGGCGCGGTGGGCCGGGTTCCAGCGATACGGGAAAACGTGGCCGCCAAGTACGGCGCGCATCGAAAAAGTCACGGGAAGGTCGAGCACGATGGCGAACCGCGCCGTGAACGCGCAATCGTGGATGCAGGGGCCATGCTCGACCGCGATCGGCACGTCGCGTATCACCCGGCCGGCGCTCGACACGACGACGTGACGCACGGCGTTCCAGATGTTGCCGTCATAGGCGACGGCATGGTGCTCGCCGGTCCGCGGATCGCGATGCGGGTGGCCGGTGAACGAGCCGTCGAGCGTGCCGTCGAACGGGTTGTAGCGCTGCACCTCCAGCGTCTCGGACAATTCGACGGGAAAGCTGCCTGCCTCCACAAGGGCGAAGGCGCGGCCGCCGAAATCCACCACGTTCGTGTTCACCGTATCGTTGCGTCCCCTGCGCGGCCCTGGTGCGGGTGGCCGCCCGAGTGCGGCCGCCGCCGGACGCGACCCGATCCAGCGATTACGGTACCAAAGGGCCTTGCCGTCCCCGATGGCCAGACCGTGGACCATGCCGTCGCCCAGAAACCAGTGGTGCCCCGCCGGGTCGGGGCGGGCAGGATTAGCCCCCATCTTCAGGTATCGCCCGGCAAGACCGTCGGGGATCGTGCCGGTGACGGCCAGATCGTTTAGCGTCAGTTCCGATCGCATCGGCGCGTGAACACCGACGAGGAACGGGCTCTCGCCCTTCGACAGCCGCTTCCTGTTGTAAGCCGCAACCCGCTCGACGCCGTGTTCGATCACCATGCGCAAGGCAGACTGGACAGATTTTGGCATCGATTGCGGTCTCCGGCGCGATATCAGGCGCGCTTCTGGAGCGAAGCAATTCCTTCATTTGCCGCTTCAGCAAATCCGCCACGTCCAGTCCGCTTCCGGCGCATAAACCTCATTTGGAGAACCAATACCGCATTCAAGACCCCCTCCAGAGAACCGATTGTCGGTTCAGACGCTTGCAATACCGCGTCAAGCCCGATCGCCGTCGCGAACGCCCGCGCGTCGCGCTCCCGGTGACGCGCGGCCATGCACGCGGCCGGACCCAGGCTGGCGCTTGCGCTGGCCGCATCCTTGTTGGTCAGACGCCCACACCGAGTTCGCCTCGGTACCGCTCGAAGCAGGCCGCACCACACGAAAGTCGCATCAGCGCCCCTTCGGCAATCGCTGGCGCACGCCGTGGGTCCTCCTCCACCAGCGGCATGATCACTTCGGCTATCCAGGCCTGCGCATGACGTAGATCCAGCACGGCATGCAGGTCGAAGTAGTGCCGCTGTCCCGCCGGTACGCCCAGCCGCTTCAGGCCCGCGGCTACCATTGCCGCACGTGAGGGTGCCGTCAGTTCAATCACCCCCAGCGCACCCACGGCCTGAAAAGCTGTGCGGCGGTGGATCGCCAGCCCGGCCATCAGGTTGGCCAGACACAATGGCTCCCAGACAGTTGTCTCGATCGCAGGCGCCAGTCCCAGCGCGTCAGCCAGCGCCTCCAGCATCGGGCCGTGCATGCCGCGCGCCTGGCCGCGGCCCATCTCATCCCAGTAATTGCGCGCCATCTCCAGCTTCGCACGTTGCGGCATGCGCAGCTGCACCAGGGCCGTCAGGTCGTCGAAGCCGGCCTCTCCCGCTATCTCCTGCATCAGGAACCAGCGCACGGCATCCATCGGCGCATGCTGGGCCAGCCACGGAAACAACGCGTCACCCTGCCCCGGTCCCTAGGTAATCAACGCACGTGCAAAACACTCCAGACGGTCTTCCACTCCCGGCGGCACGAAAACCCGATTTTCAGTGGTGATCACCCAACGCCACCTTCGCGCGCCCAGTTCCGGCGCAGCCGGGCCTCGCAGCAGATCGGCAAAATGGAGCGCCTGCCAAAATGGCTCCTGTGCATGCCGCTCGTCGCGCAATGGTTCTGGCTAGGAGCGTGTCCCGGCAACGGCTGGCTGGTTTTTGTAAGGGGTGCGGTGCGGTTTCAGTGCGCGGGTCACCTCCCGTTATGCGGTGAGCTTTGCGAGATTGTGGGCAGTGCAGATTAACGCCTACTCGCAGGTGACCCAGTGCTCCTAACAGTGCCCGCCGTTGCCAGCCTCGCCGCCGCCGCCATGCTGTCCATCCCGCAACGCGCCAGCGACCAGGACCTTGCCCGCGGCCTTGATGACGGTGCGGCGCGCCAGGAAGGCGGAGCAGGGCCGTCCGGCATCGCGGTGACCGTGCTAGTCACCGCCTCGCGGGCGTTCCAGTGGCGCGCGCGCGTCCGCCCACCGCCGGGCGCCGTGACCGCTCGTCCACCACCGGCCTGCAGATCGCCGAGGATCGGACATGCAGGCTCGCCGTCGCCTCGGCACCGGTCGGCTAGCGCTTGCAGCGTTGACCGCATCGCCTCCATCTCCGCGATCCTGGCCTCCAGCTCGCCGATATGGGCGAGGGCGATACGCTTCACCTCGCGGCTGGGCCTGTTCCGGTCGTGCCACAAGCCGACCAGCAGCTTGATCCGCTCCATCGACAGCCCGAGGTCGCGCGCCCGGCGCACGAACCGCAGGGTCTCGACCTCTCCGTCGCCATAGATGCGATACCCCGTCTCCGTGCGCGCCGCCTCGGGCACGAGGCCGATGCTCTCGTAGTAGCGGATCATCTTGGCGCTCACGCCCGATGCCGCGGCAGCTTCGCCGATGACCATGCCGCCTCCTTGAGCAGAGGATTGGAGCGGACGCCGGCCGATCAAGCCTTCGGCACCCCTTGACCTTCCCATCGTGGGAATCCCCACCTCCATATCAGCGCCCGGCGATCCGGCTGTCGGAGGCATCATGGACCAGCATCAAAGCCAGCCCACGGGCGAAGCTGCGGCAGGCAGCCACGGCGGTTGCTTCTGCAAGGCGAAGGCATCCGCAGTCCCGCCGGGAGATGCCAGCGAGATCGACCCGATCTGCGGCATGACGGTCAACCCCGCCACCGCAAGGCATTCACTCGTCCACGTCGGGACGACCTTCCACTTCTGCTCGGCAGGCTGCCTCGGCAAGTTCTCCGCCGCTCCCGACACGTATCTCGCGAGGGAGCAGGTCGCGGCGGCGTCCACGGCCGCACCCGGCGAGATCTACACCTGCCCGATGCACCCGCAGATCAGACAGGTGGGCCCGGGCAGTTGCCCGATCTGCGGCATGGCGCTGGAGCCGCTGGTGGTCACCGCGGAGGCGGAACCGAACCACGAGCTGGCGGACATGTCGCGGCGGTTCTGGATCAGCCTGGTGCTGGCGCTGCCGGTGTTCATGCTGGAGATGGCAAGCCACGTCCCGGCGCTGCACGTCGAGCGCCTGGTGCCGATGCAGGCCTCCACCTGGATCCAGTTCGCGCTGTCCTCCCCGGTGGTGCTGTGGGCGGGCTTTCCGTTTTTTCAGCGGGGCTGGGCCTCGCTTGTCAGCCGCCACCTCAACATGTTCACGCTGATCGCGCTCGGGACCGGGACCGCCTACCTCTACAGCCTGGCCGCCACCTTCATACCCGGCCGCTTTCCGGCCGCCTTCCACACCATGGCCGGCACGGTGCCCGTCTATTACGAAGCCGCCGCGGTCATCACCGTGCTGGTCCTGCTCGGTCAGGTGCTGGAGCTGCGCGCCCGCGAGCAGACCGGCGGCGCCATACGAGCCCTGCTAAACCTCGCCCCCAAGACGGCCCGCCGGCTGCGCGAGGGCGCCGAGGACGAGGAGATTCCGGTGGCCGAGGTAGAGGTCGGTGATCGCCTTCGCGTGCGTCCCGGCGACGGCATTCCCGTCGATGGCGAGGTGCTGGAAGGCAGGAGCGCGGTGGACGAAGCGATGGTCACCGGCGAGTCCATGCCGGCCAGCAAGAAGGCTGGTGGAAAGCTGATCGGGGGCACGGTGAACGGCACCGGTGCGCTGATCATGCGGGCCGACAAGATCGGTGCCGACACCATGCTCGCGCGCATCGTCGCCATGGTGGCGGATGCGCAGCGCAGCCGCGCACCGATTCAGCGCCTGGCGGATACGGTGGCTGGCTGGTTCGTCCCGGCCGTGCTGCTGGCTGCCGTGCTCGCATTCATCATATGGTCCGTCTGGGGGCCGGCACCCGCGCTCTCCTATGCGCTGATCGCTTCGGTGTCCGTCGTCATCATCGCCTGCCCGTGCGCGCTGGGCCTCGCGACTCCGATGTCCATCGGCGTGGGCGTCGGCAAGGGTGCCAGTGCCGGCGTGCTGATCAAATCGGCCGAGGCGCTGGAGCGGATGGAGCGCGTGGACACGTTGGTGGTGGACAAGACCGGCACGCTCACGGAGGGCAGGCCCAGGGTGACCTCGGTCGTGCCTTCCCACGGTTTCCAGGAGGCGGAGGTGCTGACGCTGGCCGCCGCGTTGGAGCGGTCCAGCGAGCATCCGTTGGCGGCCGCCATCGTGGCGGCGGCCAAGGCGGCCGGCGTCGCCGTCCCGGACGCCGGCGACTTCGCTTCCGTCACGGGCAAGGGCGTGATCGGGAAAGTGAGTGGCCGGGCGGTGGGTCTTGGCAACGCGGCGCTGATGGCTGACCTTGGCGTGAAGCTTGGCGCGCTCGAAGCCTGCGCGGAGGCGCTCCGAGGCGAAGGTGCGACCGCGCTGTTCCTTGCCGCCGACGGCCAGCCGGCCGGCGTGATCGCCATTGCCGACCCGATCAAGGCGACCACCCGCGCCGCCATCGATGCCCTGAAGGCGGAGGGAATCCACCTGGTCATGCTGACCGGCGACAACACGACCACCGCCGAGGCGGTGGCGCGCCTGCTCGGGTTGGAGGATGTACACGCGGACGTTCTGCCGGATGACAAGCACCGCATCGTAAGGCAGTTGAAATCCGAGGGGAAAATCGTCGCCATGGCGGGCGACGGGGTGAACGATGCGCCCGCGCTGGCCGAGGCGGACGTAGGAATCGCGATGGGCACCGGCACGGAGGTGGCGATCCAGAGCGCCGACGTGACGCTGGTGCGGGGCGACCTGTCCGGCATCGTGCGCGCCCGCACGCTGAGCCGTGGCACGATGCGCAACATCCGCCAGAACCTGGTATTCGCCTTCGCCTACAACGCGATCGGCATCCCGGTCGCCGCGGGCGTGCTCTATCCCGCGTTCGGCATCCTGCTCAGCCCGGTCGTGGCCGCGCTGGCGATGTCGCTCAGCTCAGCATCGGTCATCGGCAACGCTCTCCGCTTGCGGGCGGTGCGGCTGTAGATTGACGATCGTCTAGGCCCGCGGTGGGCGGGCCCACTATCTGGCCGCTGACCGCGCCTCGACGGTAAGGTGCGACAGTGACTGCAAGCGTGCGAGCAGCCGGTGATAGTGCTCCGGGTCATGATCAGCCTGCCGGGTGGCCACTGAGACGATGGCTTCCAGATACCCCGGTCCGACTCCTCGTCGTGGCCGCCCGCATCGTCATCATGACCGTGGTGGTACCCAGGGTGCCGTGGGCGGCGTGATCAACATCATCCCCAAGCAACCGGTCTTCGGCGCGACGACGTACGGTACGCTGTTCTCCTACGGCAGCTTCGGCACCGTGAATGCGGGCATCGGCATGGGGGCGCAAGTAAGCGACAAGGTGGCCGTCCGGGTGGACCTCAGCCGCACGTCCTCGGACGGCTACGTGCACAACGACGACCCCGACTCGCTGAACCTCACGGCCTTGGCGCTCTGGCGCATCGCCGAGAACCTGCAACTCGAGGTCAGTTTCGACTACATGCACGACGACCTGCCGTCTTACTACGGCACGCCGCTGGTGCCGAACCAGTACGCCGTGAACCCGATCGGCGGCCTGCTGACCTCCACTCGGGGCCTCTCGATCGACGCCGCCGCGCGCTACAACAACGACAACGTGACCGATTCCACGCACACCAGCAGTTCGTACCTGCCCACCGCCATCCTGTCCTGGGAGCCGGCGGACAACATCGTGGTCACCAACGAAGCCTACATGCTCTACGCGCACGTGACCACCGGGTCAAAACCGCTGCGTGATGCCGGCCAGCAGCGTGCGCCGCAAGCCGAACTGCGGCGCGCCCACGCCGACGCCTGTGCCGTCGCGTATCTCATACTTGCGGTCCAGCAGGTTGAGCACGTCGAAGCGCAATTCCACGCCGCGCAGGAACAGCTTCTGGAAGCTCTGCGTGGCCGACAGGTTGATGACGTAGTAGCCCGGCAGCGCGCGGCCGTTCGGCACGTCGCCGTCGGCGCGCAGTCCGCTGCCGGTGACCAGATCGGCCGAGAGGCGCGCCGGCGTGTCGGTGGCGCGGAACGCCGAATAGGCCACACCGCCAGAGCCCGTGAAGCGCGCGTCGTGATCCAGATGGATGTAATGGCGGCTGATGTAGTCGAGATCGTCCGCGGAGAAGGTGAACTGAGCCGAGTTGATGTCGCGGCCGATTGCTCGGCTTATGGCCAGGTTGCCATAGGCCGACCAGGGACCGTGGTCGTAGCTGGCGGAGAACTCGACGCCGCTGTCCTGGCCCTTGGCGTAGTTGAACACGGTCAGGATGATCGGCGCGCCGAATTGGCCTTCGTCGATCAGGTTGCGCGCCTGCTTGTAGTAGGCGTCCACGCCGGCATGCAGTCCTGGCAGGAACACGTGATCGATGCCGGCATCGTAGTAGTTGTCGTGCTCCGCACGCACCACGTCGTTGCGGCACAGCGGCGAGCTGCCGGCGGGGCACGCGCTCTGCGCCGTGGTGTTGTTGAACAGGTTGACGAAGTTGTTCGGGATCAGCTCGAACGGCGGCGGCGTGAAGTAATGCGAGTAGCCCGCATGCAGCGTCGTGTCGCGGTCGGCTTGCCACACCAGGCTCACGCGGGGGGAGACCTGATTTTCGTGGGTGAACTCATCCACCAGGTCGAACCGTCCGCCGTAGTTCAACGTGAGTGACGGCAGCAGCTTCCATTCGTCCTGCAGGTAGAGCCCATAGACACCGCCCGTCTTGCCGGAGTCGCTCTGAACGGTCGTTGGGAACGGAGACGTCTGGGCGCCTGTCTGGTCGAGGAAGAACACGCTCGACGCGGTCTGCGAGACCAGGCGTTCGCCGGTGATCTGGAAGCCGCCCCGGATCGTGTGCGTCGGGCTGACGTACCAGGTGGCATCCGTCTGCGTGCCGCTCGACCACACCGACTTTGCCGCCGTCTGCGCAAGGCCGTTGAACAGTAGGTCCCCCAGCGGATCGGGGGTGAAGTACAGGCTGCTGTAGCGCGAGAACAGCGAGGCCTGCACGTCGAACCCGTCGTAGTGCTTCTGCAACGATAGAATGGAGAAGTCGGTGATCTCGCGCTGGTGCTCGGTCAGGCTCGAGCTGTCGTAATTGGCCGTGCCGTTCACGTTCAGCCCGAGACCTGGGACCTGGCCGGGGTTGTTGGGAATCTGGAACTGCGCGTTCGATACGCCGGCGATCAAGCTGACACGCGTCTGGTCGTCCGGCGTGTACGTCAGGTGCGCCAGGCCGTGATACTGGTTGCTCAGGTCGTGGATCGCGTTGAACGAGTTGGTCGGGTTCTCGATGCCGACGCGGTTGTGCAGGAAGTCGCCGGTGACGAACAGGTCCCAGTCGCCACGCCGGGCGCCGTACGAGAAACTCGGCTGGAAGTAGTCCCGCGATCCGCCATAGACCGAGACCGAGCCGCCTGGATCGGTGATGCCGGTCTTCGTGCCGATGTCGACCACGGCCGCCTGCAGCACGCCGTACTGTGCCGGCAGGGATCCGGTGATGAACGCGATCGAGTGCGCGAACCGACTCTCCAGCGCTTGGCCGAACACGGCGATGCCCTCGGGCAGTTCCACGCCGTCCAGCCTGTATTGCACCTCGTTGTGGTCGCCGCGAACGTGCAGTTGGCCATAGCTGTCCTCCGCCACGCCGGGCGCCTGCAGCAGCACCTGGCTCAGCGGGGCGTTGGCGCCCTGGGTGATCTGCTCCAGCGCCTTGGGGCTGAAATCGTACACGGTCGCGCCCAGCCCGGGCTGCAGCTTGCTGCGTGCCTCGGTCAACCGGCGGGCGCGCACCACGATCTCCTCGACGTTGCCGGGGTCCTGCGGGGCTTGGTCGGGCGACAACCGGACGGTCGGCCCTCCGGACACAGTCTGCGCACATACCGGCAAGGAGAGGCTGAGGCAGGCGGCGGCACCTAGGAGACCCACGCATGATTTCGACAAGGCGCAATCCTTCGATGCCGGAATGTGACGTTATCACATAACGTTGCCACGCCTTGGGTGTCAAACCCGGCGGGAGCGCAGCAGCGCCGGTCCCTTGCGAGTCCGGGCACCACGACCACTCGGTGCAGTTCCTGATCTGCCGCATCTGCGGCCAGGTCACCGAACTGGAGGATTGCGGCGTCTGCCACGCCCTGGAAGGTGCCGCGCGTGCCCGCGGCTTCCAGCCGTCCAGCACCATCGTCGAGCTAGAGGGCACCTGCGGCGCCTGCGCGGAAGCCGCCTGAGCATGCGCCTGCTAGCCACCCACGAGGCATAACGGTGCAGGCATGGCGTTCATCTATCTCACGTCGAAGCTGATGCCCTGAGTCGACGACCGCCCCGCACCCCGGGGATGCGGTCGCGACACGCCTGCGGGCGATCGCCGTCGCGGCGGGCGTGCCGGTGATGGGCCCGGCCGAAACGGAGCCGAGGGGTGTCACCTACCAGTCCTGGATGCTGGAGGAACTCGACGCCCTGGACCGTGCGACGAGCGGTGAGGGGCATGACCGTGCCTGCATCACGACCCTCCCCTGGACGTCCACTCGCGCGAATGACCCGCACGCAGGTCGGACCGTTCCACCGGACTGAAGTTGACCCGGTTTGGTGGAGCCTCTCTAGCTTTTGCCGGAGGTCTCCCCGATGCGTCGCACCCGCGCTCCTTACTCGCCTGAGTTTCGTCGTCAGATGGTTGATTTGGTCCGGGCAGGCCGCGATCCCGCGGACTTGGCCCGGGAGTTTGAGCCATCGGCGGAGTCGATCCGCGCCTGGGTGGCGTTGGCTGCGCGCAAGGAGGGCGGCCGGGAGGAGAAAGAGCAGGCTGATGGCTTGTCGGCCGGCGAGCGCGACGAGCTCGGCCGGCTGCGCCGCGAGAACAAGCAGCTGCGCGTGGAGCGCGATATCCTCTCTCGAGCTACGGCCTGGTTTGCACGCGAGACCGGAGCCGTGCCGTCCTGGTCTTCGAATTCATGATTGCGAACCAGGCCACTTCCCCGATTGCCACCATGGCCCGTGTGCTCAGCGTGTCGGAGGCCGGCTACCACGCCTGGCGCAAGCGGCCGCCGAGCAAGAAGCAAGAGGCTGACACGGCGCTGCTGAAACGTGTGCGCACCATCCATGCCAGCTCGCGTGAGACATATGGTGCGCCGCGGGTGCATGCCGAATTACGGGCAGGAGGAGAGAAGCACGGCCGCAAGCGCATTGCCCGCGTGATGCGCGCGGCGGGTCTGGTCGGCGCCAGCCGCCGCCGAGCCGGAATTACCACCACGCGTCGGGATCTCGAGGCGCGACCGGCGCCGGACTTGGTCGAACGCAAGTTTGCAGCCGACAGGCCAAACCGGCTGTGGGTGGCCGACATCACCTTCGTGCCGACAGCGAGCGGGTTTCTCTACCTTGCAGTCGTGCTGAACGCGTGGAGCCGCAAGATTGTTGGCTAGGCTATGGCAAATCACATTCGTGCCGAGTTGGTTGTGGACGCGCTGGAGATGGCAATCGGCCAGCGGCGGCCGGGCGATGTCATCCATCACAGCGACCAGGCCAGCCAATACACATCCTTGGCGTTCGGCAATCGCTGCCGCGAGGCGGGCGTGCGGCCGTCCATGGGTTCAGTGGGCGACGCTTACGACAATGCCATGTGCGAGAGCTTCTTGGCGACCCTAGAATGCGAGCTGCTGGACCGGCGCCGCTTTGCCTCCCAGGCCGAAGCGAAGATGGCCTGCTTCAGCGTCATCGAAGGCTGGTACAACCCCGTCCGGCTGCACTCCGCCCTGGGCTACCGTTCACCCATGGCCTACGAAGCCGAAACGGAGGTCGCCATCGCAGAAGCCTTGTAACCCAAGTCCCCCAATACTCCACGAAAACGAGGCAGCTTCAGCAGAGTTTGTTTTGGCGCAGGTAGTCCCAGACATTCTCCATGGGTTTCAGCTCTGAGCTGTAGGGCGGCAGGCGCAGCAGGACGATGTCCGGCACCACCAGTGCACCACCCGTCTGGTGCCAGCCGGCACCGTCCCAGGTCAGCACGACAATGGCGCCTGCGGCCATCTGCGTGCTGATTTCCGCCATATGCAGGTTCATCATTTCTGTGTTGGCCGCTGGCGTGATCATCGCGGCCTCTAGCAGCCTGTCGGATTGGGGGTACCCAGTTTTTCGGCAAACGGCTAGAATCGGCAGATGGTGACGTTCATTCCGTTCAACCGTGATCAAGCGTTTCTTCTGCCGCCTGACCTGAGGGCTTGGCTGCTGGAGGATGATCTGGCCCATTTCGTGGTGGCCGCGGTCGAACGGGTGCCGTTCGGCGCCTTCGACGTCGCGGCGCGTGCGGGCGGCAAGCCGCAGTACCATCCTCGGCTGATGCTGGCGCTGCTGATCTACAGCTATGCGAACGGCATCTTCTTGTCCCGGCGCATCGAGCGGGCGACCTGGCGCGATGTCGCCGTGCGCTTCGTCGTGGCCAACCTGCATCCCGACCACGACACGATCGCGACCTTTCGCCGGGTCAACAAGGCTGCGTTCGAGGCGGCGTTCCTGGACGTGCTGCTGCTGGCGCGTGAAGCGGGTTTGCTGCGGCTGGGCACGGTGTCGATCGACGGCACCAAGATCGACGCCGATGCCTCGAAGATCCGCTCGGTGCGCTATGACCGTGCGACTGCGCGGGCCAAGCTGGCGGGCCGACATCGCCGCCCTGACCGCGCAGGCCGAGACGGCGGACGCCGACCACCATGATCCGCAGGCGCTGCCTGCGGCGTTGGCCCGGCGCGAGGCTCTGCGCGCCAAGCTCGATGCGGCCTGCAAGCGTCTGGAAGACGAAGCGCGCGCCCAAGCCGAGGCTGCCCGCCCCGCTTATGAGCGCAAGAAGGCGGACTATGATGCCAAGACAGGGCGTCGCGGCAGGCCGCCCAAGCCGCCGGATGACGCGCCGCCGCCCGAGCGGCAAAGCAACCTGACCGATCCCGACAGCGCGCTGCGCCGTTCAGACGCGCTGAGTATCGCCAAGCCTGCAACGCCCAGGCCGTCGTTTGCGCCTATGGCGCGCAACTGATCCTGGCCACCAACCTGGTTGTCACCACGGCCGACGCACCACGCTTCGCCGCCGCCATCCTGGCCATGCAGGACACGATCGGCCTGCCGCCCCGAGTGCTGGCCGACACCGGATAGCGAGCGGTGCGGCCGTCGAGGCGCTGCACGCCCGCGGCATCGAACCATTGGTGGCGACCGGTCGCACCCAGCCACAGCGCCCCTACGACTTCCGCCCACCGCCCGCACCCAAGACGCCGCGGCAAATGACCCTGGCGCATCGCCATGAAAGCCAAGCTGGAGACCGCGGATGCCAAAGCCCACTACAAAAAACGCAAGCAGACCGTCAAACCGGTGTTTGGCATCATCAAAAGTGCAATGGGCTTCACCCGATGCCGCCTCCGCAGCCTCACCAAGGCGCAACCGAATGGACGCTGATCGCACTCGCCTATAACTGCCGCAGGCTCCACCAACTGAACGCCCAATAAACAACCATACAAATCCACCCACACCGTTCTACCATCACGCAAACCCGACAGGCTGCTAGGGGCTGACACATGCCCATTCGCGCGTGCCGATTGTGGTTATGCGGGCGGGTCGGCAATGAGCCAGTTCGACGCGGTTTTGCATGCTTGCACAATTTCGTCGTAGCTGTCCCAGACCAGGGTGCAGAGTTTGTTTTGGCGCAGGTAGTCCCAGACATTCTCCATGGGGTTCAGCTCTGGGCTGTAGGACGGCAGGCCGCTGTCGTGATCATCGCGGCCCCTACGCCACGCTGTGGGCAGATGGCACCAAATACGTAGGCAGGATCGTGCCGGTTGTCGCGCACCATCCGCGGCCGACTGCCGATCAGTGCCCGGACATACGCATGGCCACCTTGCTGGCCGACTCTGGCCTCATCTTGAAACCAGATTTCCACCGGCGTGCCTGCCGTGCTGTTGGCGAGCGCCGCGCGCACCAGGTCGGCAAAGTTTAAAAGCCGTCTCGGCCTCGGCATCCTTCTTCGGATGCACAGGACGCGGCTGCAGCCGCGTCAGCCCGAGCTCGCCAAGCCAGGCACCAATCGTGCTCTCATGCACCTCGACCGACCAGCGGCGTGCCACTTCCGCCCGCAGGTCGGCGCAGCGCCAACGCCCGACCTTATGGACGGCCGGATCAGGCCCCTTGGATCACCAGCTCACGCAACTCAGCCTTCTGCGCGGGGGTCAGAAGAGGCTCCCGGCCTGGGCTCTTGCGAGACTTCAAACCCTCGACCCCCTCGGCGTTGAAGCGATGAACCCAGTCGCTCAGCATCTGACCATCCATGCCGTCGAGCGTCGCCGCCTCCGTCCGAGACCGGCCTTCCAGCACCAAGGCCACCGCCAGGATACGGCGAACCTGTGCGCCATCCGCGCATCTTGCCGACGCCGCGCACAACGCCGTCGCCGTCAAATCAACGCGCGTGACCCTCACCGCCGTGCCCATGCCCACCGCTCCCGCCTGCAAATCGTCAATTCGGGACAGCGAGTCAGAGTTCAGGCTAAATGGGTATCTCCCCCCGGAGAGTCAGCCTCATCAAGGGTTGGTATAACATCCTATTTCAGTCCTTCGATCCAGCGGACGATCGATTTGTCGTCCATCTCTCCGCCGTCCCAAAAGAGAGTTGGTTTGTAGCTGACGTTTGCGCCGCGTCGACGCTGCCGGTAGACCTTCATTGCATAATGAAGCGTGGCGTGCCCGCTGGGGAGTTCAGCCGCAGCAATCTCAAGATAGTCGGTGTCCGATGATGTCTCCAGTCCTACCCGCACAACGCCAGGAAGACCGTTTATGAGATCGACAAAGTCGAGGCATGCGCTGGCACAATAAGGCGTCGTCAAGAGGTAGACTGGATGAAGGAAGGGTGAGCTGAGGGGTGGCGTGAGGACTGATGGATCGCCGGGCTCACGCATATAAATGTGCTTGCTTTTCAGGGCAGCGTCCATGTTCGCGGCAAGTTTTGCGAAATAGGCAGCCCCGTCGATTTGACCTTGCGCCTTTAGTTTGGCGGTATCGTCGCGCATGGCCGACGCGTTGCGCGCCGATACCCGCCACTCAATGATGCTGGGCATACTTGCCTCCACGGCGTCGACAGCAGCTTTTCCCCACAGGGCTTCGGCCACCTCGAAACCCCAATCGTCGTCGCCACCATCATTGCCTCGCAGATCTAGCACCACGTGCCTCGCTGCATGAAGGTTTTTGGACTGTGCTCTTACCTGCTCCACGAGCTTCTGCAACTGGGTCGTGGCTTCGGCATTCTGAGGATAGAAACTTGGCATCGAAATCAGCCATACATCGCCGAACCTTCTCAACCCAGTTAAGGGCAGATCGATTCCGCTACTTCGCACCTCCTCCTGTGTCACTTGCGCTGGCGCGATGAGGCGCCAATGCAGTCTAACGCTGCGGCTTTGGCCACCTGCAATCATGGTGCAACTCGACCACTGGTCCATCGGGGCATCAGCATCAGCAACCATAAGCAATGCTGACGCTAGACGTAGCCTTTGCGGCACGTGCGGGTTGAGCGCGGGACGCAGCACGCGGTCTTCCAACAGTTTTCGTGCTGGCTTTCCGCCGCAGGATGCGAGGACGTCGCCTTCTTGAACACCCGTCGGTGCATCCCTCCCGGTGTCGACCACAGACACGCGAAGCGGCTGATCCGGCGCATCGGCCCGCACCAGAAAACCGGGCCACAACTTCGCATCTGCATCTTTCAGAACCACACTGAGATGGCCGTCGGCAAAGCCATTGGCGTAGACGCGCAACACCTGCTGGTAATCATGCAAGCTTCGCGCGACCTGGGCCTGCGGCATCAATTCGGCTTCTCCGTCATCGAGCCAACGGTTGAACCCGGGGTTTTGAGCGTCGGTCGGCCCGGGATGATTGTCGCGAATAAGATCATGCATGGCGACCAAGTCCTCTGTCGCAGCGAGCGACCATGACGAAGGCGAAGGCGCTGCGGCAGGTGCGTTGGGACAAAGAAGCAGGCTGAGCAACCCGGCTAGTCTTGCGGTATTCGTGTTCATGTTGGCTCCGGCCACGCTCCCTCTGCGCCTTCGCGCACGAGGTTCAATTGCAGAAAGTGGTTGAACTTACTATATTCACAACTTGCGATCTCGACCAATGCCTAGTTTGTCGCTATGGGCCTAGCAGCCTGTCCCGGTAACGATTGCGGTGCCGTTTGATCGGTTGTGATGCGGGCCGGGGATAGTGTTGCTGTTTAGTATGCGGTGAGTTTCGCGAGGTTATGGGCGGTGCAGATCAGCGCCCACTCACCTCTGACTTTGTCGATGCCGCGGAGCAGGAACTGGCGGAAGTTTCTGGCTTGTTTGATGTGTCCGAAGACGGGTTCGACGACGTATTTCCGCATCCGGTATCGACATCGCTGTCCGCCTTGCCGGAGCCTGGCGCGCATCGCCTGAACCAGCGGACCGCCCTTCTTGCCGCCACCCGGTTTGCTGGCGCGCCCGGCCGCCACGTAGCCGCGCACCGTGCGCCCGACGAGACCAGCCAGGTTGGTCTCTGAACAAAAGCCGTTATCAGCGGACACTTCGTCGGGCATGTCGCCGGTATTCTCCGCCACCGCGTCGAGCAGCGGCAGCAAGGCGTCCTGATCGGAGCCGTTGGTCAGGCGGTGTGCGACGATGATCTGCGCGTCGGCATCGACCACGGCCTGCGCATTGTAGGCCTGAACAAAGCCGTCGCGGCCCGTCATGATCCGGCTGTCGGGATCGGTGAAGTTGCGCTGCGCCTTGGGTTTCGGCTGGCCAGGTGGATGTGCGGGCGGTCTGCCCGGGCGTGGCCGGGGCGCGCCATCAGAGTCGCGCGGTGGCGGCGGTCTGGCCGCTTCCGCCTCCCGGGCCTCGGCTTCAAGCTCGGCGCGGGCGGCGCGGATGCGCGCCAGCCGGGCCTGCTTGTCGCGCATCCAGTCCGGCGGCTCGTCGCCGCGCCGCGCGCTGCCGTGCTCGGCGTCCTCGGCCGCATTTTCGGCTTGCGCGCGGGCCAGCCACTCGGCCACCTCGCGGGCGAGTTCGGCCTCGGCCTCGACCATCCGGGCGTAGCTCATCGCCTTGTGCTTGGAGGCGCTGGCTTTGATCTTCGTGCCGTCCACCGCGACATGGCCAAGCCCGGCCAGGCCGGCCTTGCGGCAAACCGCCAGCACCTGCACGAACAGGCCCGCCAGGGCATCGAGGTGACGCCGCCGGAACTCGCTGATCGTGCGGAAATCCGGCTGGTTCAGCGCGGTGACGGCCTGGAAGTCCAGCCGCTCCTCGCAGCCCGCGCGATCCGTCGCGACGAATAGACGCCGCTGCGATAGGCGTAGAGCAGCAGCGCCACCATCATCGCCGGACGATAGGGCGGATAACCCTTCAGCTCGGTGTAGGCGCCCATGATCGCGGAGAGATCGAGTTCCTCGCTCACCAGATCGCGGATCAGATGGGCCGGATGCCCGGCGGGGACGAAGTCGGCAACCAACGGCGGCAGAAGGCAAACCTCGTCAGTTTTCCAGGGGCGAAACACTTTGCTCATCAGGACAGAGAACCATCACAGAGCGCGCCGCGTCGAGGTAAATTCAGCCGTTACCGGGACAGGCTCCTAGCCGTTGCATTTCGCCCCAGCAGGTGACACGAACATCCGGAACCGGTCCTACTGCAGGGGGGCAGCGGCTTACCAAGTAGGTCCGCTCGCCAGACTCGCCCCCAATTTGGCTGAGACGGTGATGAGGCTCAATCCTGTCGAATATTTGTCCGAAAACTTGGGCCGCATGAAAATGTTGCGGCAGGTCCGATCAAAACTGTCGAAGTCTGCAGACGCTTTCTCGCTTGTGGGATCCGGAGAAGGTGGAGGCTTTTCACCTGTTGAGGGGACCTGACCCCTTGGCTCCGTAGACGGATTGCGATCGGACAATGGTGCCTTCTATAAGTGCGCAAGAGAGGTTGCAGCTTCAACTGACAGCATTGCCTCAACCTGGCCAACAATGGCCTCCGGCGTTATCAGTCGCATGCACAGGTGGTCGTTGACGCAATCAGCAATTCGCTCATAGCCGCACGGTGAACAGGCCACACTCACCATGACCGCTCGCGAGTGCTCGCCCCGAGGTCCCCACTCGGAGGGTTGGTGGCTTGCGGAGTAAATTGCGAGCGTGCGGACGCCGAGATGAGCGGCTTGATGAGCAATCCCAGAGTTGTTGCAGATAACCAAGCTGGCTGACTTAAGAATGGCTTGAAGGTCCGACCACTTGGTCTGCCCTACTTTGTTAACCAAATTTGACCCATTGTCACGCTCATCCAACTGCGCCATCAGACCGGCAGCTTGCGCAGCCTGCGCGGGAGAACCGATGATGACCACCTTGCACGCGAACCGATCGAGTAGCAGTTTGATCAGCTCCGCATAACTTGTTGTAGGCCAATCCCGGATTGTCGAGTTGCTGAACGGAGAGATCACAAAAACGCTTTCGGCACCCGCTTCCAGAGTTGCTGGGGAGCTGTTAGCCGGTTGTGGGTAGAGAGACAGGGTCCGTTGCCGGATGAGATTGACAAGCAACGATAGCTTCTCGCCCACATGCAGCTCGCTCGGACTGAATCGAGCGCCATTGGCATCATGTCGACGTAGCCTTAGTCCTGCAAACCGAAGGCGACCAATCAGAGGTCGACCCTCTGTGATGACCAGGAACTCGTAAGTCGAGGGCCTGCCGCTACTTTCAAAGTGGAGGGTGGCACCCTCGGAGCTGATCCTGGAGATGCTCCGTCTGCCGAAGACTTTTGACGCCACAGTCCGCTCGCCGTCCGCGACAACCTCGATCTTCACTCCCGTGCCGCGCAAGCCCGGAACGAAAGAATGAGCGCTCAGGTTGAACGAAACGCTATATGAGCCCCGGGGAAGAAAGAACGTTGAGCTTTTCAGCAGCGGACCAGTCACCGACTTGAAGACGGACTCATGGTAAGCAGCGGTTTTGAAGTCCATACAGGACAGAAAGTCACCCGGCTCCAACACCTGCGCCCCATCCGGAGTAAGGGAGAAGTTCCCGTGGGCGGATAACGCTATTTGAGTAGGTTCACGCGCACTGTCGGGAAGAGCGACATCTAGCAGGGGAAAACGAGCGATTGAGCCAATTCCACAACGCAGTCTGGCATCTACTCGAGCCAAAAGGCTGCGGGTATCATCGTCAACCCTAAGGTCTATGGCGAGGTCAAAGCTACCTTCAGCCGCTTTATCGAAAAGAGACCAACCAGTCGATGCCGAGACGCCAATCCACTCGACCGCCCGCTCCGGGAAGTAGTTGAAAGTCCGGACGTCGTCGAACAACCCCGACGCCGCTGCAGATGACACGTTCCAGCTTCCGCAGACTAGCCGTATGTAGGCTCCAGGGTAATTCTCGCGAAGCTCAGTCAAAGCGGGCAAACCGATAACAAAGTCACCGTGGTGATCGAGCTTCAACACCAAAATACGCGCGACTTTTGTCTGCTGCGTAGCGAAATCCCGCACAAGCAGACCGTTGTCATAGCGCATCCCGGGCGTTTTGACTGGAGTCGGTTGAATGCTTGTAAACGGCATCGACAGGTCGGCGACGTTGGGCTGCAAATCAGCCCTGACAGTCGTATCGGATACATCCGGCAGAGCCGTCTCAGCAGTAGGAAGCTTTTGCAAGACGAGTCGAAGATCGAGCGCAGCGCCGTCCACATCGGACCGGCGCGCAGGACTCTGATCCAGAAGAATCACTCTAAAGGTCCCAGGCGTAAGAGCAGCTTCGACCACTCGCAATAGAGAGGCTTGGTGAACGGCTGGTCGCAATGCGCCAAGCGACGACGGTGCGATTACGGCGCTGGCCTGTGGCAGCGACGAAGCTGCAGGGCCGTGGACAACGCCCTCTTCCTCCGGGCACACATTTGCTGGTAGCACTATAATAAGATTGCCACCGGTTCGAAGAAGGTCAAACCAAGTTGCTAGTGTCGACGAAGGATCTCTTGCAAGGCCAAGCGCATCTCGCGAGAACAGAGTTCTAAATGACTGGTTGCTAGCATCCGGAACTGATCCACTTTGGCTTGATAGGACAGCGTCGCCTGTAGTTTCCGAGAAGAAGGCTACAGTAGCGCCTGCCACGACCGGACCGCGGTCCGGATCGTTCGGTGCTTTTATGTCCAGCACCTCTTCTGGCGAAAAATAATGGAGCAAGCGGCCATCGACCCATGGAACGAACAGCTTGGTGGGTGGCTCGACGGCATCTATCGAAGTCGGCCTACCATCTTGCTGCAGATCAAAAGTTAAACCCTCCATAATCGGACCTTTTTTGTTAGCCGCTGTCGGCGATGACATTTCCAGTGCACCCTGCATTCCGGTCGTATCTGAAGCATGCACCGCGGAAGCTCGGCTATCGTCCAACCGGCTTGTCCGCCCTGGAAAATTCGACCGGTGATCCGAGGCCCTCGTCCAGACAGGGCGCACGGCTGACCAGGACTGCGAGACCGCGCGAGCCTCGGGGCAACACAGAATCGCTCTCAAGACCATGCGTGCAAGGCATCCGCAAGGTAATCTGCCCGGTCGTGAAACCCGACACGTCAAACTCGGCCATCAGCTCGCCCCTATCAATGCATACCGCCGTGCGCTGCCAATTGAGTTCGAGACTGCAGAGCAACGCAAACCCAGGCTCAACTTCACTGAGGATCGGAATCCGGACCTGAAGCGTGCTAACGCCCTCCCATCGTGCCTCCCAAGAGATGTCACTGGTTCCCGTCCAGCGAAAACCCCAGATGCCGTCGCTCTCTGTAGCATGCCATAAGATCACGTCGGGTGTCGGAGACAGAATGGCGCGCGATCCAACCTCCCGAGGAGCAAGCAGGCGCAATATGCCGAAAGGCCGCCCGGCAGATTGCAAAGCAACGCTTGCAAAGCTCGACGGGGTAGCAGACGCAAAGCCAAAGATATTGTTGCCCCGATGCAAGGCAAGTCCGTGTCGCCGCCCAAGCCGGATCAACGCTTCTTCGTTATATGTCGAAACGTGCCCATTGCGAGGAGCCAAATAGGACCAGCTCCCACGCCTCGAGAGAATATCGGTTGGGTGCAGAGTCTGACTTAAGATGATGCACCCGTCACTGCGCATAAGGTTCCGCATGTCGCCGAGTGTTCTAACCGGATCCGTTGAATGCTCGATTACTTCGAAACAGGTGACGATGTCGAATTCCCCAGACGGCCGCCCTGGACTGGAGAAGGGATCGTAGCCTTCGATGTGGCCGAAGCCGTGTTCCCGCATCCGATCTACAAACACGCCAGCCCCGGAGCCGTAATCGAGGATCCTGGCGTTCTCACATCCCCGAAACCGGTATGCGAAATCTCTGGCCATCTGCTCAGGACGTACCGAAGCGTATTCTGAGTCCACCAGAATGTAGTCGGTATTATAAATGAAACGCCGGAAGTCATCGGCACTCCAGTCGTCAAAGTCTTCAGTGAAAATAAAGTCGCAACACAAACATCGTAGATATGTTATGTCGACTCCGGACATGCCGAACCGGTAGTAGTCGTCATCATCGACAAACTTGTTGAAATCCACCTGGTCAAAGGGAATGGCGTGACTTCCGCACAGCTTACATGAGCGGTGAATGCTGAACGGAGAAAGCCTGGTCAAGGAAGGTAGGCCATCTAGCAGATGTGGCAGGCGGGCCATCAAGGTTCCTCTAAGCTTCGGCTAAGCCGGAGCCTTTACCACCTTGAGCGCTCAGCGGAAACCGGTCAGCTGTTTGAGAGACATGGCCGTAAGCGACAGAACATCTCTTAGAGGCTGTCTCGGAACGTCTCCGGCACAACCTTCGATGTGGGTAGGCAGCCGGG
>CAXTJP010000024.1:0-31100 GCA_964244615.1 uncultured Acetobacteraceae bacterium
GGCCAGCCCGTCCGGCCTGCGGCTTGGCGCCGCCCAGCGCAGCTGGCGGGCGGCGGTCATCACCCGGCCTGCCAGCTCGGCGGGCGACATCCGGCGCAGCCGGCCGACATACCAGCCAGGCCTCATCCACGCCGTGGCGGCGCGGCCGCGCTGGCGGCGAACGGGATGGACGCGAGCACCGGCAGCCTCGCCACGCGTTCCAGCGCATCCTCGGTCAGCACGGTCCGGCTGGTCAGCAGGCTGAACACCACGACGCCGCCGGCCGCCAGCAAACCCGACAGCAGACCGAATGCCAGGGTGACGAGCTTGCGGGGACTGGCGGGCTTTTCGGGCGCGATGGCGGGCGCCACCTGCACCACGTTGACCTGCTTGGCGAGGTCGGTCTGCTCCTGCGTGCGGGCCTGGTCGTAGCGCGCCTGCATCGTCTTGAGATTGTCGGTCAGCACTTCGATCCGCGACGCGGTGGTGCGCAGGTCGAGGTCCGCCTGTTCGATCCGGTGCAGCTCGTCGCCGAAGCCGCGGATCAGCGCCGTGTAGCGGGCGATCTCCGCGTCGAGCGGCGCCAGCTCGGCACGGCCCATGACGATTTCCTGGTCCACCTGCTGGGCGAGCGTCGAGGGCGCGCTGGCCAGGCTGGTGCGGCTTGCGGCGGTGGACCGCAGGCTGCGCTGCAGCGAGGCGATCTGCATGCGCACACGCTGCAGGTCCGGGTTGCTGTCGGCCAGCCGGGCGGACATGGCGGCCTCCGCCTGCCGCAGGTCGGCCAGCGTCTCGTGCGCGTGCACGCCCTCGTCGCTGGCATCGGTGTTGGTGGTGTGGGTGGTGCTGGCGATGCCCGGCCGCACCGATGCGAGGTAGGCCAGACGCTTCTGCAACGTCGCCTGGTTGTTCACCACCTCCTGCAGGTGGGCCTGCGCCTCGACACGCTGGGTGATCAGCGCCGACCGCTGGGCGACGATGTCGTAGATCCCGTGATCGACCTTGATCTGCGTCGTCTGCCGCTGCAGCCGGTCGATGTCGGCCAGGGCGCGGCCGATGGCGTCCTGGTAGCCTTCGGTCTGGTTGCCGGCAAAGACCTGCCGGTGCTTGGCGATGTAGGCGGTGACGAGTTGGTCGAGGATCAGCTCGGCCCGGCGCGGCGAGCCGGCATTGAAGGCGACCGAGATGACGTCGGACAGCTTCACCGGCTCGACGACCAGATCGCGGCCGAACCGTTCCACGGCGCGGTCCATGGTGCGGCCGGAAACCGGGCCGGTGTCGGCCAGGTCGGGGTAGATACGCTGCAGGCCGACGGCGCGTATGGTCGCTTCCGCCACGGGCCGGCTGCCGAGCAGCTCGATTTCGGAGTTGATCCCCTCCTGCTTGGTGGAGCTCGGCGCCGACAGGCCGCTATCGCCTGCGACCTGGGCCAGGTACTCGCGCCCGGTTTTCACCAGTATGTCGCTCTCCGCGCGGTAGCTGCGTGGCAGCAGCGGCAGCAGCAGCAACGCCGCCGCGGGCGGAACGAGCAGGGCGCAGATCACCCGTCGCCGCTGCTTGAACGCCAGCGCCACGGCTTCGGGCAGGCCGATCCCGCCAGCTTGCCCATGCTGCGGCTGGGGGAGGACGTGTTCCTGGGCGGTATCGGGCATCAGAGGAACCGCGCGATGAAGTCCGGCACGTGCCGCCGCCGCCCGTTCAGCACGACGCCGAGCATGGCGGCGCCGAGCTGGTCCAGCAGTTCGCGCGCCCGCAGGATGTCGGCGGTCAGGGTCCGTTCGGCTTGCACCACCAGGAGGGTGCCATCGGCCGCCGCGGCCAGCATGGCCGCATCCGGTCCGGAGAGCACCGGCGGGCAGGCGACGACGACGAGGTTGTAGCTGGCCCGCAGCGCGCCGTAGAGTCCGCGCAGGCTCTGGGCACGGGGCGCCGCACCGCCGGGGGTGCCGAGCTGCCCGGTGGCCAGGACACCCTGGCCGGCGTGGTCGGGATGCAGCACGATCGTCTCGCCGCGCTCGAGACGCTCGATCAGCTCGCCATTCCGTTCATTGGCGAGTCCGGGGCGGTCGGGTCGCGCGTCCAGCAGCGCCACCTTGCACCAGGGCGTGGCCGCGGCTGCCAACGCGATGTCCCGGGCGATCATGGCGGTGTCCTCGCCCGGGCCGACCGCGGTGACGTGGATGACGATGGACCGTGCCGCGTCGATTTTCATGAACAGGATGGCAAGCAGCTGCCCGAACTCGGGGCCCGGTCGCGGGGGCGGGACCAGGGCGTCCATCAGCCGCGGCCTCTCTGCCGGACTGCCCGCTTCATTTGGTGAGCAGGCTCGACTGGTTGGTCAGCACGAACGACGCGGTGGATTGCAGCGGCAGGGCCTGGCGCACGTATTTGTCCATCCAGGTATCCAGCGAGGCGATGTCCGATTTCGGGACGTAAACCACGTCGAGCGGCTGGATCCGTACGTTCTGGGTCAGGTCCTCGCCGCTGAGCACGCGACGCAGGTCGACGGAGAACAATTCGGTCCGCCCGCCGCCCAGTGTCCGCAGCACGATCACCTCCTTGCGCCGCGCGGTGTCGATCAGCCCGCCCGCCGCCATGATGACCTGCAGCAGGGTCCGGTTGCCGCCGGTCAGTTCGAGGTAGCCGGGCCGCTGCACCTCGCCGCCGATGAACACCTGAAGGCTGCCGAACGAGCGCAGGTTGAGCGAAAAGAACGGCGCCTTCAGCAGGCTCGACCGCCGGTACAGGCGGTCGAGCGTACGGGTCAGCTCGTCCACCGTCTGGCCGCGCGCCAGGGTCGGCGAAGGGATGCCCGGCACGTTGATGGTGCCGTCCGGCGCTACGGTCACCAACGCGCTGTAATCGGGGTCCAGCACGTGGTGCACGTCCAGCTGGTCGCCGGATTGCAGCAGGTAGGGGTTGGCCGCCGAGGCGCGTTCGGCCGCCAGCACCTCGGCCAGCGGCGTGCCGTGGGTCACCACCGGCCCGCAGCCGGCCAGGCCTGCGGCGGCCAGCATCAGGGCCGGCAGCGCGGAGCGCATCCGCCTCACCAGCAGATGCCCCGATAGTTCGGCGTCCCGGCCAGCGCCGTCGCACCCTGCGCCATGTCGAAGATGCGGTGGTCGGGTGTCACATGCGCGGGCAGGCCGGCGAACGCCTCGCTGCTGTGCCCGACGACGAGCACCTCGGCGTGACGGGCCGCCTGCTCGAGCGAATCGACCAGAAGGCTGCCGACATGGGGCAGGGCGGTGAGGATGAAATGCCGGTTTCGGCCCATGATGTCGTCGTAGGAGAAGTTCGGGTCGAAGATGCGCAGCTGCATGCCCTTGCCGATCAGCCGCTCGGCCAGCTCGACCAGCGCGCTGTCGCGCAGGTCGTCGGTCCCCGGCTTGAAGGTCAGTCCGAGCAGGGAGACGCGGCGCAGGCCGAACCCGGTGATCACGTCCACGGCGCGCGCGACATGGGCGAGGTTGGAGGGCAGCAGCGCCGTCAGAAGCTCGGTCTGCACGCCGAGCGACTGCGCATGCCGGCACAGCGCGCGCACGTCCTTGGGCAGGCACGACCCGCCGAACGCGAAGCTCGGCCGCAGGTAGGCGCGCGAGATGTTCAGCTTGTCGTCGGCGCAGAGGATGTCCATCACCCGCCTGCCGTCGGTGCCGGAGGCGCGGCTGACCGCCCCGATCTCGTTGGCGAACGCGATCTTGACGGCGTGCCAGGCGTTGTTGGTGAACTTGATCGCTTCCGCGGTGCCGAAATCGCACTCGAAGATCGTCTCGCTGGTGCCGGCGACCAGCGCGCGCAGGGCCGGCCAGGACGCCTCGTGATGCGCGCCGACCACGACGACGGCGGGGTTGAGGAAGTCGTCCACGCCCTGACCCTCGCGCAGGAACTCGGGCATGTAGCCGAGGCCGAAATCCACGCCCGCCTGCAGGCCCGAGGCCCGCTCGATGGCGGGCAGCACCACGGATTGCATGGTGCCGGGCAGCACGGTGGAGCGGAAGACGATGGTGCGGCGGCGATCCCGGCAGGCGGCCAGTGCCCGGCCCAGCTGCTCGGCGATGCCGATGACGAAGCTGAGGTCCAGGCGGCCGTTCGGCAGACCGGGCGTGCCGACGCAGACGAAGATCATGTCGCTTGCCGCGAAGGCCTCGTCGCTGTGCGTGGTGGCCCGCAGCCGATCCGCAGCGACCGCGGCGGCGATCATTTCGGGCAGTCCCGGCTCGGACAAGGGCGAACGCCCGGCGTTGATGGTTTCGACCTTTGCCGGGTTGACATCGACCGCCACCACGCCGTGGCCGCCCGAAGCCATGCAGCCCGCAACCACGGCGCCGACGTAGCCGATCCCGAAGACGGCCACGTTCACGGACTGCCGGATCCTGAGCGTGCGTGTTGGCGTCTGCTTCCGGCGGCGAAGCGATCGATCGTCACGGGAGCGGTCTACCGTATCGACATGCTTGGCGCAACGCGGAGGGGCACCGCACGGCTCAGAACGCGTTGTCCCGCTGGAACAGCAGGGCGAACGGGGTCTGCAGCAGGATCCTGATGTCGAACAGCAACGACCAGTTGTCGATGTAGTAGATGTCGTGCTCGATGCGCGTCCTGACCTGCTCGGCGGTTTCCGTGGCGCCGCGGTGGCCCTTGATCTGGGCCCAGCCGGTGATTCCCGGCTTCATGCGGTGGCGGTGCGAGTACTCGGCGATGATGTCCTCGCCCAGCTGCTGCTCCGTCCGCATCACCACGGGGTGCGGGCGCGGTCCGACAAGCGACATCGTTCCGTTCAGCACGTTGAACAGCTGCGGCAGCTCGTCCAGGCTCCAACGCCGCAGGAAGGCGCCGATCGGCGTGACGCGGCGGTCGACCCGCCGGGTCTGCACGTCGCCGTTCGAGGCCGAGTGCCCGGCCCAGATCATCGTGCGGAACTTGAAGACCTGGAACTCGCTGCCGTTCCAGCCGTGGCGCCGCTGCCGGAAGATCACCGGACCCGCGCCCTCCAGCCGGATGGCCAAGGCGATCGATGCCATCACCGGCAACAGCAGCAGGATCGCGGCCGAGGCGATCAGCCGGTCCTCGAGCGCCTTGACCACGGCACCCCAATGCCCGACCGGCCGGTTGGTGAGCACCACGAGCGGCGCCCCCGCCAGCTCGCTCAGCCGGGTGCTACCCTCGTTCACCCCGATCGTCGAGGGACAGTACGCCACCTCCACGTCCACCGCCTTCAGCTTGTAGACGACCTCGAACAGCCTGGCCTCGGACAGCACGGGCAGCGTGAGGATCACCCGGTCCAGCTGTCCGAGCCGGGCCATGTCCATCAGCGCCTGCAGCGAGCGGTTGGCCTGCTCGCCGTCGCCCGACAGGATGTCGCCGAAGGTGCCGGCGATCGCGATGGAGCCGCCGCGCATCCGGTGGATATGCTGCAGCAGGCTGTCGGCGACCTCGCCGCTGCCCACCACCGCCACGCGCTCGCACAGCACGCCGCGATGGGCCAGCCGGCTCAATGCCGCGGTGAACAGCAACCGGCCGGCGACCGAGGTCGCGAAGGTGGCCGACAGCCACATCGCCACCCAGAGTCGCGGCAGGATGATCAGAATGCGTGTCAGGAAGCCGACGGCGAGCAGCAGGCAGGCGAGCACGACCAGCCAGTTCAGCGATCGCCTGATCAGGGCGGCCGGCGACCGGACGACGAGTGTGAAGCTCGACCGCCTGCGATACGAAATGAGCAGGGACAGCATCGTCGCGAGCAGCGAGAAGCGGCTGGCATCCAGCACGAAGCTGTGGCCGTGCTGCTGTCCGAACGGCAAGGTGGTGTAGAGCCGCGCGCAGACGTAGCCGCAGACACCGATGGCGATGGAGTCCCAGAGCGCGAGGACGTTCCGGCAGGCCGGCAGGATGGTCGCGCCAGGCCCGAGCCGCACGTCGCGTGCCGCCACGGCGACCGGGCCGCCCGCCGCAGAAAAATGCTGGCGATCCAGAATGGCCGTCTTCATCGAGAATCCCCGTCGCTGGATCGCTTAGGAAACGAGTCCTCATCGCCTGCCTGGCAAACCTGGATGACAGGCTATCACGCAATGCGTCAAGAAATTTGGCGGGACCAGACGCGCCGCACGCAGGGTCGGTGGAACGATTTCATCGGCCTAGGACCATTCTGACGCGATCGCCCACCATGGGACACAAACCGTACGACGTCTATATGCTCCCTCATATACTACCATAAGGCGAAAATCTACGTGTGGCCCTTAAACGACGGTAGCCATTCCGTGCCCATATCGTTGCCGGCCGACCTCATTGTCTACTCAATGCGTAGGAATAATGGCTTTTCACTCGTTCCAAGTGCGACAAAAACCCGCCAACCCCCAAGTCGGCTGACTTCGGATTCGATGCTCCTGTGCGGCGATTCGCAGGGAGGTATGGTATTGGCGCAACGCTACACATCACGCGGACGGAGCATACTGGGGCGCAGCTGCGGGCGTGCTCGGTCAGATGTTCGGACGGCGCGAAGGTGCGTCGGATGCTTGCGATAGCCATGGTGTGGACGGCCAGCCTCGCGACGAGGCGGCCTCTCTGAACGGCATGGATCGTCAGACCCTATGCGACTGGGTGCGCCGCTACAACGCGATTGGGGTGGACGGCCTCAAGACCCGCAAGAGCCCAGGCAAGGCACCTCGGCTCGGACGCTATCTTGCTTCCTCGGCGTTGCCGGTCCGGGCCAGTGCCGCCAGCACGTCGATGTCGGCCCGGGCGGCGTCCTCCGCCTTTTCCTCGATGGACCGGTAGGCGGCCAGCACCGCTTTTCCGAGGGTCGTCAGTGAGGCGCCTCCGCCTGTCGCCCCGCCCGGGGCTGCGTGGACGACGGGGGCGCCGAACGCGCGGGATGTCTCATCGACCAGCACCCAAGCCCGGCGGTAGCTCATTCCCATGGCGCGGCCCGCGGCGGAAATGGAGCCCAGGTCGGAAATCCTCTGCAGCAGTTCGGCCCTGCCCGGCCCGACGGCGACGCCACCCGGCAAGACCACTCTGAGATGAAGTCCGGTCTGGTCGAGGTGACGCACTTTCGGCAACGTCGGTCTCCTCTCTCCTGGAGCCATAACCTGGGTCAGCGTGCCCGTTAAGACACCCTAAACCCTGCTGTCGGACGGCCGCAGTCCGCGCCGGGACCGGCGGGCTCAGAAGGACAGTCGTGCCGACAATATCCAGTTGTGGTCGTAGACCGGATCGAGTTCAGGCTCCAACTCCTGTCTCGGGGATATGGCAAACTGATACCCGGCGCCGATGGCCGCATGGACCCGGCCGCCCAGGTCGAAGCGGCCGAAGATGATGCCCGGCGTCAGGAACACCTGGTTCTTGCCGCCGCGTTGTTTGCCGTCCAGCCAGACGGTGTCATTGACCTCGAACTCCGGCCAGAAATAGCGGGCAACGTGCATCTGCAGCGCGACGTTGGTCAGCCACTGCGTGCCGAGGTCATCCATCCTGCGGGTGGGTATGGCGAAACCGGACGTGGCCTGCACGTCGAACATGCCCCACCCCTTGCCGCCCGCGATAGTGGGCGTGATCACGACGGCGTGCTGGGTGAAGTGAGCGCCGCCCGCGGAAGGCGTCACCGACAGAAACGCCGTCAGGATGGCGTTGCCGTTCTGCTCGTTCTCGCTGAACAGACGCTGCTTCACCAGAATGGTAGGACCGTCCGCCCATCCGTCCGTGAGCTTGCCGTGTACGTCGCGCTCCTCATACGGAGGGACGCCGATTATGACCTCGTTGCTCGTCGTCGGTATGAGTTCCAGGCCTTTGCCCGTGTCGAAGTTGTGCAGGCTGCCGCCGTTGGGCAGATGCTCCCAGTACTGGTCGTAGCGGACCTCTTCCTCCAGGCGAGGCGTGACTGTGACAAGGGGAGTCATCCAGCGAGGCTGGCTGGACTGAGCCTCGTTCACCCGGTCGAACCAGTTGTCGAAATAGGCCGCCAAGCCACCCTCGTCGGGAACAGGCGCAGGTGTCGCGACCACAGCCTGGGCAGCCGCCACCCCGGGCGCTACGAGGAGAAGCAAGGTGGAAAGCCGCGCGATGAACCGAATAAGCATGTGTCACCCCAGAAAGGCGCTATATCCAGCAGGACATAGCGAAGCTTTCAATGAGGCGTCTCGGGACGCCTTTGTTTATCCGGGTGACCGTGTCCTTGCGGCCACGCCCTGGGCCGTATGCCGCGAGCCAAGTTGCCCGTGATTGCGCCCATCCTTGCCCGGCGCGACGCAGCAAGGTTTTGGGCCGCCGTGTTCCTGACCGGCATCGGAACGGGCGGAGCCGCTGCCGCTCTGACGGAGCTGCTGGAGCTGACGCAGCATTTTGCCTGGGGAGGCTCCGGGTTGGACCTTCTGCAGGCAGCATCCCTGGCAGGTCCGTGGCGTCATGGCGCCGTGCTGTTGGGCGCGGGCATCCTGGTCGGGCTCGGGCAGCTTGCCCTGACAAGGCTTTCCAGCGCGAACGCCATCGACATCACGGAGGCTATCTGGTTCCGCGCGGGTCGCCTTCCCGCGTGGCGCACGTTGTGCAGCGCGGTCCTATCGGTGCTCACGGTCGGCATGGGAGCAGCCCTGGGCCGCGAGGGCGCACCTAAGCAAGCTGGTGCCGTGTTAGCCAACGCCATGTCCGACAGGGTGGGACTGTCTGACGAGGAACGGCGATTGCTGGTGGCCTGCGGCGCTGGCGCGGGCATGGCCGCGGCTTACGGCGTTCCGTTGGGCGGCGCCCTTTTCGCGTTGGAGGTCCGGCGGGGAGTGCTCGCGCTAAGGTCTGTGCTACCGGCCCTGGTGACCTGTCTGGTCGCCACCGAGGTTTCCTGGGCCTTTCTGCCCGATGTGCCCACATACACGTTGCCTGCTTTCCAGGGCTCCCTGCAGGCTATTGCCTGGGCGATGCTGGCCGGGCCGCTGATTGGGCTTGTGTCCGTTGTATATGTGCGCTCGGTGGCCTGGGGCGACAGGCACAAGCCGGGTGGATGGCGGCGTCTTCTCGCCCCCGTGCTGGTGCTTGGGGGTCTCGGGGCTGTCTCCGTTCCGTTTCCTCAGCTGCTCGGTAACGGCCGCGACGTCGCGGAGCTCGCATTCACCGGAGGCATCACGCCCTTGCTGCTTGCCGCGCTGGCCTTGCTGCGCCCGGCCGCGAGCGTCTTCTGCCTCGCCAGCGGGGTTCCAGGCGGCCTGTTCACCCCGTCCCTGGCGTCTGGCGCACTGCTGGGCGGAGTGCTGGGCGTGCCATGGACATGGCTATGGCCGGGGGTGCCACCCGGACTTTTCGCGCTGTTGGGCGCGGCTGCCATGCTGGCCGCCACCACCCAGGGTCCCCTCTCGGCGGTGGTCCTGGTGATGGAACTGACCGGCCATTCGCGGGCCGCCATCGTGCCGCTGCTGGTCGTGGTGGCGACGGCGACTCTGGTCGCGCGCACGGTGGAACCGCGCTCCGTCTACGACGCGCGTTTGACCGACGCCGAGGTTCTCGAGCGCCAGCGCCGCAGGGATGACTTATCGGGCAGCGCGCCGCCGGGCTGACGCCCAAGGCTAGAGGTCCTGTTCCGGGGCGCCACCGCTCGCTTGACGAGTGCCTCCGGAGATGGCGCAGGTTAGCCGAACACAACGTGGGGAACGGTATTATGGAGACGGTGACGGAGACGCAGACGCTGCTTGGACGGTTGACCGGTCTGTTCGTCTACCTTTTCGAACGGCTGCTGCCCGATCCTTTTGTGTTCGCCATCCTGCTCAGCCTGATCACCGCCGTCCTCGCGTGGCTGCTGGCTCCCCACAACGCTCCGGGAGAAATCCTGACGGCCTGGTACAACGGCCTGTTCGCCATCTTTCCGTTCGCCTTCCAGATGGTGCTCGTGCTGGTCACCGGTTACGCGCTCAGCACGTCGCGGCCTGTCTCCTCCGGCCTGGCCCGCCTGGCGGCGATGCCGCGCACTCCGGGCGGCGCCGTCGTCCTCGCGATGACGGTTTCAATGGCCGCTACCCTCCTGAACTGGGGTTTCGGTCTGGTGGTTTCCGCCCTTCTTGCGCGGGAGATCGCCAAGCGCATGCGGGTGGACTTCGCTTGGCTGATGGCGGCCGCCTACACCGGGTTCCTGATGTTCCCGCCCGGCCTGTCGAGTTCCATCGCGCTGGCCGAGGCGACGCCGGGGTCTGCGCTGAACATCACCCAGAAGCTGACCGGGCATGTCGTGCCGCTCGGGGACACGTTGCTAACCTGGTACAACATCCTCCCCGTCCTGGTGCTGTTCGCCGTCCTGCCTGTGCTGTTCACGAGGCTGAGGCCGACCGACCAGCAGAGCGTGCCCGCCGACGCGGTCCGTCTTGCGGCGGAGGACGCGACTCCGGACGCGGCGCCTGCGGTTCCCGGGCTGGCCGGAGTGCTCGACCGCGCATGGCCGCTGAACCTGTGCATCGTCGGCGGCGCGCTGGCGTATTTCGGACGCGCGCTTTGGACCGGCACTTTTCACCTCGACATCAACGCCGTCATCCTGATGTTCCTGGCCGCCGGGCTGCTGCTGCACTGGCGGCCTGTCGCCTACGCGGGCGCTATCCAGTCCGCCGCGCGTGTCACCGGCCCCCTACTGCTCCAGTATCCACTCTATGGCGGCATCATGGGCATTATGACCGCGACCGGGCTGGCGGGCGTCATGGCCAAGGCTTTCGTCGCCATCTCGACCCCGCACACGCTCCCGTTCTGGAGCTTCGTGTCCTCCATTCTCATCAGCCTGTTCGTGCCTAGCGGCGGCGGGCATTGGGCCGTTCAGGGACCCTTTATCGTTCCCGCCGCCGACGCCCTGCATGTTCCCCAGGGTCTGGCGGCGATGTCGGTGGCCTATGGCGAGGGCGTGGCGAACATGATCCAGCCGTTCTGGGCGCTGCCCCTGCTGGCCATCGCGGGCATTGGCATGCGCCGGGTGATGGGCTTCTCGGTCGTCAGCTTCCTGGTGTCGTTCGTCGTGTTCGGGACGGCGATGCTTGTCTTTGCCTGAGGAGGTGGAGCTAGTTCAAATCGCCTGCACCCACTCGGCAGCTAGAGCGGGATGATTTTGTCTTGAATCAGGGATTCCCCCGACACTCGGCACCTCGGTGAGTATTCCGAGCTGATCGTCGGTGGCCGCACGCAAAGCCTTCAGATAGGCCTGCTGTCTCTCCTCCTTGATCTCTGGCCAATCCGGACGCACGCGACACTTTGCGCAGGGAGCTGCCCTCGCCAAGAGCGCGGCCGGATCTGCGGCCGAGAGCCGCACGTGATAGGCTCGCGCGGGCAGTTTAGGCGGCGGCCCTAGCCGGTCTTGCCGCTCGCGGGCAGCAAGTGGCCTTTGAAGTCGGGTAGGTCACGGGCGTTCCAGCCGCCGCCCAGAGCCCGCACTAGATCGACGTCCGCCTGCACGCGCTTGGTGCGTAGGTCGGTTGCCGCCTGTTCTGACTGCAACTCCGCAGTCTGGGCGACCACGACGTCGAGGAAACTGGTGGCGCCGTCTTTGTAGAGGTTCGTCGTCATCGTCACCGTCCGCCGGGCAGCGTCTACGGCCGCGTCCTGCTCGCGCGTCTCCTCGCCCAGCAATCGCCTCTGAGAGAGCGCGTCCTCCACGTCCTGGAACGCGGTCAGCACCGTCTGTCGGTAACGTGCCTCCGCCAGGCGGAACTGCGCGACCGCTGCCGCCTCCTCGGCCCGTCGCAGGCCACCCTCGAACAAGGGCAGCGCCAAGCCCGGTCCGATCGCCCAGAAGTCGTTCGGCAGGCTGAAAAGCTGAAAACCGGTATCCTGCAGGCCATAGAGGATGTTCAGGGACAGCGTCGGGTAGAAAGCCGCACGGGCGACGCCGATGGTCGCGTTGGCGGCAGCCATCTGGCGCTCTGCGGAAGCGACGTCCGGACGCCGCTCAAGCAATGTGCTCGGCAACCCGGCGGAAATGTCGGGCAACTCCAATGCCCAGTCTGCAGGCGGTAGGCTCAGTTCGGCGGGCTGGCGACCGACCAGCACGGCGATGGCGTGTTCCAACAACGCGCGTTTCGCGGCCGTGTCGATGATGGCGGCCTCGGCGTTCTCCAGTTGGGTCTGCGCCCGGCTGACGTCGATGCCGGAAGCTATCTTTCCGACGAAGCGGTTCTCCGTGATGTGGAGCGCCTGACGGTACGCGGCGGCGGCGTTTCGCAGAACCTGCGACTGGGCGTCGAGGCCGCGGAGGGACACGTAATCGTCCGCAAGCTCGGCGTGCAGGCTCAGGCGCGTGCCTTCGACGTCGGCGGCGGTCGCCTGCGCCGCGTATCGCCCCGCCCTGATTGCGTTGGCCACCTTGTCCCACAGGTCGACCTCGTAGTTGGCCTGCGCGCTGATGCTGTTGCTCAGGTATTGGTTCGGCTGCCCGGCGCCCCGCGTCGGCCTCCGGTTGGACTGTCGGTCTTCGTTTACCTGGCCGCCAACAGACAGGGTCGGGTAGAGCCCGGCGCTCGCTTCGGCCGCCGAAGCTCGCGCCTGCTGCAGGATGGCGAGCGAAGCCGTCAGTGTCGGGCTGGCGCTGTCCACCTGCGCCTCAAGGCCGTCCAGCACGGGGTCTTCGAACACCGTCCACCAGGCACCGCGGCGTATCCCGTCCGCCGGTCGCGCGGTCCGGAACGCAGCTGCCTCCTTGTAGGCGACCGGCACGGCGGTCAGCGGGACCTGGTAGTGCGGCGCCAGGTCGCAGCCGGACAGCAAGGCGAGCAGGCCGCAGGCCAGCAAGGCCTGCCTTCGCGATGCAAACGTCACGGCTACTCCGACGCCGGAGATGGCGAAGCGGGCGCTGCCGGGCCGGGCTGTTCGGCGACGTTGACTGTCTCGCCGTCCTCGATGGTGTCGAGCGGCGTCGTCACTACGCGGTCAGCCTGCGTGATGCCGTCCTCAATCTCGATTTCGGTTCCAAGATTTCGGCCGATGGTGACGTTCTTGAGAGTCACCCTGTTGTCGCGGCCGACTGTCGCGAGCTGGGCGCCGTGGGCGCGGAACACCAGCGCGCTGGACGGAACCGTCAGCACGGCAGCGTCGCCCGGAACGTCGAAGCGGACTTCCGCGAACGTCCCCGCCCAGAGTTTGCCGTCCGGGTTCGGGGCCATCAACTCGACCAGGACCGTCCGGCTCTCGGCGGCGACGGACTGTGACGTGGTGACCAGCTTGGCGGGAAATGTGCGGCCAGCATACTGCGGCTCGGTCAATGTGGCCTGCATTCCGGGAGTAAGCTCGCTCGCGTAGGCCTGGGGAACGCGGACGTAGACCCGCATCTCGTGCATGTCCGCAACCTTGAACAGCGGCACGGCCGCGCTGGAGCCGCCGGTTATGAGAGCGCCCACGTCGGTGTTCCGCGCTGTCACCACGCCATTGAACGGCGCAGTGATCCTCTTGAAGCTCTCAAGCGCGCGCAGGCGGTCGACATGGGCTTTCTGGGCGTTGACCTCGGCGTGCCTGGCCGTCGCGTCGCCTGCCTTCTCGTCGGCCGACTGCACCGACACCGAGTTCGAGGCAAGCAAGGCATGCCAGCGTTTTGCCGTCAGGTCGGCGAACGCGGACTGCGCCTGGGCGGTAGCAAGATCGGCCTGGGCCTGCGCCATCTCCTGGTCGAGGTCGGGCGTGTCGATGGTCGCAAGTACTTGCCCTGCGCGCACGCGGGCGCCGATGTCCTGGCTCCATCCCTGAAGGTAACCGCTGACGCGGGCATATATCGACGCCTCGTAGAACGCCTGCACGTCTCCTGGCAGCACCAGCTTGCGAGGCGCGTCATCCCGGTTGGGGTGGGCCACGCTTACCGTCGGCACGGCCTGTTGACGGGCCAAGGTGGCCAACTCCGAATCCGAGTGCCTGCGCGAGTAGATGCCCCAGACGGCAGCGGCGATTGCAAGGAGGAGCACTGCGACCGCGACCACTCCAAGCCGCCTCGGGCGGCGTTGGCCGGAACGGCGCCCCTGCTGGTGACCTTCAGCGTGCGTGGAAGTCTGCCGGGGAGACGGGCTGTCCGGTGGCAGGGGTGGTTCGGGCAAACGGGTGTCATCCGGCATGTCGGTTACTCCGCGGGCACGGCTTCGGGCACGCGGCCGGGTCGGGTGTCGGCCACGTTCTCGCGCCGGTGGACCAGACTGAACATCGTGGGCACCACGAACAGGGTCGCCGCCGTGGCGAACAGCAGGCCCCCGATGACGGCGCGCCCGAGTGGTGCGTTCTGCTCGGCGCTGAGCGCCGTTGGTCCCATGCCGATTATCATGGCGAGCGCTGTCATCAGCACGGGACGGAAGCGCGTGGCGCCCGCCTCCATCGCGGCTTGGACCGCCGTCATTCCCGTCTGCATCCGCTCGCGGGCGAAGCTGATGACCAGGATGGAATTCGCGGTCGCGACGCCCATGCACATGATGGCGCCGGTCAGGGCGGGCACAGACAGGGTGGTTCCGGTCAGGAACAGCATCCAGACGATACCCGCGAGCGCGCCCGGAAGGCCGAGGACGATGACCGCCGGATCGGTCCAGGATTGGAAGTTCACGACGATGAGCAAGTAGATGAGTACGATGGCGAACGCGAGGCCGCCGAACAGCTGCCCGTAGGCCTCCGTCATGGTCGTCACCTGGCCGCGCAGGCTGACCTGGCTGCCGTGCGGCAGGCCGTGTGCCTCCTGGGCGACGATGCGGTCGATGTCCGCCGCCACGGCGCCCAGGTCCCGGCCCGAATTCATCGCGTAGATGTCGATGACCGGCCGCACGTTGTAATGCGAGACGACCGCGTCGCTCGTCTCGGTCCGGACCTTGGCCAGACCGCCGAGCAGCTCGGTCCTGTTTCCGGAACCCAGCGTGGTGTCCTGCAGGCTGCCCATGGTGTCGACGTCATATTGCGGCGTCTGAACGACGATCGGGTAAGACACGCCGTTGTGCGGGTTCAGCCAGAAGGTGGGCGCGGTCTGGATGCTGCCAGCCAGCGTGTCGAGCATGGAGGTGGCCGCATCCCTCTCCGTGATCCCAACGAGGGACGCGAGCTGTCGGTCGACGTCCACACGCAATGTCGGCTCGTTGAACGCCTGCTGGATGCGGGCGTCCGCCACCCCGGGCACCCGGGCAATGCGGGCCAGAAGATGGTCGGCGTAAGCGCGGTTGGCCGGGATGTCCTGGCCAGTCACTTGCAGGTCGATGGGCGCGGGCAGGCCGAAGTTCACGATCTGGGTGATGATGTCGGCCGGAAGCAGCGCGAACGTCGTGCCGGGAAACTGGCGAGGCAGGAAGGTGCGGAGCTTGCGGGCATAATCGTCCGACGTGGCGCCCTTCAAGGTGATAAGGATGTCGGCGTCGCCGCCGCTGATGGTGCCCGAGTTGCCGTAGGCCAGGTTTATGCCGCTGACCGGCAGGCCGATATTGTCCACGATCGTGTCGAGGTGCTCCGGCGGTATGATGTGGTCGCGTATGGCCTGCTCGATGCGGCCGCAGAGCGCCGAGGCGTCCTCGATGCGAGTGCCGGTCTGCGCCCGGATGTGGAGCTTGATCTGATCGCTGTCCACGGCCGGGAAGAAGTTCCGCCCGAGGAAAGGCACGAGGCAGAAAGACAGCAGGACGGCCGCGGAAAAGCCGAGGAGCACGCGGGGACGGTAGGCCAGGGCGAGTTCAAGCAGGCCCGCGTATCCGCCGCGCAGCTTCTCGAAACTGCGCTCGAAGCCGCGCTGGAAACGGCCGAAGAAGCCGGGCTCGGCGTGACCGTCCGCGTGGGCGTGCTTGCGGAGGAGAAAGTTGGCCAGCGTCGGAACCAGCGTGCGCGACAGGATGTAGGAGCCGACCATGGCGAACACCACCGCCTCGGCGAGCGGCCGGAACAGGTATCCCGCTACCCCTCCCAAAGAGAACATCGGCACGAAGACGATGCAGATGCACAGCAGCGACACGGTTGCCGGCACCACGATCTGCCGGGCGCCGTCCAGGATGGCGGTCTCCACCTCCTTGCCGCTCTCCAGGTGATAGTTGATGTTCTCGATGGTGACGGTCGCGTCGTCGACCAGGATGCCGACGGCGAGCGCCAGGCCGCCCAGCGTCATCACGTTGATGGTCTCGCCGACGATCGAGAGCATCGTCATCGAGAAGAGGATGGCGAGCGGGATGGAGACCGTGATGATCAGGGTCGACCGCCAGCTGCCGAGGAAGACCAGGATCAGCACGCCCGTCAGCCCGGCTGCGATGAGCCCTTCGCGTACCACGCCCATCACGGCGGAGGTCACGAACACGGATTGGTCGCCCACCGCGCGGAGCTGGAGCGACGGCGGCAGGCTGGCCCTGATCTGGGGCAGGATGGCCTTGACGTCGGCGATGATGTCCAGCGTCGAGGCGGCGCCCGACTTGAGGATCGTCATCAGCACGGCATGGGTGCCGTCCAGGTGCACGACGTTTGTCTGGGGCGGCGAGCCGTCGCGCACGTGGGCCACGTCGCGCATGGTGACGACGGTGCCGTTGACGGACTTGATGGGCAGGTCCTCGAGCTCCTGGAACTCGCGGGGAGCGTCGTTCAGCGACACGTTCCATTCGAAGGCGCCGATTTTCTGGGTGCCCACGGGCGTCACCAGGTTCTGCTCGGCCAGGGCGGCGACCACGTCCTGGGCGGACAGGCCGCGCGCCTGAAGCGCGTGGGTGTTGAGGTCGATCTGTATCTGGCGCACCTTGCCGCCGTAAGGCGACGGGATGGCGGCACCCGGAACGGTCGCCAGCTGCGGCCGTATGAAGTTCTGGCCGTAGTCGAACAGCCTCGCCTGCGGCAGCGTCTTGCTGGATAGGGCGAGTTGCAGGATGGGCACGCTGGAGGCGCTGAACTCGAGGATCTGCGGCGGCGTGATGCCGGGCGGGAGCGCCTTGAGCACCGTCTGCGAGGCAGCGGTCACCTGTGCCAGGGCCGCGTTGATGTTGACGTGCGGCTGGAAGAAGATCTTCACCACGCCGTAGCCGAACATCGACTGGCTCTCGATGTGCTGGATGTCGTTGACCTGGCTGCTCAGCGTGCGCTCGTAGTAGTAGATGACTCGCCCGGACATGTCGTCGGGCGACAGGCCGTTATACGACCAGACCGCCGCCACGACCGGAATGCCGATGTCGGGCAGGATGTCGGTCGCGGTGCGGACGGCCGCCAGGACGCCGAATATCAGGATGAGCACGGCCATCACCCCGAACGTGTAGGGGCGGCTCAGCGCCACCTTGACTATGCCGATCACGTCTCCGCGCTGCCCCCCATCATGGCTCCCGTCTCGGCCGCATCCCTCGGACCGCCTGACGCCGCCATGAATGGCCGACCGCCGGGACGGCCGCCACTATATTCCCGTTTAGGAGCCGGAAGTCCGGCCTCTGGGTGTGACTGGCGGGGCACACCGCGGCGCAACAAAGTTTGCACGTCCGGCCCTTGTCATCGAACAGTCATCGCAATCGACCCTGGCTCGGCTATTGGTTCGCCATCCGCTGCCGACTGGGGCGGTTGAAGTTTGCTGGAGCCCCGTATGCGTCTGACCCGCACAGCCCTCATGGTAGCCTCGGCCCTGGCATCGACGGGAGCACTGTTCGGCCCGGCCTGGGCCCAGGACAGCTCGGCGCAGCTCGGGTCGATCGAGAAGCAGATCGGGGCCTTGCAGGCTGAACTGCGCCACATGAAGGCCGAGATGGCCCAGCGGGACCGGCAGCTGAAGGCCGCCCGCGGCGCGTCCAGCGAACAAGCCACCCCGCCCGTAAGCCAGCTGCCGCCCGTCATGCCGCAGATTCCGGCCGGATACGCGCTGGTGCCAGCCTCGCCGGGTTCGGCGCCCGGATCGGTGGTTCTCTCCCGTGCCGAGGCGCCAAAGCCCAAGAGCCAGCCGAAAGGCACGTTCCAGGTCGGCGGCGTAACCGTCACCCTCGGCGGCTTTCTTGAAGCGGCGACCGTCTACCGCTCGCGCAACCTCGCCAGCGACATAGCCTCGCCGTTCAACACCGTACCGTTCCGCTACAGCCAGCAGTACCACGAATCGGAGTTCCACGAATCGGGCCGCCAGAGCCGCCTGTCCGCCGCGGTCGACGCCCATCCCGACGAGGTCACCAAGTTGCAGGCCCTGGTGGTCACAGACTTCCTGGGCGCGGCCCCGACGTCCAACTACAACGAGAGCAACAGCTGGATTCCCCGTCTCCGCGAAGCGTGGGCTTCGTACGACCGCAGCGACTGGGGCTTCGAGCTGCTCGGCGGACAGACGTGGACGCTGCTGACCATGAACAAGATCGGCGTGAACCCGACGATGATGAACCTGCCTGTGATGATCGATCCGCAGTACGTGGTCGGCTTCAACTGGGCACGCCAGGCGCAGATCAGGGTGGCGAAGAGCCTTGGACAAGGCCAGTACTGGCTGGCCGCGTCGGTGGAGAACTCGGGCACCGCCTATGCGAACACGTCGATCCCGGGCTCGCTCGGCACGCTAAACGTCAGCAACCCGGGCGTGGGCGTCGACGCCAGCGGGAGCAACTCGGTGACCAGCGTCGTCACCGGGGTCACCACCACAGGCGGCAAGACGACAACCACCGTGACCAACGTGCTTTCGCCGGGCAACATCACGAACGACATCGCTCCCGACGTGGTGGTGAAGGCGACGGCGGACTACAACGTGGGCCACTTCGAGGCTTACGGCGTGGGCCGCGTGTTCCATGACCGCCTGAGCCAGCTCGGAACGGGCCAGAGCCAGACCACCTTCGGCGGCGGCGGCGGCGCTGCGGGCATCGTCCATATCGTGCCGAAGCTGCTGGATGCCCAATTCAGCGGGTTGGCCGGATCCGGCATCGGCCGCTACGGCACCTCCCAGCTGCCCGACGCGACCGTCGGGAGCCACGGCCAGCCTGTCCCCATTCCGGAATGGGACGTCCTGGTCGGGCTGGTCGGCCACCCGTCGCCCGCGGTGGACATCTACGGCTATCTTGGCACCGAGCAGGTCATCTCGCCGCGGAGCTTCGACGCCGAGAACGCCGGTAAGCTCACGGGCTACGGTTACGGCAATCCCCTCTACAACAACACGGGCTGCGAGGTTGAGCTGGCTCCGGCAAGCGAGTGCACGGCCAACACGTCAGGCCTTGTCGAGGGCACGATCGGAACCTGGTACAAGTTCGTTCGCGGCGCCTGGGGCACAATGCAGGTGGGCGCGCAGTATTCCTACGTGCACCGTTCCGTTTTCCAGGGCGTCGGGCGCACGCCGCAGACCGACGACAACCTGGTCTTTCTGAGCTTCCGCTACTACCCGTTCCAGTAGGACCGGACATTGCTCACGCGGGCGACCCGGGGGATGGGCCCGGGTCGTGCACGGAGCATTCAACCTCGACCGTGAAGCCCGGAGCGGCGTCGAGCATCCTCAGCGGGAAGCCGTGCAGCCTGAGTATGGCGGCGACGAGGCTCAGGCCGAGGCCGCTCCCGTCCACCCGGGCCGCCCTCTCCGACCTGTAGAACCTGCGCAGGACGGCCTCGCGCTCCGCCAGGGCAATCCCTTCGCCGCTGTCGGAGATGCGCAGCACGGGTCCCGAAGCGGCGCCGGTCAACTCCAGCCTGACCTCGCCGTTCTCGGGCGAGAACTTGACGGCGTTGTCGGTCAGGTTCGCCACCACCTCGAACAGGAGGTCACGGTCACCCGACACCGTCTGCTCTCCCTGCGCCCGCACGACGAAGCGCAGGCCGCGCAACTCGGCCACGGGCTGGTACAGGTCGCCCACCTCTGCCACGATGGCGCTCAGGCTGACGGCCGAGAAGCCGGACCGGCGCCGCGCAGACTCGATCTCGCCGATCCGCAGGAGCGCCGTGATGATGGCGAAGCACTGGTCCAGATCGGCGATCGCGTGACTGGCCACCTCGTCCAGTTCGGCGAGCGACACAGCCCGCCGCCGACCGCCCTCGAGACGTGCGCGCATCCTCGCCAGCGGCGTGCGCAGGTCGTGCGCTATGCTGTCTCCCACGCCGCGGACCTCCTCCAGGAGTGTCTCGACCTGTTCGACCGTGCGGTTCACGCTGGCCGCCAGTATGTCGAGCGTGTCGCGGCGGCTCGAAATCGGCAGCCGCTCGCCCAGGTGGCCGTCCATGATCCGGTCCAGAACCTGCTGGAACGCCGCGATCCGGGCGGTGGTCGTCAGGCTGGCCCACGCTCCGGCGGCGAGCGCCAGGGCGAAGGCCGGGCCCAGCCCCAGGGCCAGCGCGCGGCCGACCAGCAATGTCAGCCGCGACAGTTCCTGTCGGCTGCGGCCGATGACCACCACCCTGCGGTCGGGCAGCGCGCGGGCAACGGCCGCGACCCTCTCTGTCACCAGCCCGGCCGCCACCTTGCGCTCAGCGTTCACGACGTGCGGCGCGCCGTCCACGGGCAAACCGGAAGGATACGAGGCAAGGTCGCCCGCCAGGACGCCCCCGTCCGGCGTGAGGACGGCGGCGAAGGTCAGCCGGTGCATGTCACCCGAGAAGCGGGTCCTCACCTCGCCCTCGACGCTCGCGGCGGGCGCGCGCGACACGGCAAGCGACTCGTGCACAAGGAACGCGTCGATGCGCTCGGTCTCGTAGCCGGCCGTCTGCCAGTAGATGAAGGCGAAAAGCAGCAGCGTGCCGGACGCGAAAACGGCGGAAGCCAGGGCGGAGGTCCTGAACGTGCTCGTCCGGAAGACGACTGCCCAACTCACGTCCCGTCCGCGCCGGGGGCGTCCGCGGCGGCCCAGGGCGGGGCGGGGCGGAAGGAAAAGCCGACGCCCTTGATGCTGTCGATCATCGACGGCTCGCCGGGCAGATCGATCTTGCGCCGCAGCCGCCCCAAATGAACGTCCACCAGGTTGGTCTGCGGGACGAAGCGGTAGTGCCAGACCTCTTCCAGCAGCATGGTGCGGGTCACGACCTGGCCCGGGCGCCGCATGAGGTATTCGAGCAGCCGGAACTCGCGCGGCAGTATCTCGATCTCGGCGCCGTCCCGCCGCACGACCCGGTCGATGAGGTCCAGCTCGAAGACGCCTGAACGGAGCACGGTCTCCCGGGTTTCCAGCGGCCGCCTGAGCAGGGCGTCCAGGCGCGCGGCCAGTTCCTCAAGCGCGAACGGCTTGGTGAGGTAGTCGTCCCCTCCCGCCTTGAGGCCGCGCACCCTCTCGTCCACGGCACCCAGGGCGCTGAGCACCAGGACGGGCACGGAGACGTTCTCCTCGCGGAGCCGCGCGAGCACGGCGAGACCGTCGATCCCGGGCAGCATCCGATCGAGGATCAGTGCGGCGTAGGGGCGTGCCCGCGCCTCGGCGAGACCCGTGCCGCCATCCTGCCTCCAGACGACTTCGTAGCCCCGATCGCCGAGATCGTCGGCGATCTCCCCGGCGATGCCGGCGTCGTCCTCGACCAGCAGTATCTTGGGCAAAGGGACGGATACCGTCATAGGCCACCGTGTCCGCTACTTGCGAGCGTCTTTCGTTGGCCCAGGATCGTGCTTTCCGACGCCGACCGCCATTAAATTGGGATTTAGGGTGCCCGCGGGTCCTTACTGGAACGGGAAATACCGAAAGCTCAGGAAGACGGCGTTGCTGTCGGTCTTCGGGGTCGGGCCGAAGCCCTGGAAGACATAGCGGCGGGCATAGGAGTATTGCGCGCCCACCTGCATCGTACCGTAGGGCCCCTTGAAGAAGCGGTACCATGCCCCGACGGTGCCGAACACGACGCCGGAAGTGTTGGCCGCGCAGGTGCTCGCGGCCGAAAGCTCGATTTGACAGCCGGAATTGTTGTAGAGCGGATTGCCGTAGCCATACGCCGTGACCTTCCCTCCGGAGACCGCGTCGTAGTACTTCGCCGAGACCTGGTCGGTGCTGAGATAGCCGTAAAGGTCGACGCTCTTGACAGGGTGGCCGACCAAGCCCGCCAGCGCCGACCAGCCCGGCAGCGTGACCGGCTGGCCGTGGCTGCCGATCGTGGCATCCGGCAGGTTGGTCGGGTCATAGCGGCCGACGCCGCGACCTGCCATGCCGCTCAGCTGGAACTCGAGCTTGTCGGGTATGATGCGCATCAGCGCGGCCCCGCCTGCACCGCCGCCGAACAGGGTGTTACTCTGGCCCGTGCCGAGTTGACTGAGCCGGTCATGGAAGACGCGGCCTAGTGCCCAAGCCTCGAGGTGGGCGAAATCGTAGTCTGCGGTCGCCTTGACGATGACGTCCGGCACGATGTCGTTCGTGATGTTTCCAGGCGTCAATACGTTGGTGCTGGTGACCGTGGATTTTCCGTTCACGGTAGTGACCGTGCTCACGACCGAAGTGGTCGAGTTGCTGCCTGTGGCGTCGATACCCACACCGGGGTTGCTGAGGTTCAGCGTGCCGAGGCTGCTTGGGATTGTGGTGCCTGAGTAGAGCGTTGCCGGGTTCTCGAAAGACACCGCCACCCTGTACTGACCCTGATTGAAGCTCTTCATCAACCGGAGCTGAGCCTGCCTCGCGTAGGTGAAGCCTGGGGCAGAAGTCGGGTCGACGGTCTGCGGCGAGTTGACGTTGAGCGGATCCATGCCCACCCGCGTCATGGTCAGCAAGGACCAGGCCTGCCCGGCGAGCACCTGGATCCCCAGCGCGTTGTCGTCGTAGCTCGCCCAGGCCTCGCGCAACCGCAGCAGCCAGCTGTTGCTCTCGTTGTAATTGGAGGTCGGGCTGGCGCCCTGGAAGTCCAGCGAGACATACGCTCGCAGCTTGGAGTTCTCGTCAGGTGCTCCCGTCACCAGGCCGGTCAACCGTGTCAGACGGCTGCTCTCGTGGAATTCGGTCTCGTGGTATGCGGGCTGGTAGCGCTCCGGGATGCCTGAGGTGAAGTTGGTCTGGATGTCTTCGGCGCTGTTCCGGGAGCGAAAAACCGAGTCGGCGGCGATGAACCCGCCCAGCGTCACGGTCATGCCACCCACTTGGAACGTACCCAAAGGCTGCTTCTTGGCCTTGGGCGCCTCGGCACGGGCCAGGACGACAGACCCCGGAGCGGAGCCAGGAGACGCGGGCACCAACGCGTACCCTGCCGGTATCTGCGGCATGACGGGCGCCAGTTGGGTCACGGGCGGCGTGGAGGCGCGGTCGGATGCGGCCTGCCTGGCCGCGGAAAGCTGCCTGTCCCGCTCGGCCGTCTCCTGCTTGAGGTGGCGAAGTTCCGCCTTCAACGCAGCAATCTGTTTCTCAATGGACGAGAGCTGGTCGGGCGACACCTGTGCTGCGGCGCTGGACGCGCCCAGGAGTGCCGCGCATAGGGCGGTGGCAGCGAGCAGCGCCGGACGGGAAACACTGCGGCCGTAGGAAGCGGAGGAGCCGAAGACCAAGCCCGTCCCGCCCGATGTTGAGGTCGCCTGCACAGTCCGCTCCTGTCCCGCCCGTGCCGCCGAGGCCATCCCGACATTTCCGGCCAGGAATGAAAGGCACGGTGATTCCCTGCTGGCAACTATGATATGGCTGGCGAAGGTTTGTAGTCGGGTGGAGTGATCCGGATGCCACACCTCTCCTGACCCGGTAACCTCAGGGGTGGCGCCATCAAGGGAGCTAGGGCGTTCTGTCAAGCCGAAAGGCCGTTCCTCTGACGCACCTCTCCAATACGGAGCTGACCCGACGGTAACGCAGAGTCTGTCTCGAATCTGTCTTTTCGACGTGCAATCCTGCGTAACGGCAGCATGCTGGATGCTGTGTAGAGGAAAGATTCGGCGGACGCGATTGAGGCTTCAACATCTTTTGCCAATCTGCGGTTCCTGTTGATTCAGGCAAGGAAGCGCTCATGGTGGAAGCGGCACGTGGAAGGACCGTGAAACCAAACTGAGGCGAAAACCTTGTGTGCTCAAGGGTCATGGGTTTCGCGGTAGGGCCCGCCACTATTACGAGAAGCGATAAATGCCGATCACCGACGTCTTCCATGCTGCGGCCGACCTCGGTGGCGTGCTGAACTCGGCCTACACGCACCGTTCCGTTTTCCAGGGTGTCGGCCGCACGCCGCAGACCGACGAGAACACGGTGCTGCTGAATTTCCGCTACTACCCGTTCCAGTAGAAACCGGTGCCGGCGCGAACGGCCAGGCTTGTCCCGGCCGCGCCGCGACCGCGCCTGGCCCTGGCCGGGCTCGCCGCCATTGCCGCCGTCGCATTGACCGGCTGCGGTGCAGGGTCCGGAATCCTGGCGGTCGGACCCGACACCTACAGCGTCGCGGAGATGCGGGCGCCCGTGCTCGGTGGCGGGGCGGAGGCGCGGCGGGTCGTGCTGGCGGAGATGGACATGTTCTGCCGCCAGCAGGGGCGCGTCGTCCTGCCGGTCGCCATGGCGCCCGATGGCGACCCGTTCACGCCCTACTGGCCGACCGGGTTCGGCGCGACCTTCCGCTGCGTCGCTGGCGTGCGGCCGGAGCCGGGCGCCGCCTCGTGACCTGCCGCCGAGCGGCCGTCAGCTCGGGGGAGCGGCCACCGGCGGCTGAAACAGGCTGGGTGTCAGGACCGGCGAAGGATCGATGCCGGACAGCTGAAGTGTCAGGGCGCGACGGTAGGGATCGACGATCGTCACCGCCTGCAGCAGCAGCGGCTGGTCGGCGAAATCGAGCGTCAGGGTTCCCTGGGTCGGCTGCCCGGCGCGGGTGAGCACCAGCCGTATGCCGCCCGCCTGGTGCGCCAGGCTCTCCACGTGGGCCGTCCCGGATAGGTCGATGGTCGGGCCGAGCAGCAGGCCGAGCGGGGTGCGGGAGACCGGCATCGTCGTCAGCGCGCCGGTGCCCCGATCGAGGATGCGCACCCGGCCGCCGGCGATCACCATGACCCGGGCGCCCGGCCCCTCGTAGTCGATACGCAGATGTCCCGGGCGGTCGAGCCAGACCAGGCCGGCGCCCGGCCCGAACGCGCCCGACTGGGTGAAGCGGGCCTCGAACCTCGGCAGCGCGTTGAGGTAGTCGGCAATCCGCGCCACCTCGCCCTGGTCGGCGGCCGACAGCATCGGCTGTGGTGCCGTGACGCAACCCGCGGTCAGCATCAGCAGGGCCGTGGCCTGCGCCAGGCGTGCGGTGGTCATCAGGGATGCTCCTTGGCAAACGCGGCGGCGGCGCCGAACAGGCCGGGCTCGGGATGGGTGACGAGCTTGACCGGGAGGCTGGCGAGCATCGCCTCCATCCGTCCCTTCGCAGTGAAGCGGGCAGCGAACCCCGAGCCTTCCAGCACGCCGCCGATCCGCGCGCCGATGCCGCCGGCGATGACCATGCCGTGCGCCCCCTGGGCCAACGCAATGTCGCCCGCGACGCTGCCGAGCGAGAGGCAGAAGCGCTGCAACGCGGCGCTCGCCACGGCATCGCTGCCGTCCAGCGCCGACGCCCAGAGCACAGGCGCCTCGGGCGCGCGTATCGCCCGCCCCTCCATCGCGGCCAGGTGTTCGTAGAGGCTGGCGAGGCCGGGGCCGGAGACGACGCGTTCGGCGGAGACACGGCCGAAGCGCGTCCGCAGCGTTCGCAGCAGCGCGTCCTCGATCGCGTCCACCGGGGCGAAATCCACGTGCCCGCCTTCGGTCTCCATCACGTGGTAGGATCCCGGACGGCGTAGCACGTGGGCCACGCCGAGCCCGGTGCCCGGCCCCACGATGCCGATGACGCCGGTTGCCGGCAGGGGCACGTCCGGGCCCGCGACGCGGCGCAGGTATTCGGGCGGCAGCTGCGCCACCGCGTGGCCGACCGCCCCGAAATCGTTGACCAGCGTCAGCCTGTCCAGCCCGAGCTCGCCGGCAAGCGTGGCGGGACGCAGCACCCACGGGCTGTTGGTCAGCTTCAGCACCTCGCCCGCGATCGGGCAGGCAATCGCCAGGCCGGCGGCCCTCGGCAGCGTATGGCCGGCTTGCGCGGCGTAGGCAGCCCAGGCGCTGGCCAGGCTCGCATAGTCGGCGGTGTGCAGGGTGACCGCCGGACCGAGGGACGCCACGCGGGCGGCCTGCACCTCGGCGATGGCGAAGCGCACGTTTGTCCCACCGAGGTCGACGACGACGATTTCCATGTCCGGCTCCAGGCCCGCGCTTGCCCGACGATCGCGCGCCGGGACGTATGCTGTCCTGCCACGGTTTGCCGGGCGGCTCCATGCCCGGCCGCGCCCCGATTTGCGTCGCCGGTGAGGCGGGCGTTAAGTACGGCGGCCGGTCACAGCATCGGGAGGAACGGGAGTGGACGAAACATCATGGCTGGCGGCGATGGCCGTCGTCACTGTCCTGGCCGGCGATCCGGCGGTCGCAGCACAGGCGGGGGCAGCACAGGCGGGGGCAGGGCCCGACATGGCCGGGGCGATGGCGGCGGCCGATGGCCGTGTCGTGGACCTGCACGGCGACACCGCATGGCGCGGGCAGGAGCTGGCCGACGCGGCGCGCGTACCCGACAGGGACACCTTGCTGAACGCTGCGACCGACGGCGCTGCCGTGGCCGAGACGACCGTGCTGTTCGGCAACGGTTCGGCGCTGCTGACGCCCGGCGACACCAGGCAGCTCGACCGGTTCGGCCGCGCGGTGCCGGGTGGCGGCCGCATCCTGGTCGAAGGCTTCCCGGACACCACCGGTAGCCGCGACGCGCGTCGGGACCTGGCGCGCCGGCGCGCGGCGGCCACGGTCGACTACCTCGAGACGCTCGGCATCCCGCCCGACAGATTGACGCTCGTCGCGTTCACCAGCATGCCGCCGGGCAGGTTCGATGGCAAGCCCGCCGAAGCGCGACGCTGCGCCAGGGTGGTGCTGCAATAGGACGCCGGCCGGGCGACGCCTATCAACGGCGCAGGGCCTCGCCGATCTTCTCCTCTACCCGGGCCTCCAGCACCGATAGCGGCAGGGCGCCCTCGTCCAGCACCCAGTCGTGGAACGCCCGCTCGTCGAAGCCCGCGCCAAGCGCGGCCTCGGCATGGTGGCGCAACGCGATGATGCGTAGCTCGCCGACCTTGTAGCCCAGCGCCTGGCCGGGCCAGGCGATGTAGCGGTCCACCTCGCTCTGCATGTTGCGCTCGGCGAGTGCCGTGTTGTCCCGCAGGCACGACAGCGCCCGGTCGCGGCTCCAGCCGTTCCAGTGGATGCCGACATCCATCACCAGCCGGCAGGCCCGCCACATCTCCATCGACAGCAGGCCGAAGCGTTCGTAGGGCGTCTCGTACAGCCCCATCTCGGCTGCCAGCTGCTCGGCGTACAGCGCCCACCCTTCGACGAAGGCGGTCGGGCCGAAATCCCGGCGGAACACCGGCAGACCGATCAGCTCCTGCGCGAGCGCGATCTGGATGTGGTGGCCGGGGGCGCCCTCATGCGCCACCAGGGCCGGCAGCTCGTAGAGCGGGCGCTGGTCCAGGTGCGAGGTGTTGATCATCAGCCCGCCTGCGATGCCCTGCTCGGGGCTGCCGGGGAAGTAGCGCGCGGTGGTGTAGCCCTCCTCGATCGCGTGCGGCACCGGGCGCACGCCGTAGGGCAGCCGCGGCAGGCGGCCGAACAGCCGCGGCAGCTGGTCGTCCACCCGCTTGGCCAGCCGGCTCGCCCGCTCCAGCAGCGCCTCCGGGGTCGCCACGGTGAAGCGGGGATCGGCGCGCAGCATCGCCAGGAAGGCATGCAGGTCGCCGTGAAAGCCGCTGGCGGCGATCTGCGCCGCCATGGCGGCGCGTATGCGGGCGATTTCGGACGTGCCGAGCGCCATGATCGCGTCCGGCGTTATGTCCGTGGTGGTCTCGCGCCGCACCAGGTAGGCGTAGTAGGCCCGGCCATCGGGGAGCGCCGCGGCGCCGATGGTCCCGCGTGCGGCCGGCAGGTAGTCGTGCTCGAAGAAGCCGGCGAGCGCCGCCTCGGCCGGCTTGACCCTGTCGCGGACGAGCGCCAGGCCCTGCGCGCGCAACGCCGTGCGTTCGGCCTGCGGCATCGTCTGGGGCAGCGTGTCGAACGGCTCCAGCAGGGGGTCGTGCTCGGCAGGAGACGCAGCCGCTCCGCTGGTCGTGCGCCAGGCCGCGGCGGCGGTCATGCGCGGCTGCACGAAGCCGGTCCGGATGCCGCGCCGCAAGTTGGCGGTCTCGGTTTCGTAGTAGGCGGGCAGGGCGGCCAGACGGGCGAGCCACGCCTGCGCCTGCTCCCGGTTGCGCAACACGGTCCCCTGGGCGGCGTAGGCGGGGACGAGGAAGAAGCCCTCGTCGCTGGTGAAGGGAATGCGATTCTCGTCGAAGGCGGCGCCGCGCAGGTCGGTGTCGACCCGCCATTGCAAGACCGCCCGGTTCAGCGCGTCCTCCCCGGCGAGCGAGGCAGGCGGGATCGCAGCCAGCCTGGCCTGCAGCGACGCCAGGCGGGCCATCCGCGCCGCGGTCGCGGCCTGCGCGTCGTCAGGCCAGCGCGCGGCGGCGAGCAGATCCCCGCGCTGACCCGCCGAGATGGGGTCCGCCTCCGCCAGCCATGAATCATACGCCTGGAACACGGAATGCAGCTGCGCCACGAGGGTCGGGGAGACCGCCTCGCCGGCGTGCACGACGCCAGGGCGCGCAAGGCCGATCAGCATCGCCAGCACCGGCCAGGCTGCCCCGTATCGGCGGGTCCTCGTGCCTGCCCGGCAAATACCGTCAGCCATCCGGCACCTCCGAAGATGAGCGATGATCGCGCCGGGTCGCCCGATCAGCCACGGATCAGGCGGCCGATCTTGCCGGCCACCCGTTGCAGGCGGCGTCGGCGCGGGCTGGTCGGGTCGGGCGGCACGAACACCGGTCCCTCGGTCGCGAGGCCATCCAGCAGATCCCCCGCCGCCTGCACCGGCAGCAGGGCCGGCTGCACGAACGGCATGCCGAACAGGTGCAGCCACAACCGTTCCAGCACGTAGCCGTAGACTTCGTGGCCCAGCGAGGCGCGGCGTAGCAGCGCCAGCGCCTCGGCCGGGACCGCCCGCAAGCGGGAGCGGCGCGCGGCGAACACCGCGCCGTAGGAAAACCGCCCGAGCAAACGCCCGTTGGCCTGCGCGGCGAGCCCGGGCAGGCCGCACATCGCCAGGAAATGGGCGGCGATGTTGCTGCCATCGGGCAGCCCGTGCACCTGCCGGTACGTCTCCTGTAGCCAGAACGTTCCCACGTCGTGGAAGCCGAGCGGCGTCCAGCTCTGGAGCGAGAACAGCTCGGGCCGCACCCGCAAACCATCGATGAAGCCGCCTGTTTCGCGCGCCAGCACGAGATCGGGCGGGATGTGGCGGCCGGTCTTCCAGCGCCAGGATAGCGGCTGCACGTCGGCCCATTGGCGCCATCCCTGCAGCAGCGCCAGGAAATCCGGACTGTGTTCGAACGGATCGCCCTGCGCGAACACCACGAAGGGGTCGGATGGGTCCGTCCCTGCATCGCCGGTGGCGAGCGACGCGACGTGAGTCAGGTAGGTCTCGGACTCGCGGCCCTCGTTGCGCCGCTCGACCACCCGGCTCGCCCTGGCCAGGGCCGCGGCCGAGGTGATCGCAACGCCCTTGTTGTAGACGTGGACTTCGAACGCCGCAGGCACCTGGCCCAGCCAGTCGAGGTTCTCGGCGTAACGCGCAATAACGAGCTGGTGCATGGCGTTTCCTTGGGGTCGGCGCAAAGAGTTCAGGAAACCGAGAACACGACCCAGGGCGAGGGAGCATAACGGCCGAGCGAGGGGCACACCGTGAAGACGCGCCAGGCGTAGCGGCCTGCCTCGAGGGTAACCGGCACCGTGATGGCGGAGACGTTCACCAGGCCGTCGAACACGCGCCGGGTCGTGGGCCCGTCCAGCAGCGCCACCTCGACGAAGAATTGCGGCGGGTCCGGCTGCACGCCGGCGGTCCACACCAGCTGCAGGGCGGCGGGCCTGGCAAAGACGGACAGCGACGCCGGTCGGCGCGGGTCGGGCGCGGTTGGAAGCGCCGTCGCGCCGGTTGCCACCGGCACGCGCATCGCGTCCAGCAAGCCGGCCGCCGCGGTCAGCCCTTCCCCGACGGCCAGCTTCAACCAGGCACGGGCCAGGCCGGGGTTGGCGGGCACGCCCTCGCCATCGGCGTAGAGCTGGCCCAGATCGTAGGCGGCGCGAGCGATGCCCTGGCTGGCCGCCAAGGCGTAGTAGGTGGCGGCGCCGGTCGGGTCCTGCGCGACGCCACGGCCGCTGTCCAGCATGACGGCGGTGTTGAGCTGCGCCACCGCCAGCCCGGCCTCGGCGGCGGCGCGATACAGCCGGAAAGCCGCGGCAGCGTCGGATCGGCCGCCTTGCCCGAGATCGGCAGCCACGGCTTGCTGGAACAAACTCTCCGGGTCCGGCGCTGGCGAGGCGCAGGCGGGCCTGCCCGCGAGCAGGAGCAGGCCGCAGGCGACGCCCGACCGCCAGGACGCGCGCAATCCCATGGCCGGACGATCGGCGCCCGGCCGTGTCCGGGCGCCTGAACGTGGCGCCGGGAGCGGCCTTCCTGGTGGGACCGCGTGCCGCCCGCATGGCGAGCCGGCGCCCGCCCCGGCGGCAGCGACGCCGTCAGAAGCCAGGGCGGCAGCGACGCCAAAAGGAGCGAGGGCGGCAGCGACGTCATAAGGAACAAGGGCGGCAGCGACGCAGCCATCACCAGCAAGGGCGGCCGACAAGACATCCACCCTTCATTTCCTACGGCAACTGGATCTCGATCAGGCCGGGCTGTCGCGCGGGAAGCCCTCTTGGCACCAGAACAAGCCTCGGGTCCAGAGAGTTCCGTTCGACAAACGACAATCCTGCCTCGGCCAGCACGCGGCCGGCGGTCTGGGCCAGCGCCAGGTCGTCGGCGAAGAAATAGGAGACCGGACGCCGGGCCCGCGTGGCGGAGCCCGGCCCGATATCGACCTGACCGAAGCCGTTCGCGTGCAGGCGCCGCACCAGGTCGGCCGCTCGCCCGGCGGTCAGGCCACGGGACGGAAACAGCAGCAGCACCTTGGGCAGCGGTCCCGCTGGCAGGGTGTCGGGCGGTACCGCCGGCGTTCTGACCACCTGCTCCGGCGCAAGCACAGGTGCCGGCCTTGGCGCCGGGGTTGGCGGCAGGACCGGCGGGCGCGGCAGCTTCGGCCTGGACGGCGCAGCGATCGCCGGCACGCGGGGCGGCTCGAGGCGGGAGACCGGGAGCGGCGTCGGCGGAGCGGGTTGCCGCGTGGACGAGGGCAGCAGCACCGCGCCCGCGGCCAGCATGGCGGCGAGCGTCCGCCGCAGCGG
>CAXTJP010000025.1:0-29739 GCA_964244615.1 uncultured Acetobacteraceae bacterium
GCACCCGCCGGCCCGCTGCGTCTCGGCCGGCTGGAGTTCGACTGCGCGCGCGGCGAGCTGAGCGGGCCGGACGGACCCATGCACCTCACCGGCGGCGAGGGTGCGCTGCTGGCCTTGCTGGCCGCCCGCCCCAACGCGGTGTTGACGCGCGAGGACATCGTGGCGGCGCTCGGCATGGACGAGACCGGCGAGCGCGCCATCGACGTGCAGGTGACGCGCCTGCGACGAAAGATCGAGGTGGACCCGCGCGAGCCACGCTTCCTGCACACCGTGCGCGGGCGCGGCTACGTGCTGAAGCCGGGCGTGTAGGTGAGTCGCCTGTCGTCGACCTGGGAGCGGCCGGCGCGCAGGATCCTGCCCCGCTCGCTGCTGGGGCGTTCGCTGCTGATCATCCTGGTGCCGCTGGTGGTGGCGCAGGCGGTGGCGCTGCTGATCTTCTACGGCAGCCACCTGGACCTGATCTCGCGCCGCCTGTCGGGCGCCGTCGCGGGCGAGATCGCGCAGACCATCCGTCTGCTCGCCAGCGGCCGGGACGGGCCGGACCGGGCCTGGGTGCTGCAGAGCAGCCTGCAGGATTTCGACCTGCGCATGCAGGTGCGGCCGGGGGGGCGCGTCGTGACCGGCGCGCGGGTGAACATCCTCGGTCCGATGGACGACGACCTGGCCATCGCGCTGCGCGAACGGGTGGGGCTGCCGTTCGCGATGGATTGGACGCACGACCCGACCTCCGTGCTGATCGACGTGCAGCTGCCGCCCGGTGTGGCCGACGGCGGCGTGCTGCACGTGGAGGCGCCGCGCAAGCGCCTGTACACCAGCATGATCTACGTCTACGTGCTGTGGCTGGGCGGCAGCGCCATCCTGCTGTTCGGCATCGCGGCGCTGTTCATGCGCAACCAGGTGCGCGCGATACGGCGCCTGGCCGAGGCCGCCGAAGCCTTCGGCCTGGGGCGCGACACCGCTGCCATCCGGCCGGAAGGGGCGGTCGAGGTGCGGCGCGCCGCCACCGCCTTCAACCGTATGCAGGAGCGGATACGCCGGTTCCTGAGCCAGCGCACGGAGATGCTGGCCGGCGTCAGCCACGACCTGCGCACGCCGCTGACCCGGCTGCGCCTGGTGCTGGCGATGATGCCGGCCGAGGGCCCGCTCGCCGCCGACGCCGCAGAGATGACGGCCGACGTGGAGGAGATGGAGCGCATGATCAGCGGCTACCTCGCCTTTGCCCGCGGCGAACAGGCCGAGCAGGCCCAGCCGGTGGACCTGTCGGCCATGCTGCGCGACGTGGCGGCCGGTGCCCGCCGCACCGGGGCGGCGGTGGCGGTGGACGTGCCGGGCACCCTGAACCTGCCGCTGCGCCAGGACGCGGTGCGCCGCGCGCTGACCAACCTGGTGGACAACGCCCGACGCCATGCCGGCCGGGTGGCGATGTCCGCCCTGGCGATGGAACGGGCCGTACTGGTGATGGTGGACGACGACGGCCCCGGCATCCCGCCCGACCGGCGAGAGAGCGTGTTTCGCCCGTTCGAGAGCGGTGCGGCCGGCGGCACCGGGCTCGGCCTGACCATCGCGCGCGACATCGTGCGCGCGCATGGCGGCGACATCACGCTCGAGGACTCGCCGATGGGCGGCCTGCGCGCCAGGGTCCGGCTGCCCGTCTGAGGGCGCGCCCAGGCTGTTGACTTGCCAGGGACAGCGGCGATAAGTCCCGCCGCTCCGACGGATGGCGACGTAGCTCAGCGGTAGAGCAGGGGAATCATAATCCCTTGGTCGGGTGTTCAAGTCACCCCGTCGCTACCGTCGGATCAACGGGCTAGCTGGTTCGAAGCGGTAGTTTATCACCCCAATGTTCATTCATTGTTCGACAAGATTTCCGTGATTGTCTGAGTATGATAGAGTTGCTTAGAAACCTCCTCCCCTACGTGGGTTCACGTGCAGTCCAAGCCGGCCAACCGATCGCTCCTTGAACAGGTCTTAACGGATTCAAAGATGAAAATTCCGACGCGTCTCAGCACCACAAGCTCATTGACGAAACGGAAAGCAAAGACTCAGTATCTCGGTAAGCGTTGGGCTGCCGGAGCGGGGAACATGTTCGTAAAGCCGCGAAATCGAGTTCCTACGGTCATTGTTGGAGATGACGGCCGTATACATGTCAAACCGACAGAAACCAGCTATCGCGCTGCCTTTGGTGGGCTGATAGATTTAGTCCCGTCTCAGATTACAGTCGAAGCTCTCCCGCTTGGGGAACCTACTCGCTTGGCGTTCAGCCGTGTTGGTGCTTCTCTAAAAGGAAGCCTGCTCAAAGCTCGTGTCCGATACTTCGGATAATTCAAGCAACAGCGGTCCAGAAGAGCCACTTATCAACTCAGATGATAAGCGCTCAATCGGATTACATGTTCCACCCGTAATAATAACTGGTGGTGAGTCCTTTAAACAAAATTCGTTTTTGACAGAACGCGAAATTCCACCAGACGTTCGCGCAACTATCACGCGGGTGCATAGCGGACCTATACCGCCGGCGCTTGATTTTGGTGAGTATGAGCGTGTTTTACCTGGTGCAGGCCAGTGGCTACTCGATCAGGCTGCGCTCGATGCTGCTCACATGAGAGACATGGATCGCGACGGTCTTAAATTTGCGAAACTACAAGCAATTCTCCACCACGTCGCCCCAGCGCTGACAGTCTGCGTAGCCCTTGTTGCATCCGCGGTAATCGCAATCTTAGCAAGTCCAGGTTGGGGCGCCACCGCATTTGCTACGACCATAGCTTCTATTTTGGCCGCTTATCTAACGGGTAAGCCGTGGAGCCGAGGGCCAGACGACGAAGAGGCGGACGATGAGGAAGTCGAGAAGGATCAGCCTCAGAGCCGACCGTCATAAGCTACGTTTGTTGACTATAGAAAGTTTACGATAGCTGCCTTGCCAGATCCCATTGCTTCTTCTGTAGTTTAGTCCGTGACTCTCCCAGCGTGCGTTGCCCGATTTTCAGGTAGCCGGCCCGTTATCGGCTTAGGCGGCAAGATTACGATACTCTGACAGCAGGCTCACGCCAGCACCCCGTGCAGCGCTGCTACAACCTGGGCGCCTTCGCCCACGGCGGCGGCCACGCGCTTGGTCGAGCCGGCGCGCACGTCGCCGATGGCGAAGATGCCGGGCATGCTGGTTTCCAGCGGCGAGGGCCGGCGGCTGGCGGATGCCCAGGCGTCACCCTGGGGTTCGCCGCCGGTGGTCACGAAGCCTTTCGCGTCGAGCGTGATGCTGCAGTCTGAGAGCCAGTCGGTGTTCGGGTCGGCGCCGATGAACAGGAACAGGTGGCGCAACGGTCCGGTCCAGGTCTTGCCGGTGGTGCGATTACGGAAACTCGCCCCGGCCAGGCCGGTCTCGGCATCGCCCTGCAGCGCCGAAACCTCGGTCTGCGTGTGCAGCGTAACGTTCTGCAGGGCCGCGATGCGGTCGATCAGGTAGCGCGACATCGACGCTTGCAGCCCGCCTGCGCGCACCACCAGGTGCAGGCTGCGCACCTTCGGTGCGAGGAACGCCACCGCCTGGCCGGCGGAGTTGCCCGCGCCCACCAGGGCGATGTCCTCGCCCGCGCACAGCCTGGCCTCGAGCGGAGAGGCCCAGTACGACACGCCGGCACCGTCGAACAGGTCGAGGTTGGCGATGTCCGGACGCCGGTAGCGTGCGCCCGAAGCGACCACCACGCTGCGCGCGCGAACCGTGCTGCCGTTGGTCAGGTGGAGCACGAACGGGTCGCTCGGCCGGCGGGCCGGGCCGCCGCATTCCAGCCGCTGCACCGTCAGCGGGATGGCGATCTCGGCGCCGAACTTCTGGGCCTGGGTAAAGGCGCGCGCCATCAGGGCCATGCCGGTGATGCCGGTCGGGAAGCCGAGATAGTTCTCGATCCGCGCCGAGGCGCCGGCCTGGCCGCCGAACGCCCTCGCCTCCAGCACGATCACCGAGAGGCCTTCCGAGGCGGCGTACACGGCGGCGGCCATGCCGCCCGGCCCCGCGCCCACGATCGCGACGTCGTAGAGGTACGCGGGGTCGAGCTCCGGCGTGATCCCGAGGCAGGCCGCGACCTCCGCCTCCGTCGGGCGCTTGAGCACCTGGCCGTCCGGGCAGACAACGACCGGCAGGTCGTCGGCCTGCAGGCCCAGGCGCCTGGCGATCTCCAGGCCATCCGCCTCCGCGTCCAGCACCGTCAGCGGGTAGCCGTTGCGTGCGAGGAAACCCTCGATGCGTGTCAGGGCCGGCGAGCCTGGGCGGCCCACCAGCACCGAGCCCGCGTTGCCCTGTGCGATGAACGCGGTGCGGCGCAAGATGAACGCGCGCATCACGATCTCGCCCAGCTCCGCCGAGCCGATCAGCAGCGCGCGCAGATGGGCGGCGTCGAACGGCACCGCCTCGCAGCCATCGGCGTCCACGCGCCCCTCCGCCATGGCCGGGCGGCCGGCCAGCTGGCTGATCTCGCCGGTGATGCTGCCCGGTCCGTGCCGGGTGATGGCGACGCCGCCATCCTCTCCCCCGCGGCTGATCACCACGTGACCGGACAGGATCAGGAAAGCCGGTGCGTGGCGCTGCCCGACGGCGAAGAGCGTGTCTCCGGCCGCGTAGCGGATCGGCGGGCCGGAGGCGAAGCGGCGGGCCGTTTCGATCTGCGCCGGTGTCAGCACGGGAAACATCTGCGCTGCGCGGTCGCCCTGCGGCCCCGTCATGGGTGCGATACGATGTCTGCCAGCCGGTTTGGCCCCTGATGCTGCATCAACGATCCTTCCCCGCAGTGGCCGGCATTGTGGCCGATCCTGCCGCGCCCGCAATGGTCGTCCTCTGTCCCTGGTGATGGAACCGGCATCGTCGGCGCGACGACCGCGCCGAACGGCAAGATCTATGTGGGACTGAAAGGGAGGCCGGTGCACTGACCGCGGGCTCCGGGCCCGGCGGAAGCCCAGGCAGGCAGCCGGCCGGCTCTCAACCGCCTGCAGGCCTGGTGTTCCTCGGCCGGATCGTGCCCTCCTGAAGCGCGACGAGGTGGAAGCCCGGGGCGCTGCCACTATCTGAGTCGGATGGAGGATCATCCGATGACTCAGGAACGTGCGGTTCTGGCTGGCGGCTGCTTTTGGGGCGTCCAGGACCTTGTGCGCCGACAACCCGGCGTTCTCGCAACACGCGTGGGCTATACCGGCGGCGATGTGCCGAACGCCACCTATCGCAACCACGGTACGCACGCCGAGGCGATCGAGATCGTCTTCGACCCGGCGCAGACCAGCTACCGAAACCTGCTCGAGTTCTTCTTCCAGATCCATGACCCGAGCACGCCGAACAGGCAGGGCAACGATCGTGGCGTCAGCTACCGCTCGGCGATCTTCTACACCACCGACGAGCAGCGCAGGGTCGCCGAAGAGACGATCGCCGACGTCAACGCCTCCGGCCTATGGCCGGGCCGGGTAGTGACGGAGCTCGCGCCGGCAAGCGCGTTTTGGCAAGCCGAGCCGGAACACCAGGACTACCTCGAGCGGATTCCAAACGGTTACACCTGCCACTTCGTTCGCCCAAACTGGAAGCTGCCACGCCGGGCGGCGGCGGCGTAAACAGGCCCGTCGGCGGCATCCGGGCCCCGCGTCCGGTGTCGTTCGCCTGGTCCGGTCGAGCAGAGCGGCTGCGCCTGTGCGGCTGCCACCCGGCGCCAAGCCGCGTGCAGAGGCTGTGCTGAACGTCCGGAGCATCAGGCGCAGGCCGCAGCGCCAGGCCGCGCAGGGCAGGCGCCGTCCCACTACCCGCCTCTCGTTGGCAGTCTCAAGCCTTCAGCAGCTCCGCCATGAAGCCGCCCACCGCGTCGCGCAGCGTGCTGGATTGCTGGCCGAGCTGTGAGGCGGCGCCGGTCAGCTGTGCCGCCACATCCGTCGTCTCGGAAGCACCGTCCTTGATGGCGGACATCAGGTCGCTCACCCGAACGTTGCCCGCAGCCACTTCCTGAACGCTGCGGGCGATCTCCTTGGTCGTGGCGCCCTGCTGCTCGACGGCGGCCGCTATCGTGGACGATATGTGGCTGATTTCCTCGACCGTGCTGCCGATGCTCTTGATGGCGTGGACGGCCTGCCGGGTAGCCTCCTGCACCTGGCTGATCTGCTGGCCGATTTCCTCGGTCGCCTTGGCGGTCTGCGTGGCCAGGCTTTTGACTTCGGCGGCCACGACCGCGAAGCCCTTGCCGGCATCGCCCGCCCGTGCCGCCTCGATCGTTGCGTTCAGCGCCAGAAGGTTCGTCTGCCCGGCGATGCTGCTGATGAGGCCGACCACGTCACCGATCTTTCGCGCGCCGTCCACCAGCGCCTGCACCACGGTATCGGTGGCGCGCGCATCTCGAACGGCGGCCGTGGCGATGGTCACGGCCTGCGTGACCTGCTGCCCGATCTCGGTGACGGTCGCCGCAAGCTCCTCGGCGGCGGCGGCAACCGTCTGGACGTTCATGCTGGCTTCGTGCGCCACGCCGGCCCCGGAATCGCAAGCCTGGGTCGAACGGTGGGCGGTGTCGGACATGGACTTGACCGCCGACCCGAGTTCGGCCGCGGATTGCGACACGCCGCCCGCAACGCTGCTGATCTTGACCTCGAACACCCCTGCTAAGTTGCGCAGGCTACGACGCTTGCTCTCGCGCTCGGCGCTGGCATAGGTCTCCAGCAGGACTTCCAGGTCGAACCAGGCCGCCTTGTTCAACGCGTCTGCAAGGGCGCGGCGTGCGGCGGCCGCATTGCGGTCCCGGAGCATGGACAATCCTTGCCGCGGCGCCTTTTCCAGTCCGAGCGCGCGCACGATGCCGTTCTTCACGGTGGCGTGGCAGATCGCCACCGCGTAGCCGGGTATGTCGTGTTCATAGAACGCGGACGCCAACCGTTTTGCCGAATCCATGAAGCCGTCGTCGAACTTGCCCGAAGCGACCCGAACCCAATGGCTGGCTCGCACCGAGTGGACGGCCGGGTTGCTCAACGCCGTCTGAACCTGCGGCCAAGCGCTGAAATCGGTGTTCAGGGTTTGCAGCAAGCCGGGCAGACGTTGCTCGGCAAAGGCGGCGTTGGCGTGCAGCACCGCCAGATCATCCGGACCGATCTGGAACGCGGCGAACCGGTTCGTCTGCTCGGTATCAAACCCGATCGCCATGTGTGTTGCCGCCAATACCGTCTGCAAATGATTTACACGCCGAACGATAATTTTCCGTTACCGGGGCGTACGTCCCCGTGAAGCCGGGCATTGGCTCAGCCCGGTGCCTCTGCATCCATCCGGCTTGGCGTCGGGTATGAACACCCGAGCAGGAGACCGTTGGCATGATGCAGCACCGCCCATGAGCCGTCGGGTTTCGACGCTTCCGAGATGCTCGGTGATGCTGGCCTGGCTTGCCGTCATACCGGCAGCGGTGGCGCAAACGGTGCCGGCGGCTGGCGTTCAGTACGCTCCCGGGACCGTGGAGACCATCGTCGTCACCGCCTCGACGAAGAACCTGCTCGGCCGCGCGGCCACCGCCGGCGAGGGATCGATCACTGCCCAGGAGATAAGGCTGCGGCCGATCTACCGCGTGGGCCAGTTGCTGGAGACGGTTCCGGGGCTGGAGGCGACGATGCATGCCGGCGAAGGCAAGGCCAACCAGTACCTGTTGCGTGGCTTCAACCTGGACCACGGCACCGATCTCGCCACCTTCGTGGACGACATGCCTGTCAACGAGCGCAGCCACGCTCACGGCCAGGGCTACACCGACCTGAACTTCCTCATCCCCGACCTGGCTGCGGGCATCGACTTCACCAAGGGTCCCTACACCGCGACGATCGGCGACTTCGGCTCGATCGGCAGCGACCACATCCGGCTGCTCGACACCATGCCGACGACGCTGTCTGCCAGCGCGGGCACGCTGGGCGACCAGCGCCTGTTCGCCGGCACCACCGTCAGCCTTCCGGACGGGGGCCGGCTGCTCGCCGCCGGCGAGTTCGTCCATGTCGAAGGCCCCTGGGACAGCGCCGACCATTATCGCAAGGACAACGCCGCCCTGCGCTACTCCAGGGGCACCGACCAGGAGGGCCTGTCGCTGACCGGGCTCTACTATTTCGGCGCGTTCAAATCGACCACGGACCAGCCGGAACGGGCCGTCACCGAGGGGCTGATCGGGCGTTTCGGCACGCTCGACCCGACCGATGGCGGCCGGACGGAACGGTTCAGCCTGTCGGCCCGCGCGTCACACGCGCTGTCGGACGATTGGCACCTCGATGCCAGCGTCTACGCCATCCGCTACCAGTTCCTGCTCCGGAACGACTTCACGCATTTCCTGTTCGATCCCGTCCGTGGCGACCAGAACCAGCAGGCCGAGCGCCGTGTCACGCTCGGCGGCGCCGCCAGTGTCACGCATCTCGATGATCTGGGCTTCGGACTGAGCGAGACGAAGTTCGGGCTCGATGGCCGATACGATGGGAACGACGTCAGCCTGGCGCATGATCAACAGGCGCGCTTCCTCAACCTGATCAGTGCAGACCAGATCGAGGAGGGCAGCGTCGGCCTGTTCGTGCAGAACACCACGCACTGGCTGCCATGGTTCCGCACCGTGTTCGGCGCGCGCGGCGATTTCGTTCAGGCGACCGACAAAAACCTCGTCGGCGGCATCAGCGGTTCACCGAGCGAGCAGGTCTTCGAACCCAAGGCCAGCCTGATCTTCGGCCCGTGGGATCAGACGGAGTTCTACGCCAGCGCCGGCCAGGGCTTTCATACCAACGACGTGCGCGACGGCACCAATCTTACGCTGGGCGGCACGCCGGAGACGGGGTTCACCCGTTCGCCGCTGGTGGTGAAATCGACCGGCGCCGATCTCGGCGTGCGCAGCAACGCGATCCCTCGCGTGCAGGCGGGGCTGTCGCTGTTCATCATCAACTTCCAGTCCGAGCTGACTTACGACGGCGATACCGGAACCACGGATGCTGGGCCGGCCAGCCATCGCATCGGCTTCGAGCTGACAACCCAGTACAGGCCGCGCCCCTGGCTGGAACTCAGCGCCAACTTCGCGGCCACCCATTCGCGCTACACCGAGAACCCGGGCGGCGGCCTGGAAATCCCGGACGCGCCGACCTTCATCGGCTCGTTCGGCGCCCTGGTGGACAATCTGGGCCCGTGGTTCGGCGGCCTGGAGGTGCGCGCGCTGGGGCCGCACCCGCTGGTGGATGATGGCAGCCAGATGGCGCGCGGCTACACCGAGGTGAACCTCGACGTCGGCTATCGGGCGACGAAAAACCTGAGCCTCAAACTCAGTCTTTTCAACCTTCTGGACTCGCGCGGTGCGGCGTCGGAGTACTATTACGTCTCACGCCTGCCGGGTGAGCCCGCGCAGGGCGTCGGCGATCACCAGATCCACCCGTTGGAGCCGCTGTCGGCGCGCATTGGCGTCACTGCGACGTTCTGATAGAGCCTGCCCCAGGCCGGGCCGGCACCACGATCAACCGTCATCGACGAGGCAAGCATGGGACCCTATCCGCACGACGCGCCGCCCGCCACGATCACCCCGGAAAACCCGGCGGGCACGGACGGCTTCGGCTTCGTCGAGTACGCACACCCGAACCCGGCCGAGCTGCACCGCCTGTTCAGCACCATGGGGTTCACGCCCGTCGCCCGGCACCGCAGCCAGGCGATCACCCTCTATCGCCAGGGCGACGTGAACTACCTGGTCAACGAGCAGCCCGGCAGCCACGCCGTGCGCTTCGCCGAGATACACGGGCCGTGCGCCTCCTCCATGGCGTTCCGCGTGGTCGATGCCGCGCATGCCTACCAGCGTGCGGTGGAGGGCGGCGCCGAACCCGCCGACCCGGCCGAGGGCACGCTGGCGATGGACGTGCCCTGCGTGCGCGGCATCGGCGGCTCGCTGCTGTATTTCCTCGACGCCTACGGCGCCCGCGGTTCCGCCTTCGACGCGGCGTTCGACTGGACCGGCGAGCGCGACCCGCGCCCCGCGGGGGTGGGCCTCACCTACCTCGACCACCTGACGCACAACGTGAACCGCGGCCGCATGGATGTCTGGTCGGGCTTCTACGAGCGCATCTTCAACTTCCGCCAGATACGCTACTTCGACATCAAGGGCGAGTACACCGGCCTGTTCAGCCGCGCCCTGACCAGCCCGGACGGCAAGATACGCATCCCGATCAACGAGAGCGCCGACGAGCGCAGCCAGATCGAGGAGTACCTGCACCAGTACAAGGGCGAAGGCATCCAGCACATGGCCTGCGGCTGCGACAACGTCTACGAAACCGTGGAAGCCCTGCGCGCGGCCGGGCTGGACTTCATGCCGTCGCCGCCCGCCACCTACTACGCGCGGATTGACGAACGCGTGCCGGGCCATGGCGAGGACCTGACGCGGCTGCAGCGCAACGGCCTGCTGCTGGACGGCGAAGCGGCCGTGGCGCTCGGCGCCCGCCAGGGCACGATGACCAAGGTGCTGCTGCAGATCTTCTCGGCCAACGCCATCGGCCCGATCTTCTTCGAGTTCATCCAGCGCAAGGGCGACGAGGGTTTCGGCGAGGGCAATTTCCGCGCCCTGTTCGTCTCCATCGAGGAGGACCAGGTGCGCCGCGGCGTGCTGACAGCGGCCTGAGTGCCGTCCAGCGTGGGAGAGGATGCATGAACGTCACTTTGCCAGGCCTGTCCGGCCTGACAGGGCCCACCTACCTGTCCGGCTTCGGCAACGGGTTCGAGACGGAGGCGCTGCCGGGCGCGCTGCCCGTCGGCCGGAACTCCCCGCAGCGCTGCGCCTATGGCCTTTACGCGGAACAACTCAGCGGATCACCGTTCACGGCGCCACGGGCGCGCAACGAGCGCAGCTGGCTGTATCGCATCCGTCCGACCGTGGCGCATTGGAACCGCCTGTCGCCCGCGCCGCCCAATCTGTGGCGCACCGGCCCCTGCGTGGAGGTGCAGCTGCCGCCTGCCCCGATGCGCTGGAGCCCCCCTTCCCTGCCAGCAGCGGGCGTCGATTTCCTGGCCGGCATCCGCACGATCACCACGGCCGGCGATGCGGGCGCCCAGGCCGGCATGGGCGCGCATGTCTACGGCATCACCGCATCGATGCGGGATTCGTATTTCTACGATGCGGACGGCGAACTGCTGTTCGTGCCGCAGCAGGGCGCGCTGCGCCTGTGGACCGAGTTCGGCATCATCGACATCGAACCGGGCGAGATCGCAATCGTCCCGCGCGGCGTCAAGATGCGGGTGGAGCTGGCGCACGGCACCGAGGCCGCGCGCGGCTATCTGTGCGAGAATTACGGCGGGGCGCTGACGCTGCCCGAACGCGGCCCGATCGGCGCCAACTGCCTGGCCAACCCGCGCGATTTTCAGACACCCGTCGCCGCCTACGAGGACCGCAAGGCGCCCGGCACGCTGAGCGTGAAATGGGGCGGCGCGTTCTGGACCACCGGCCTCGACCGCTCGCCACTCGACGTGGTCGCCTGGCACGGCAACTACGCGCCCTACAAATACGATCTGCGCCGCTTCTCGCCGGTGGGCCCTCTGCTGTTCGACCACGCCGATCCCAGCATCTTCACCGTGCTGACCTCGCCGTCGGAGACGCCAGGCACCGCCAACCTCGACTTCGTCTGCTTCCCGGACCGCTGGGCGGTGGCCGAGGACACGTTCCGGCCACCCTGGTACCACATGAACGTCATGAGCGAGTTCATGGGACTGATCTACGGCCAGTATGACGCCAAGCCGCAGGGCTTCACGCCGGGCGGGTTCAGCCTGCACAACACCATGCTGCCGCACGGCCCGGATGCCGAAGCGTTCGAGGGCGCCAGCAACGCCGTGCTGGCGCCGCGCAAGCTCGAAGGCACCATGGCGTTCATGTTCGAGACCCGCTTCATGCAGCGCGTCACCGCGCATGCCGCTTCGATGCCGGAGTTGCAGCAGGCCTACGGGGATTACGGCCGTTGCCTGGCCAGGCACTTCGATCCGCACGATCGCGGCCGACGCGGCTTGTGACAGCCGCCATCGACCACACCCACGCGCCCGGGCTGCGGTCCTGGGTGTCGTCGGCGAACGGCCATGCCGATTTCCCGATCCAGAACCTGCCGCTCGGCGTGTTCTCGCCGCCATCGGGTGGGGCGCGCATGGGCGTTGCCATCGGCGACATGGTCCTGGACGTGGCCGCGTCCCGCGACGCGCTGCACGCCGGCGGTTCGGCGCTGGAGGCGTGCGCCGGCACCACGCTCAACGCGCTGCTGGCCCTGGGTGCCGGCCCGCGCAACATGCTGCGCCATGCGGTCAGCGCGCTGCTGGCGCAGGGTGCCATACCCCGGCCGGATTTGCTGTACGCGGCGTCGTCCTGCGTCATGCACTTGCCGGCACAGATCGGCGACTACACCGATTTCTACGCCGGCCTTCACCACGCCACCAATGTCGGGCGGCTGTTCCGGCCGGACGCCCCGCTACTGCCCAACTACAAGCACATGCCCATCGGCTATCACGGCCGGGCCTCCTCCGTGCAGCCCTCCGGTGTGCCGGTCCGCCGCCCGAACGGCCAGCGCCTGCGCCAGGGTGACGTGGCCCCCAGCTTCGGGCCCTGCGAACGCCTGGATTACGAGCTGGAGCTGGGCATCTGGGTCGGCCCGGGCAACGCGCTGGGCACCGCCGTGCCAATCGGGCAGGCATCATCCCACATCGCCGGCTTCTGCCTGCTGAACGACTGGTCGGCCCGTGACGTGCAGGCCTGGGAATACCGGCCGCTCGGTCCGTTCCTGGCCAAGAGTTTCCAGACCACCATCTCGCCCTGGATCATCACTCCGGAGGCATTGGCGCCATTCCGCGTGGCGCAGCCTCCTCGGCCGGCGGGCGACCCGCAGCCTCTGCCCTACCTGCTGGACGCGGCCGACCAGCAGGTCGGCGCGCTGGGCATGGCGCTGGAGGTGCTTCTCCTCACACCGTCTGCGCGCCAGCCGCATCGTCTGTCGGCCGGTAACGCGGACCTGTACTGGACGCCGGCGCAGATGCTGGCCCACCAGGCTTCCAACGGCTGCAACCTGCGTCCAGGGGACCTGCTGGGATCCGGCACGATCTCCTCGCCCACGCCGGTCGGCTTGGGTTCGTTGCTGGAGATCACACAAGGCGGCCGCAGGCCGGTCGCCCTGGCCGACGGCGAAACTCGGACGTTTCTGGAGGATGGCGACGAAATCATCCTACGCGGCCGGGCGCACGCCGAGGGTCGCGTGTCCATCGGGTTCGGCGAATGCCGCGGTGTGGTCCAGGGATAGCATGACGCCGGAGCGCCTGCGCTACGCCCTTCGTCGGCCTGGGCGGTGTGCCGCTCGTCACCCGCAAGGCGGGCGGGATGGCCGATGGCAGGCGCCGGGCATTCCTGAGTGGCCTGGCGCCGCTGCGGGCGGGGGTGGCGCTTCCGCTCGACGTGTTCGCCCGCGAGATGGGCCGGCTGTGGAACACGGCGCTGCCGGCGGACTTCCCGGCCGGCTACCGCCCGAACCCGCCGGCCGATACACCGCCGCCGGACCTCTGCGCGGCCGTCGTCGTCCTGCTGCGGGTCGGCCTGCTCGCCGTAGACGGGATCAAGGTCGACGCCGTCACCCGCACCGGCTTCCAGCCTTCTCAACCCGGCTACCTGTTCATCCGGAACGAGGAGGGGCTAGCACCGCACCTCTACTGGCCAGGCAACGAGAACAGCGGTGTGACCGCTGGGCCGGGTTACGATATGAGCGGACGAACGACACAAGAAATCACCAGCGTACTGAACGCAGTTGGTGTTCCCACCGCAGCCGCGGCTTCGGTAGCCACAGACGCCGCCGGCCTGCGGGGCGAACTAGCCGGCGCTTTCGTCAAAACCCATAGACAGGTTTTTACCTTGACGCTTCTCCAACAGCAGTCGATTTTCGATGCAGTTGTTCCGACTTATGTGAACGTCGTACGAGCGAAGGCACCGACATCTCTGCGCTCTCGAATGTTTCAACATAAGTTCGATGCCCTACTATCGCTAGCGTGGAATCTTCGACGATACGGACACTACGAATTGAACAGTGATGTTCAGAAATTGGACATGATCAAGGCCGATCTAAGCATCAAGACACTGACTGGGGGTGGTCCTGGTATTCCTGGTAGACGCGTACGTGAGGCAATTCTTCTTACGGATGCTACCTACCACATCAAAGCTTTGACACTTCGAAATGTCGACTTTGAATATTACGACGACGTGCCCCCAGGTGCGACGTCCCGTGGCTAACCGAAATCATATGATGCTGGGCATTCTCCCGGCAGTTCTCATCGGGGCAGCCGGCCCGTCGGCCTCTCATGGCGTTCCAGAATGGCTCCTAGGTGAGTGGGTTCCAGTTGAAATCCATCAGGATGCAGATTTTTTGTATCCTTCCAAAGAAGGGGAACCCAAGACTTGGCTGGCTGGACAGCAACTGCACATTTCCGGCGGCTTTCTAAATCTGGCTGATGATCGCTGCGAAAACCCTTACGTCGCGACTCATCATGGGCCTTGGAGTACACCGCTTCATAAGTTCGGGGGCGGCAATCTCGAAAGCTTGGGTTTGGCAAGCCACGACCAGGCTGTTGACTTTATGTCTTTCAAGTGCGTGCACGAGCTACATAAACTTCACGACCAAGCAGATTTCAACGAGCAAGACGATCGCGGCATTCCGATTACCTGGTATGCCATCATCCACTCGCATACCGAGATCGACCTGCCGTTCTTCGGCGGGTCTTATGTGAAGTTCAAGAAGGCATCCCCGACGACTTGACCCATGCGACGGCCGCCGAACATTTCTCCAAAGGCGGTCACGTGCCGGTCTCCTTTCTCACCGCCGAGCAGGAGCGGCGCCAGGCGTTGGGACCACATGCGGCTGGGATCTGCCGTGCAGCTCGGGCCTGTACGATCACATCTTCATCCTGCCCGATCCTGCCACACGCGCCAGGTAAACCAGATTGTTTCAACAGAACCGCTTGCCTGCCTCATTCCGCCGGCGAGGCGGCAGTCGGCGGTGATCGCACCAGGACCGCCCGGCGCTTGCGTGCCTCGCCGGGGTTGAGCAGCCGGCCGAACAGGTTGCCGAGCCGGCGCGAAAGATCGTCCATCACCGTGTAGAGCGAGGGGACGAACACCAGCGACAGCACGGTGCTGACGATCAGCCCGCCGATCACCCCGGTCGCCATCGGCGCACGAAACTCCCCGCCATCGCCGAGGCTGAGCGCGCTCGGCACCATGCCGGCCACCATGGCCAGCGTCGTCATCACGATGGGCCGCGCGCGCTTGCGGCCGGCATCGATGATCGCGTCGCGTCGCGACACCCCTTGCGCCTGCCGTTCGCGGGCGAAATCCACCAGCATGATCGCGTTCTTGGTCACGATGCCCATCAGCATCAGGATGCCGATGGCAACCGGCAGGCTGATCGGCTGGCCGGTCAGCAACAGGGCCAGGATCACGCCACCCAGGCACAGCGGCAGCGACAGCAGCACCGTCAGCGGCTGCAGCGCGCTGCGGAATAGCAGCACCAGCAGGGCGAGCACGATCATCAGCCCGATGCCCATCGCCATGGTGAAGCCGGTGAACACCTCGTCCATGATCTCGGCGTCGCCGCCGTTCTGGATGCGCACGCCGTCCGGCAGGTCGCGCGCTTCCGGCAGCGCGTTGACCTCGGCGAGCGCCGCCCCCAGCGCCAGGCCAGGGGCGAGGTCGGCGCCCAGCACCACCTCGCGCTCGCGGTCCAGCCGCTCGATCGAAGTCGGGCCCTCCCCCATGGCGAGGTCGGCGACCGCGGCCAGCGGCACGGCAAGCCCCGTGGCACCCACGATCGGCAGGGCCTCGATCGCGTGCAGGTCACCGCGCAGCGTCGTGTCGGTCTGCACCCGTATCGGAATCAGCCTGTCGCCGTCGCGGAATTTTGCCAGGTTCGCCGAGATGTCGCCCAGCGTCGCGATGCGCACGGCGTCGGAGATCATCTGCGTGGAGATGCCGTAGCGCGCTGCCTCGTCCGCGCGGGGCGTGACCACCACCTGCGGCCCGTTCAGCCCGGTGCTGGCGGCCACGTTGGAGAAGCCGGGCAGGTGACGCATCGCACCCTCCAGCTTGGCGATGCCGCGGTCCAGGGCAGCGGGATCGTCACTCAGCACGGTCAGCGAGAGCTCCCGCTCGCCGCGGCCGTTGACGTAGTAGCCGCGCAAGTCTGCGATGTCGGCCAGCTTGCGCGACAGCTCGCCCTCGATCTGCTTCTGCGTGCGGTGGCGCCGGGTCTTCGGCACCAGGTTCACCGTCACCTGGGCGCGCCGCACCTCCTGGTCGTCCCCGGTCGGCGTGGTGCCGCCGATGACGAACACGCTGGTCACCTCAGGGATCTTGCGATACGCGGCGGCGATCTCGTTCGTCTTGGCGCGCGTGTCGTCCAGGCGCGAGCCGGGCGGCAGCTCCACGGCGAGCACGGCGCGCGACTGGTCTTCCGGCGGGATGAACGCCGTCGGCAGCAGGCTGGTGGACCAGATCGACAGGGCGAACAGCGCCAGGCCCACCAGCAGCGTCATGCCGCGATGACGCAGCGTGACCGCCAGGAACCTGGCATAGGCGCGCACCAGCGGACCGTCCGGCTCCGCCTCGGCCGCCGCGTGCGGGCGCAGCATGTAGGCGGCCATCAGCGGCGTGATCAGCCGCGCCACCAGCAGCGAGCACAGCACGGCGGCCGCGACCGTCAAGCCGAACTGCTTGAAATACTGGCCGGCGATGCCGCCCATGAAGCTGACCGGCGCGAACACCGCGCAGATCGTGAGCGTGATCGCGATGACGGCGAGCCCGATCTCGTCGGCCGCCTCGATCGCCGCCTCGTAGGGCTGCTTGCCCATGCGTATGTGGCGGACGATGTTCTCGATCTCCACGATCGCGTCGTCCACCAGGATGCCGGTCACCAGCGTGATCGCCAGCAGGCTGATGAAGTTGAGCGTGAAGCCCATCGCCAGCATGGCCGCAAAGGCGGGCAGGACGGACAGCGGCAGGGCCACCGCCGAGAGCAGGGTCGCCCGCCAGTCGCGCAGGAAGATCAGCACCACCAGGGTCGCCAGAACCGCACCCTCGATCAGCGCCTCCATGGCCGAGTTGTAGCCGCCGACCGAGTAGCGGACGTAATCGTCGATCAGCGTGTAGGCGATGGCCGGGTGGTCGGCGGCGAGAACCTTCAGGCGGTCGGTCACGCGACGCGCCACGTCCACCTCGCTCGCGTTCTTGCTGCGCGAGATGCGGAACGCCACGACCGGGGTCTGCCCGTCCATGCGCGCGAAGGTGCGCGGCTCCTCCGCCCCGTCGGTGATGGTGCCGAGATCCTGCAGCCGCACCTCGCGGCCGCCAGGCAGCACGATGCGCGTGTTGGACAGCGCCTGGATGGTCGTGGCCCCGGCAAGCGTGCGGATGATCTGCTCGCGCGCGCCGAACTCGCCGCGTCCGCCGGCCAGGTCCACGCTCGTCTGCTGCACCTGCGCGTTCACGTCCCCCGCGGTGATGCCGAGGGCGGCGAGCCGGTCGGGGTCGAGCTTGACCTGCACCTCGCGCGTGACGCCGCCGATGCGCTGCACGCGGCCGACGCCCGGCAGGCCCTGCAGGCTGCGCGCGACGGTGTCGTCGACGAACCACGACAGCTGCTCCAGCGTCAGCCCGGGCGCGCTCGCGGCGTAGGTCTGGATCGGCTGCGAGGAGAAATCGACGCGCTGGATGATCGGCTCGTCGATCGTGCGCGGCAGCTCGGCGCGTATCGTGGAGATCGCGTCGCGCACCTCGTTCAGCGCGCGGTCGGAGCTGATTTCCAGCCGCAGCTCGATCTCGGTCAGCGACACGCCGTCGGTGATGGTGGAGGTGATGTGCTTGACGCCGTTCACGCTCGCGACCGCGTCTTCCACCTTCTTCGTCACCTGCGATTCGAGCTCGGCGGGTGCCGCCCCCGACTCGGTGACCGTGACGGTGACGACCGGGATGTCGATGTTCGGCGAGTTGGTGATCGGCAGCGCCCGGAACGCGAAGATGCCGAGCACCAGCAGCACGGCGAACAGCACCAGCGACGGGATCGGGTTGCGGATCGAGGCGCCGGAGATGTTGAACGCCATGGCTCAGCTCCCTTTCGCTGCGGCCGGATCGACCGCGATCACGTGGTCGCCCGGACGCACGAAGGTGCCGGACAGCGTCACCACCGCCTCGCCCACCGCCACCCCGCCGGCGATCTCGGCGCGGCCATCCGCGCGCAGGCCCAGCACCACGGGCCGGCTCTCCACCACGCCGTTGCGTACCACCTCCACCTGCGGCCCGCCCGGCTGGAACAGCACGGCCGACAGCGGCACCACCACGCCCTCGTGTCGCGCCGTCTGCACCACGGCGCGCCCGAAGCCGCCGAGCGTCAGGCCGCCCGACCCGGAACCCTGCCCGGCATCGATGGCGATGCGTATGCGGCCGAGGCGCGAGAGCCGGTTCATCTCCGGCGAGACCAGCCGGATGGCGCCGCCGCGGGTGACCCCGCCCGCCATGGTCAGCTGCGCGCGCTGGCCCGGCCGCATCCTGGCCAGCACGCTTTCCGGCACGTCGGCCTCCAGCTCGATCGCGCCGTCGCTGATGATGCGGAACAGCGGGTCGGCGTTCATGCTGACCACCGACCCGAGCCGCGCCACGCGACGGCTGACGAGGCCGCCGACCGGCGCCTTGATGTCGGTGTTGGCGAGCTTGACCGACAGTTCCTGACGCTGCGCGTTGGCAAAGGCCAGGTCGGCCTGGGCGGAGGCGACCTGGGCCTGGGCGGTGGCGAGCGCCGCCTGCCGCGTGTCGAACGTCTCGCGCGAGGCGGTGCCGGTGCTGGCCAGGTCGCGGGTACGGCCGAACGCCGAGGCGGCCGCCGTCAGCGACGCCTGGGCCATCGCGATCGCCGCCTCGTCGCGGGCGATCTGGGCGGTGTTCTGCGCCAGCGACGCATGCAGCGCGTCGCTCGACAGCCTGGCGAGGACTTGGCCGGCGGTGACCGTGTCGCCTTCCTCCACCAGGATCTGGGTGATGGCCACGCCGTCGAATTGCGGGCTGACCAGGATCTCCTCGCGCGGGACCAGGGTGCCGGTCACGCTGGCGGTTTCGACGATCACCTCCCGCCCGACATGGGCGATGGTGACCGAGGGGGGCTTGGCGGCCACCACCTCCGCATGCAGCGGCGCTGCTCGCAGCAATACCACCAGAAGAAGCACAGTGTGTCTCATGCCAATGGTCCTTGCCGTGCCCTTGGTCCTGCAGGAGCCGTGGTTAACTACACGGTCCGCAGTCATTTCCGTCACCCGTTTCTACGTCGAAGCGGTCGGGATACGCCGGCGGGTGGCCGGGATGCCGCAACCGCTCGGGGGTCAGAGGGTGACGAACATCCAGGCCAGGCCGGACACCGGCAGCAGCGCCAGCACCGCGCCCGCGGCCATGGCGGCGACGGCGGACAGGGTTGGGCTCTGCGCCGGCTCGGTCCGCAGCACGGCCGGGCGCGAGACTTCGGCCGTGGGCGCGGCACGCAGGCGCGGGAAGGCGGTGGTGGTATGATCGAAAGTGAGTGTTGTCATGGTGATGTCTCCAGTCGAGGGTTCGGCCTGTGGCCCATCCCCTCTACTGCATCAGCCGTGCCAGCTGCCTAAATGGCTGTAATGGTTGACTAAACGAGTTCAACGCTCCCTTGGCATCGGCCTGCTACACTAATTGTGCGTAATACAAGCCAAAACATGGCAAATCATACCAAACCCGGACGAGACACGACCAAGTTGACGCGGAAACCGTCATAGCCATCGCTTTGCGTCGCGTGGGGCATGCTGAGAAACGCGTTGGTAAGCCGAAGCCGTTCAGCTTGCAGGGGGCAGACGGACCGAAGCCGTCGCCGATGGCGTCGGCCCGGCCCTGTGGCGACTGTGCCTCGTCCGGCACGGCGGAGGCGGCGTTGGCGGCCGCCTGCCGACGTGCGCCCGGGCCAGAGCGACCCAGACGCACGGGTGTAAAGCCTCTAGTCGGCCGAGCAGCCGCCGGTGGCGGCCAGCGTGCCCACGTTCTGGATGGCGCCGGACGGCAGGAACTTGGTCGCGGAGGTCGTGGCCAGCTTGCCGCCGGCGATCTTGCCGGTGATCGTCACGGAAGGCTTGTCGGCCATGACGAAGGTCAGGTGGAAGCCGCCCTTGTACACCACGTAGGCCCCGCTGTAGTTCGGGTACGTGGGGGACGCGACGGTGCCCATGTCGGAGTAGGTCTTCTGTGCGCCCGTGCTCGTCAGCACGAAGCAGACGGGCGTCTGGCTGCCATTGGCGACCGAGAAGCTGGCGAGATAGCTGCCGGACAGGTCCAGCGCGTAGCTCGGGCTCGCGATGACGAGGCCGAGGGCGACAGCGCCGGCCGATAGGATGCTTCTCATGGTATTGCCTTATAAGTGATTATGGGAACGCGGAAGCCATAGTCTCAACGACGTAGGATTGCCAGCCTTATGCGACTTTTCTGGCTGTTTTCCTAGGATTTGGCGCTCCGTTGCGCCAGCGCGATCAGGACCCCGCGGCCTCCGACACGCGCTTCTCGGCCGACTTGCGCCAGGGCGCGTCGGCCGGCGCTTCGGCCAGGGCACGCTTGAACAGGGCCATGGCTTCCGGCGTCACATGGGCTTCCGCCTCGGTCATCACCTCGGCGGTCTCGGCGCCGAGGGTCGGGTCAAATCTTTGCGCCAGCGCCGTGCGCCAGGCGGCGGCGGTCTCCGTCAGATGCCCGAGCGACAGCTCGGCGCGGCCGAGCATCACGTAGCCGTTCCGCGCCGTGTCGGTGTTCGGGTCCATCTTGGCCAGCACGCCGCGCAGCTGGGCGATCACCGCCTCGTCCCGGGCGGTGTCCCGGGCGCTGCTGGCCGCCTGCTCCTGCAGCCGTCGCGCCGCGTCCTGGCGGGCTGCGTAGTCCGGCATGCCGCCCGCCGCGACGTAGAGCACCAGCGCCACCGCCGGCACCAGCATGGCCGTCAGCACCACCCCGAACGGCCCGGACTGCCTGCCCGACACCTCGGCCTGGTCGGCTTCGGCCAGCAGCCGCCGCTGCACTTCCAGCCGCGCAGCACCGTGTTCCGTCGCCAGCAGGCGGCCCTGCTCCAGGTCGCGGTCCAGTTCGGTCAGTTGGGCGCGATGCAGCGCCAGCGCCGCGTCACGCCGGCCGTGCAGCCGCAAGCCGCGCCCTGTGAACCAGGCAAGCGGCGCCAATGCCACGCAGGCCGAGACCGCCAGCCACAGCCAGATCATGCCGGACGGCTCAGCTCGTCCAGCCTGGCCCGCTCCATCGCGTCCAGCGGGGCCGGTGCGGGCGGCGTGCTGCGCCGGCCGAGCAGCGCCGCCCCAGCCCCCACCACGAGCGCCAGCACCGGCGTTGCGTAGAGCAGCAGCGTGGCTGCCGAGAGCGGCGGCCGCAGGCGCACGAAGCTGCCGTAGCGCGCCACCATCCAGGCCATGATCTGCGCATCCGTGTCGCCGGCGACCAAGTGGCGGCGCACCACGGCACGCAGGTCGCGTGCGAGGTCGGCGTTGCTGTCCTCGATCGATTCGTTCTGGCAAACCAGGCAGCGGAGCAGGCTGCCGACCTGCTCGGCCCGCGCCTCGAGCTTCGGATCGAGCAGCATCTCGCGCGGGTCGGAGATGGCGGCGGCAGGTCCAGCCATGAACGCCAGCAGCAGCGGCCAGGCGAGGCGCCAGCGCAGCCTCATGTCCTGGCCTGCTGCAACGCCGGTGTCAGTTGCCGCTCGATGACCTCTTCGGAGAGGGGACCGGCCAGGTGCCAGGCAATCCGCCCGGACGCGCCGATGACGAAGCTTTCCGGCACGCCATAAAGCCCGAAATCGATGAACGTGCCCCCGGTCGTGTCGGCAGCCAGGCGTGTATAGGGATTGCCGTACTGGTCCAGGAAGGCGGCCGTCTTGTCCGGCTTGTCCTTGTAGGCGATGCCCCAGACCGCAACGCCCTGCTGCTTCAGCGCGGCCAGCGCCTCGGCCTCCGCGGCGCAGGGGATGCACCAGGACGCGAAGAAGTTGAGCACGATGGGCTGCGCGCGGGCAGCGGCCAGCACGTCGGCGCTGGAAAAGCCCTGCCCTGACGCCACCGCGGGCAGGGCAAAGGCCGGCATCGGCTTGCCCAGCATCGGGTTGCCGATGTCGTGCGGGTCGAAGCGGCCGGTCTGCATGCGGTCGAGCATGGACCAGAACGCGACGCCGCCCGCCGCCACCACACCGAACGGCGCCAGCAGCAGCAATCGGCGACGGCCGATGCCGGACATCATGCCGGGACGGCGAGGGGCCGACGCGAGGGCGCGCCCACGCGCAGCCGGCGGTCCGCAAGCGACAGCGCACCGCCCGCCGCCATCACCAGCGCGCCGAGCCAGATCCAGGGTGCCAGCGGGTTCACGTGCAGCCGCAGCACCGCCTGTCCGTCGCGCTCGTCGCCCAGCACGGCGTAGAGGTCGCGCAGCAGGTTGGTGCGTATCGCGACGTCGCTGGTCGTCTGGTTCTGCGCGGTGAAGCTGCGACGTGACGGCGTCATGATCCCGACCGGCGACCCGTCATGGGTGACAGCGATCGAAGCCACCCGCGCTGTGTAGTTCGGGCCGGGCTCGGTGGTCAGCGACAGCAGGGTGAAGCCGTAGCTGCCCAGGTGGAACTGGTCGCCCGGCCTGGCCTCGACGATCTTGTTGCTGGACAGCGACATGCCGGCGATCCCGGCGATGGTGACGCCCATGCCGGCATGGGCGATGGCCGCGCCCAGCACCGCCACCGGCAGGCCGCGGGCACGGCGCACGCTGTTGGCGACAGGCGCCCGGAACAGCAGCGTCCGCTCGATCACCTCGGAGAACGAACCCAGGATCAGCCAGGTGGCCGCCCCGAAAGCCAGCGCCGGCAGCACCGCCATGCCTGTGGCGCAGACGCCGCCGACGACGGTCGCCGCGAGCGCCGCCCACCAGGCATGCACAACCAGCGGCATCAGCCGGCCGCGCTTCCACGGCAGCAGCGGCCCCAACGCCATGGCCAGGAACACCGGGATCGCCAGCGGCAGCACGGTCGCGTTGAAGAACGGCGCGCCGACGCTGATCTTCTGCGCGAACAGCAGGTCGGCGAAGGGCGGGTACATCGTGCCGACGATCACCACCGCGCAGATCGAGCAGAGGAAGATGTTGTTCAGCACGAGACCGCCCTCGCGCGAGACCGGTGCGAACACGCCGCCCGATCTCAGCAGCGGCGCCCGCAACGCGAACAGCAGCAGCGAGCCGCCGATCACCAGCCCGAGCAGAGCCAGGATGAAGATGCCGCGCGCCGGGTCGTTGGCAAAGGCGTGCACCGAGTTGAGGATGCCCGAGCGGACCAGGAACGTGCCGGACAGCGACAGGCTGAAGGTGCCGATCGCCAGCAGCACGGTCCAGATCTTCAGGCTTTCGCGCTTTTCGACTACGATGGCGCTGTGCACCAGCGCGGTGCCGGTCAGCCACGGCATCAGCGAGGCGTTCTCCACCGGGTCCCAGAACCAGTAGCCGCCCCAGCCGAGCTCGTAATACGCCCACCAGGAGCCCATCGCGATGCCGCAGGTGAGGAAGCACCAGGACACCAGCGCCCACGGCCGCACCCAGCGGCCCCAGGCGGCGTCGATGCGGCCTTCCAACAGCGCGGCGACGGCGAAGGCGAACGGCACCGCGAAGCCGACGTAGCCCATGTAGAGAACCGGCGGGTGGAACGCCAAGCCGGGGTCCTGCAGCAGCGGGTTCATGCCGTGGCCGTCGGCCGGCGCCGGCCAGGATCGCCAGAACGGGTTCGAGGTGGTCAGGCAGAACAGCAGGAATCCTGCCGAGGTGCCGCCCAGCACGCCCAGCACGCGGGCCCGCAGCGCCGTCGGCAGGTTGCGGCCGAACACCGAGACGAGGCCGCCGCAGACGCCCAGGATCAGGCCCCACAGCAGGATGGAGCCCTCGTGGTTCCCCCAGGTGCCTGAGATCTTGTAGAGCAGCGGCTTGGCCACCGCACTGTTCTCGGCCACGTTGACGACCGAGAAATCGTCCCAGGCGCTGGCCAGCACCAGGGCGAGCGCCGCCCCGGCCAAGGCAAGAAACTGGCCCATTGCCAGCCCTGGCGTGGCCGCCATCAGCCGCATGTCGCGCCGGTGCGCGCCCCAGATGCCTACGAAAGCCTGGGCAAAGGCGAGCGCGCAGGCCAGCGCCAGCGCGAAATGGCCGAGTTCCGGAATCATGATGTCTGCATTTCGGGTGTTCGCTGTGATTGACCAAGTTCGAGCACGATGGACGTGTCCACCTGCCGGGCCGGTATTCGCCAGTACCTGGTCAGCATCCCGACGCCCTGGTCGCGGCTCAGCATGGTGAAACCATGCTTTTCGTAGAAGGCGATGGCCCAGGAAGCTTCCGCCCAGGTGCCGACCAGAACGCGCCGCTTCGTGAACGGTAGTATCCGGCCAAGCAGGACGCCGCCGATCCCGCTCCCCTGGTGTGCGGGCATGACGTAGGCGTGGCGGATCAGCAGAACGTCCTGCACGGGCTGGGCACCCATCACGCCGACGAGCCTGCCCTCCCGCCAACAGCCCCAAAACGTGACGTCGTCAGCGATCTCGCGGGCCAGTTCGGCCGACGACATGTAGGGTTCGTGCCAGCGGTCGACGGGAATGACGCCCCGGTAGGCTTCAGCCGCGGCGTTGATCACCGCCAGGATCGACGCCTGATCGGTCGCATGGGCCAGTTCCTGCGTGTGCTCCCGGTGCGCGGTGTCGGACACGTCAGTTGGCCCGGGACGCCGAGGCCACGTTCTGCGCGGACGCCATCGTCGGCGGAGATCCCGAGGCCGGGTTCCAGTGGCCGGACCGCTTCAGCGCGTCGGCCACGTCCTTCGGCATATAAGTCTCGTCGTGCTTGGCCAGCACTTCCTGGGCGCGAAAACTGTGGTCGGGCTGGATGGTGCCAAGGGCCACCACGCCCTGACCCTCGCGGAACAGGTCGGGCAGGATGCCGACGTAGCTGACCGGGATGGTGGTGCGGCCGTCGGTGACGGTGAAGCGCGCCACCGGCTCGTCGTCCTGCTTGGCGATGTGCAGCGAGCCGGCCTGAACCAGCCCGCCCAGCCGGATCGTGCGGCCGATGGTGGGCGCTTTCCGCGCCACGTCGCCCGGCGACATGAAGAACACCATGTTGTCGCTGAACGCGCTCAGCGTCAGTGCGCTGGCGCTGCCGAGCCCGGCTCCGCAGGCCAGGATCACCGCCAGGCGACGCATCCTGCGAGTCATGGCGCGGCGGCCCGCCGGGCGCGCGGGTCGGCGGCCCGCAGGCGGCGCGCGGCCAGCGTCAGCCGTGCCTGTGTGCCGAGCGCGAAATACAGGGTCGCCGCGGCGAACAGGCCGTAGGCGGCCGCGATGTAGGAGAGGTGGTCGTACTGCATCGGGTTGATCAAGCGACACTCTCCGCGCTTTTCAAGCCACGCGCTCGGCGGCTTCTCAAGCCACGCTCTCCGCAGCTTCTCAAGCCACGCTCTCCGCAACTTCTCAAGCCACGCTCTCCGCGTGCGCCATCAGCAGCGAGCGAAGCCGGCGTTCCATCACCGCCGCGCGGAGCCGCGCGACGACGATAGCCGAAAAGCCGAAGCTGGCGCCAAGGGCTGCCACCGCCAGCGGCCACAGCATGCGGCCGTCCATGGTGGAGGACCCGGTCAGCCCGATGCTGTTGCCCTGGTGCAGGGTGTTCCACCACTGCACGCTGTAATGGATGATGGGCAGGTTCACGACACCCACCAAAGCCAGGATGGCGCCAGCGCGGTAGCCGCGCTCCTGGTCGTCGAACGCGCGGATCAGCATGATGTGGCCGCAATACAGGAAGAACAGCACCAGCACGCTGGTCAGCCGCGCATCCCACACCCACCAGGCGCCCCACATCGGCTTGCCCCACAGCGACCCGGTGGCCAGGCACAGCGCCGTGACGGCCGCCCCCACCGGCCCGATCTCGGCCGCCGCCATGTCGGCCAGCGGGTGCCGCCAGACCAGCGAGAGCAGGGACGCGACCGCAAGGCCCGTGTAGCCGGCGGTGGACAGCCAGGCGCAGGGCACGTGGATGTACATGATCCGTACGGCATCGCCCTGCTGGTAGTCGGCGGGCGAGAAGAACAGGCCCCAGCCGAGCCCCAGCGCGGTCAGCACCAGGCCCGGCCCCGTCAGCCAGGGCTGCACGCGCGACGCCAGGCGCAGAAAGCGGCCGGGATTGGCGAACCGGTGCAGGCTGCGGCGGGCCGGCGCCTGTCCGGTCGGTGCGGCGCTGTCGGCCGCCATGGCGTTACGGGCGTTCAAGGCAGACCCTTATCACAGCCGGTGAGCGGTTTGAAGGCGCGGGCTAAGCAGCTAACGTGGCGCGCATCCCGCCACCGCCAAGGCAACACACCCATGCTGTTCGTTCTGATCTGCACAGACAAGCCCGGCAGCCTCGATTTGCGCCTGGCGACCCGGGCGCAGCACATCGCCTACCTCGAAACCTACAAGTCGAAGATCGCCCAGGCCGGCCCGCTGCTGGATCAGGACGGACGACCCTGCGGCAGCCTGCTGATGGTCGACGTCGCCGACCGGGCCGAGGCTGAGGGCTTTGCCGCGGCCGATCCCTACGCCCGCTCGCTGCTGTTCGAATCCGTGGTCATCCGGCCCTACCGGGCGGTGTTCCGCGACGGGGAACTGGCGGCATGAACCACTGGCTGGTGAAGACGGAGCCCGACTCGTTTTCCTGGGACATGCAGGTCGAACACGACGTGGAGCCCTGGACCGGCGTGCGCAGCCACCAGGCCAAACGCAACCTCGCCGCGATGGCTGTGGGCGACCGGGTGTTCTTCTACCATTCCAACACCGGCCGGGAGATCGTGGGCGTGGTCGAGGTGGCGCGCGCCGCCTATCCCGATCCCACGGCCGACAGTGGCGACTGGGTCTGCGTCGACATGAAGGCGGTGAAACCGTTCAAGCGCGCCGTGACCCTGGCCGAGATGAAAGCCGATGCCGTGCTGGAAGGGTTCGCGCTGCTGAAATACTCACGGCTGTCGGTGGTGCCCGTGGAGCACGCCCATTGGGCGCACATCTGCAAGCTCGGCGGGGTCAAGGCCTAGACCCGATGCGGCAGCCCGGGTTTGCCGCTGCATGCTGATCCGCCACGGCCGCGCGCGCACGCTGCGGGCCAACCGACGGCTCGCCTGGCCGCTGGCGGCGATTGCCGGCGCACTGAACGCCGCCGGGTTCACCGCCGTGGGCCTGTATTCCTCGAACATGACCGGCAACGTCTCGGCCCTGGCCAACAGCCTGGCCCTGGTCGATCTGCGTCTGGCCGGCACCTACATGGCGCTCGTCCTGACCTTCATGGCGGGTGCTGTGCTGTCGACGGTGCTGATCAATGCCGGACGCCGGCAGCGGATGGTGGGCATCTACGCGGCCAGCATCCTGGCTGAGGCGCTGTTGCTGACCGGGCTGGGGTTTGCCGATCTTTGGCTGACCGGCGTCGCGCGCGGGCTGCTGCTGGCCTACGGGCTCAGCTTCCTCATGGGCCTGCAGAACACGGTCGTGACGCTGATCTCGGGCGGCCGTATCAGGGCCACCCACGTCACCGGCATGATCACCGATTTCGGCATAGAACTCGGCAACCTCGCCGATGCCGCAGGCCGCCGCGACCGGCCGGACCTTCAGGACGGGCGTACGGCGTACGACACGGCCAACCTGTTCCTGCACGGCATGACGGTGCTGGCGTTCCTCGCCGGCGGGGTTGCAGGCGTGCTCGCGTACCGGGCGTTCGGCGCCTACCTGCTGCTCGGCGCCGCGGCCCTGCTGCTGTTGCTCGCACTGCCGGGGCTGCTCTCGCGTCGCTCGCTCGTCACGTTCAGCCGCCGCAAGAGCGTGGCCGTCCGCCATCCTCCCTGAGGCTGTCCGGCCGGGCGTGAGGTTGACGGGCAAGCGCCGCACGGCGCGTGATAGCAAGGTGCAAGACTGCCATGGTGGCCCATCGCGGGACCGGGGAAATACCCAGGCCGAGTATAGGAAATGCGCCCATGTCCGAAGACCTGCTGTTCCACGTCAAGCCCGATCTGGCGGCGTCCGCCCACGTGGACGCCAGAAGGCTGCGGCTGATGACCAACCACGCGACAACCGACCCGGACAGCTTCTGGGCGCACGAGGCGCGCCGGCTGGACTGGATGCAATTCCCCCAGACGATCAAGAACACCAGCTTCACCGACGACGTGACGATACGCTGGTTCGAGGACGGTATCCTGAACGCGTCTGCCAACTGCCTGGACCGGCACCTGGCCACGCGGGGCGACCAGGCGGCGATCATCTGGGAAGGCGACGACCCCGGCCGGTCGGAGACGATCACCTATCGCGACCTGCACGCGCGCGTCTGCCGCCTGGCCAACGCCATGAAGGCGCTGGGCGCCAGGAGGGGCGACTGCGTCTCGATCTACCTGCCGATGGTGCCGGAGGCGGCGGTCGCCATGCTGGCCTGCGCCCGCATCGGCGCCATCCACTCCGTGGTGTTCGGCGGCTTCTCCCCCGACAGCCTGGCCAACCGCATCCAGGATTGCGGCTCCACCCTGCTGATCACCGCCGACGAGGGGCGCAGGGGCGGCCGCGCCGTTGCGCTGAAGACCAACGCCGACACCGCGCTGGCCACCTGCCCCACCGTGCGATCGGTGATCGTGGTGGCCGTCACCGGCGCCGAGGTGCCGATGCAGCAGGGCCGCGACCACGCCTATGCCGAGATCACCGCAGCGGCCTCGCCCGCTTGCGCGCCGGAGCCGATGAATGCGGAGGACCCGCTGTTCATCCTCTACACCTCGGGCAGCACCGGCAAGCCGAAGGGCGCGCTGCACAGCACCGGCGGCTACATGGTTTGGGCCAGCTTCACCCATGAACTTGTGTTCGACTACAAGGAGCGCGAGGTCTACTGGTGCACCGCCGATGTCGGCTGGGTAACCGGCCACACCTACATCGTCTACGGCCCGCTCGCCAACGGCGCCACCACGCTGATGTTCGAGGGCGTGCCCACCTACCCCAGCAGCAGCCGTTTCTGGGAGGTGATCGACAAGCACGGCGTGAACATCTTCTACACCGCGCCCACCGCCATACGCGCGCTGATGCGCGAGGGCGACGCCCCGGTGCTGCGCACCAGCCGCAAGTCGCTGCGTATCCTCGGCAGCGTCGGCGAGCCAATCAACCCGGAGGCCTGGCTGTGGTACTACCGGGTGGTGGGCGAGGAGCGCTGCCCGATCGTTGACACCTGGTGGCAGACCGAGACCGGCGGCATCCTGATCAGCCCGCTGCCCGGCGCCATCGCGCAGAAGCCCGGATCGGCCACCTTCGCCCTGCCGGGCGTGCACCCCGTGCTGGTCGATGCCGAAGGCCACGAGCTGGAGGGGGAGGCCGAGGGCAATCTGTGCATCACCGACAGCTGGCCGGGCCAGATGCGCACGCTGTTCGGCGACCACGCGCGGTTCATCCAGACCTACTTCACCACCTATCCCGGCAAGTACTTCACCGGCGACGGCGCCAGGCGCGACGCCGACGGCTATCTGTGGATCACCGGCCGGGTGGACGACGTGATCAACGTCAGCGGCCATCGCATGGGCACCGCCGAGGTCGAGAGCGCGCTGGTCAGCAACCATCAGGTGGCCGAGGCGGCGGTGGTCGGCTTCCCGCACGACGTGAAGGGCCAGGGCATCTACGCCTACGTCACGCTGAAG
>CAXTJP010000026.1:0-29556 GCA_964244615.1 uncultured Acetobacteraceae bacterium
GCCGCCGCCGCCGCCGCCGCCGAGCGGCGCAGCATCGCGCGCAGCCGCAGCACCAGCTCGCGCGGCTCGAACGGCTTGCCGAGGTAGTCGTCGGCGCCGGATTCGAACCCGACGATGCGGTCCTCGGGTGCGCCGCGCGCGGTCAGCAGCAGGATCGGCACCTGGGCGTTTTCCGACCGCAGCGACGCGGTCAGCGCCAGCCCGGTCTCGCCCGGCATCATCACGTCCAGCACCAGCGCATCGGGTGCAAGGAAGCGCAGCTTGTCGCGTGCGTCGGCCGCATGGGTGGCGGTGCTCACCCGGAAGCCGTTCTCGGCCAGGTAGCGGCTCAGCAGCGTGCGCAGACGCGCATCGTCGTCCACCACCAGCACATGCGCGTCCTCCGTCATGCCAGCCTCCTCACGGCCGCCTTGCGCGGCGCTCCGGCGAAACCGCCTGGATCTCGTCCAGCGTCGCCCGTCCCGCGCGGCTCATCACCGCGCGCAGCACGCGCCCGAACCCCTCCACCGCCGGGCCGCCGGCTTCGCGGTAGGCGAGCAACAGCCGTTCGCGCTGCCGCTCGAACAGCAGGCGTTCCAGCGCCTCCCCCGACTCGGTCAGCCTAAGCAGGCGCTGCCGACGGTCCTGCCGCCCCTCCGACAGGCTGACATAGCCGCTCTCGACCAGAACAGACAGCACGCGCGACAGGCTCTGCTTGGTGATGCACAGCACGGAGAGCAGGTCGGTCACGGTCAAGCCGGGCAGGCGGCCGATGAAGTGCAGGGCGCGATGATGCGCCCGGCCGAGCCCGGCCTCGGCCAGCACCCCGTCGCCCGCGGCCGAGACGTCACGCCAGGCCAGGAACAGCATGTCCTGCGCCAGCCGTATCTGCTCCTCGCGCAGGAACAGCAGGCTGGCGCCGGCCGCCGCCTTGCCGGTCCTGTCGCTCTCCGGCATGTCTCCTCCGCGATTCGTGACAGGTGTCCCGTGTTTGGTTTAGGGGAGAACGGGACAGGGTGACAGGCACCCGCCGCATTCGGACCTGGTGAGCAGATGGCGCTGATACCCTTCGACGACCGCGACGGCATGATATGGTGGGACGGCGCGCTGGTGCCCTGGCGCGAGGCCAAGCTGCACGTGCTGACCCACGGCCTGCACTACGCCAGCGCGGTGTTCGAGGGCGAGCGCGCCTATGCGGGCCACATCTTCCGGCTGCGCCAGCACAGCGAACGGCTGATCAACTCCGGCCGTATCCTCGGCTTCGAGATCCCCTACACGGTCGAGGAGATCGACGCCGCCTGCAGCGCGACGCTGGCGGCCAACGGGCTGACCGAGGGCTACGTTCGCCCGCTGGCCTGGCGCGGCTCGGAGATGCTGGCCGTCTCCGCCCAGAACACCAAGATCCACCTGGCCATCGCCTGCTGGGAGTGGCCGTCCTATTACAGTATGGCCGAGCGCCTGGCCGGCATCCGGCTGTCCTGGGCGGAGTGGCGGCGGCCGGACCCGCGCACGGTGCCCACCGCCAGCAAGGCCGCGGGCAACTACATGACCGGCACCCTGTCCAAGCACAAGGCAGAGGCCGAGGGCTGTTCGGACGCGATGATGCTGGATTATCGCGGCCTGCTGGCCGAGGCGACCGGGGCCAACGCGTTTTTCATCATCGACGGCAAGCTGCACACGCCCACGCCGGATTGCTTCCTCGACGGCATCACGCGCCGCACCGTGATGGGCCTGGCCGCGCGCCGCCAGATACCGGTGGTGGAGCGCGCCATGCAGCCCGAGGAGCTGGGCCAGGTGTCCGAGGTGTTCCTGACCGGCAGCGCCGCCGAGGTGACGCCGGTGCGCCAGATCGGCGAGCAGCACTTCTCCCCCGGGCAGATCACCGAGACGCTGATGCGCGACTACACCGCACTGACGCGCATGGCGCCGGCCGAGGTCGAGGCGCGCCTGGCCGCGTGAGCGTCCGGCCCTGACTGCATTTCATGCCAGACCGCGAGGGCTCGCAGCCCGCATGAGACGATCCGGAAATCCCGCTCGCCAGTGGGTCAGCAATCGTTGGTTCCGGCCCGGACCCACGACCGTAAACGCGGGTCAGGGCAAGTGGCGCGGCGGGCTTGTCGGGTTCATGCACGTGCCCAAGACGGCCGGCAACGCCGTGGCCGTCGGGCTTCGCCACGCCCTCCTGCCGAAATCCGAGCTGTTCGGATGGGACATGTCCAATTTCGGCACCTTCCGCGACATCGACAGCTTCGTGCCGGTGCTGCGCAAGCTGGTGCACGAGACTAGCGCATCGATGCGGCCGGACGTCGATTTCGTTACCGGCCACCTCGCTCATTCCACGCTGGTCGGCCGCTACCCCGGCATACAATGCATCACCTTTCTGCGTGAGCCGGTGTCGCGCCTGCTGTCGCACTGGATGTTCATGCGCTCGCATAACGATGCGAACCTGGCCTCTTGGGGCAGCTACGCCGAACGGCAGAAGCTGGCGCGTCGGAGGCTGGCGGAGTTCCTGTCCGCCGAACAGATCGCCAGCCAGACCGACAACATCGTCTGCCGCAAGCTGCTCTGGCCATCGCCGCTCGTACCGGACGACGGGTTCATCGATCCCGCCGACGATGCCGCGATCCTCGATCAGGCCAGGGCGAAACTCGACGGCTTCGCCTTCGTGGACGCGGTCGAGAACGCCGGGCTGGCGGACAACCTCACCGCCTGGCTAGGGCGGAAGTTCACGCTGGCCGTGTTCAACGAGACCTTGACCATACCGCCAGTCTTCAGGTCCCGCCTGGACAGGGAGATGTCGCCGGACGCCTGCGCGCTGCTGCAATCGCGCTGCCGACTCGACCGCGTGCTGTGGGAAGAGATCGTGCGACGCCGCATGCCGAACGAGGCGCCCGACGCGGTTCGCACCAGCGCCATCCTACGCAACACCGCGCGCTTCGCCGCCCTGATGGCGGCGTAATACCAGCAGGTCAGTACTTCGCGCCAGTCTGCACGCGGACGAAGGGCCCGAGCATGCAGATCGACCCGAGGCTGTTCAGCCGGATCGTCATCAGGTTCGAACAGAGCCGGTCGCTGTTGTCGGTGGGCTCGTAGGTGAAACCGCGCGGATCGTTGCGCAGCCCGAAGCAGCTCTGCGGCAGGGTGTTTCGGTAGACGCTGCGGTCGCGCATGTGGAACAGGATGGTGTGGTCGTCGACCACCTCCGTGTGGTCGAGGCGTATGTTGGAGATGCAGACGGGCGGGGTCTCCGCTGCGGCTGGGGTGGTAAGGAGGAGAGCAAGGCCTGCTTTTTTGAAAAAAAGCAGCAGAAAACTCTTGATCGTGCTGTCGCGGAGCTGTGTCCGAAGCGCGCGCCCATAGACCAGAAGTTTTTCGGTTCCTTTTTCCACAATAAAACCGCTTGCCTTGCCTGTCACTTCCGCCCCCGCCCACGCCGCATCTTCGCCGGATCATACCCGCCCCCGCCCGGCCCCAGCGGCTCCGGCGTGCGGTCGCGCTTCGGCTTGAACGAGGACGCGGCGGGCGGGGGCGCCGGCAGCCCGAGGTCGAGCGCTTCGAGGCGCTTGATCTCGTCGCGCAAGCGCCCCGCCTCCTCGAACTCCAGGTCGGCCGCCGCCGCGCGCATGCGTTTCTCCAGCTCGGCGATGGAGGATTTCAGGTCGCGCCCGACCATGTCGGTGACGCGCGAATCCTTGATCGGCGCCACCGTCACGTAGTCCTGCTCGAACACCGAGGTGAGCGCCTCGCCGATATGCTTGCGCACCGATTGCGGGGTGATGCCGTTCGCCTCGTTCCACGCGCGCTGCTTGTTGCGGCGGCGCTCGGTCTCCTCGATGGCGTAGCGCAGGCTCTGCGTCATCACGTCGGCGTAAAGGATCACCCGGCCATCGACGTTGCGCGCGGCGCGGCCGATGGTCTGCACCAGCGACGTCTTGGAGCGCAGGAAACCTTCCTTGTCGGCGTCCAGGATCGCGACCAGCGCGCATTCGGGGATGTCCAAACCCTCGCGCAGCAGGTTGATGCCGACCAGCACGTCATAGACGCCGAGCCGCAGGTCACGGATGATCTCGATGCGTTCGAGCGTGTCCACGTCGGAGTGCAGGTAGCGCACCTTCACGCCCTGCTCGGTCAGGTACTCTGTCAGATCCTCCGACATGCGCTTGGTCAGCGTGGTCACCAGCACGCGCGAGCCGCGCCTGGTCGTCTCCCTGATCTCGGCCAGCAGGTCGTCCACCTGGTGCTCGACAGGGCGCACCTCGGTCACCGGGTCGATCAGCCCGGTCGGCCGGATCACTTGCTCTGCAAAGGCGCCGCCGGTGCGCTCCATCTCCCAGGGGCCGGGCGTTGCACTGACGAAAACCGTCTGCGGCCGCATCTCCTGCCACTCGGCGAATTTTAGCGGCCGGTTGTCGATGCAGGATGGCAGGCGGAAGCCGAACTCGGAGAGGATGGATTTGCGTGCGAAGTCGCCGCGCTCCATGCCGCCGATCTGCGGCACGGTCACGTGGCTCTCGTCGACGATCAGCAGCGCGTTCTCCGGCAGGTACTCGAACAGGGTCGGCGGCATCTGCCCTGGCTTGCGGCCGGACAGGTAGCGCGAATAGTTCTCGATGCCTTTGCAGGACCCGGTCGTCTCCATCATCTCGAGGTCGAAGGTGCTGCGCTGCTGCAGCCGCTCGGCCTCCAGCAGGCGGCCGTTGGCGACCAGCTCGTCCAGCCTGATGCGCAGCTCCTCCTTGATGCCGATGATCGCCTGGTTCAGCGTGGGCCGCGGCGTCACGTAGTGGCTGTTGGCGTAGATGTGGATCTCGCGGACCGTGCCGGTGCGCTCGCCGGTCAGCGGGTCGAACTCCTCGAGCGATTCGATCTCGTCGCCGAACAGCGCCACGCGCCAGGCGCGATCCTCGAACTGGGCGGGGAACACGTCGATGTTCTCGCCGCGCAGGCGGAAGCTGCCGCGTCCGAACGCCACGTCGTTGCGCTTGTATTGCAGCTCCACCAGCGCGCGGGCCAGCGTGTCGCGGTCGATGCGGCCGCCCACCTCCAGCTTGACCACCATGCGCGAATACGTCTCGACCGAGCCGATGCCGTAGATGCAGCTGACCGAGGCGACGATGATGACGTCGTTTCGCTCAAGCAAGGACTGCGTTGCAGCGTGACGCATGCGATCGATCTGTTCGTTGATCTGGCTGTCTTTTTCGATGTACGTGTCGGTGCGCGGCACGTAGGCTTCCGGCTGGTAGTAGTCGTAGTAGGAAACGAAATACTCCACCGCGTTGTCGGGGAAGAAGCTCTTCATCTCGGCGTAGAGCTGTGCCGCCAGCGTCTTGTTCGGCGCCAGCACGAGGGCGGGCCGCTGCACCGCCTCGATGACCTTGGCCATGGTGAAGGTCTTGCCCGAGCCGGTGACGCCCAGGAGCACCTGGTCGGTCTCGTTGGCCTGCAGCCCCGCCACCAGCTCGCCGATCGCCGTGGGCTGATCGCCGGCGGGCTCGTAATCCGAAACGACACGGAAGCGGTTGACCAGCGTCTTGGCCGGCTGGCGCTGCGGGATGAAGGCGACCGGAGCGGGTCGGGCGAGCGTCTGGGACATGACCTTGAAATGGGTGTGCCCGGGCCGAAAGGCCAGGGGCGTCGGGTCCCCGACCTAGGGCTCGGCTGGCGCCACCATACGCTCGCTTGCCCGCGCATCGAGTGCCGCGGCCACGTCCTCGATGACCGTCGCCCACTCCGCTGGCCGGCTCTGCCGGAACAGGCGCAGCGTCGGGTACCAGGGGCTGTCCTGGCGATCCAGCAGCCACCGCCAGTCCGCCGGCTCCGGCACCAGCACCCAGGCTTGAGCGCCCAGCGCGCCGGCCAGGTGCACCACTGCGGTGTCCACGGCGACCACCAGGTCCAGGGCTTCGATCGCCGCCCCGGTCTCCGCGAAATCGGTGAGCTCGGGCGAGAGGTCGAGGAAATGCGGCAGACGCGCCGCCAGCGCCCGATCCTCTTCGGGAAACGGCTTCTGCAGCCCGAAGAAGTCCACGCCCTGCACTGCGAGGATGGGTGCCAGCGTCTCCAGCCGCACCGAGCGGCGCACATTGTTGGGGTGCGTCGGGCGACCGGACCACGCCAGGCCCACGCGCAGCCGGCGGTCCGGCCGGACCGCATCCAGGCGCTGCCGCCAATGCGCCACACGGTCCGGGTTCATGGCGAGGTAGGGGATGGGCGCGGGGATCGTCGCGAGCTCGGTGTTGAAGATCTGCGGCAGGCTGGACAGCAGCACGTAGGCGTCGTGCGGGGGTGCATCCGCCCATGTCGGGAAACACTGCGGGATGTCGGGGTGGTAGCCGAGCAGGGCGGTGACCTCGGGTCCCCAACCCATCACCAGCCTGGGCACCCGCTGCTTCAGCCAAGGGATGTAGCGGGCGAACTGGATCATGTCGCCAAAACCCTGGTCGGCGACCAGCAGCAGGGTGCCGCCGGGCAGGTGCATGCCGTTCCATTGCGGGGCCGTCATGCGGGGCAGGGTGCCGCGAGCCTGGTCCAGCTTGTTGCGCCAGGCATACTCCATCCAGCCGGGCGGATACTCGCCGAACGAGAGCAGCAGCTCGCCCAGGCCCATATGGGCGGCCGGGTTCTCCGGCTCGCGCGCCAGCGCCTCGCGGTAGCGTAGCGAGGCGAGATCGCGTTCGCCGCGCGACAGGTGGGTCAGCGCCAGCTCCACCCGATGGGGGGCGGTGTCGGGGCTGTGCCGTATAGCCTCGAGCCCCGAGGCCAGCGCCTCGTCCAGCATGGTCTTGCCGCGATACAGCGCGCACAGATTGAGGTGCCAGTTGCCCACGTTCGGCTGGCGGGCGACCGCTGCGACGAGCAGGGCGATGGCCTCGTCCACCCGTCCTTCCTGGCCGAGGATGCCGCCGAGCAGTCCGAGCGCGCCGGGCAGGTCGGGCGAGGCCGCCAGCACGTCGCGGCAGATGCCGATGGCCTCGTTGACCCGCCGCAGCTTGGCGGCGTTCAGCGCGCGCGCCAGCGTCTGGTCGACGGTTTCCTTCTGGGCCGTGGTGTCTGACATGGATCCGCCGTCGCCTGTTCGGTGCGGGAGCGTTCTAGAGGGGCCGAGTTAAGGCAAGCAGTGCTTTTTTGAAGCTGGACGAAGATTTCTTCCGCGCCGATGACCGGCCCACGGGTGGCGTGACCGGCATGCCCCGGTCATTCTGGCCGGATGTTCCATACCTCGCCCTACGTGTTGCTGGTCGGCGCGGCGCTGCTGGCCGGCGCGCAGAACGCGTTGGCCGGCGGCGGCTCGTTCGTCACCTTTCCGGCGCTGCTGCTGTTCGGCATGGGCGCCCGTGCCGCAAACGTGACGTCGACGATCGCGCTGTTTCCGGGCCAGGTCACCACCGGGTTCGCCGGCCGGCACCACGTGGCGGGTGCGGAGGGGCTGCGGGTGCGGACCCTGGTCGGTATCAGCCTGGCCGGCGGCATCGCAGGGGCGCTGCTGTTGCTGGCCACGCCGGAAAGCTTCTTCGAGCGGCTGGTGCCGTTCCTGGTGCTGTTCGCCACTGCGGTGTTCGCCTGGGGCAGTTTCACCCGGCGCACCGGCGGCACCGTTCGGCACCTGCCACCCGCAGGCGCGGCCGCCGCACAGGCGGCGATCGCGATCTATGGCGGCTATTTCGGCGGGGGCATCGGCATGCTGATGCTGGCGGCGCTGACGCTGGCGGGGCTTCCGGTGCGGGCCGCTGCCGCCACCAAGAACGTATTGGCGGCCGTGATGAACGCGTCGGCCGTGGCAGTTTTTGCCGTCTCGCGCGACGTGCATTGGCCCGCCGCAGCCGCTGTGGCGGTTGGCGCGATCATCGGCGGCCAGGTCGGCGCATGGCTGATGCTGCGCATATCCGAGCGCGTCCTGCGCAAGGCGGTCGTGGCAAATGGCCTGGTGCTGACCGTCGGTCTGTTCGTTCGCACCTACCTGTAAAGCCCCGGCGCCAGCCGTTACCGGGCGCGCGTCATCAGCGGCAAGCAGCCTGTGTCACGTGGTGCACGTGATGATGCACCACCGCACGCCTCACATAGGTACGCTCCTGGTAGACCGCCGCGGCATAGCTCGCCACGGGCGCGTAGGCGACGACCGGTGTGGCCAGCGAAGTACCGTATCCGTACCCGTAGCCGGCGCGCCAGCCGAAGCCGGGAGCGTAGCGGCCAAACCCCACACGATAGCCGTATCCGCCAACGCGATACCCGCTGTAGCCGACACGATAGCCGCCATAGCCACCGCGCCAGCCACCCCAGTGGCCCCCGCCGAACCCGAACCCGCCATGCGCGCCGCCGGCCCACCCGCCGCGATAGCCGCCCCCGCCATGGCCGCCGCCCCAGGCCGCCGCGGCCGGGTTCGCCATCAGCAGCCCGCTACCCAGCAGCAAGCCCGCAAGGCTGATCCGTCTGCCGATGGCACTGATCTGTTCGTGCATGTTAGGCCGACCTCCTGGTGCTCCGTAATTGGCGAGACCAGGGGCCGGCACCAAGGCGGGAAATGTCACGGAAGATGACAGCGTCCGCGGCGCGGGCGCTACGGAATGAGCACGGTGCTTCCGGTGGTCTGCCTGGCTTCGAGCTGCGCGTGGGCGGCCGAGGCCTCGCGGAGCGGGAAGGTCTGGCGCACCGCCACCTGGACCGCACCGCTGGCCACCACGCCGAACAGCTCGGCGGCCATGCTCTCCAGATCCGCACGTTTGGCCGTGTAGGTGGCCAAGGACGGGCGTGTCAGGAACAGGCTGCCCTTGGCCGCCAGCATGCTCGGCTCGACCGGCGGCACCGGCCCAGACGACGAGCCATAGGTGACCATCATGCCGAGCGGGGCCAGGCAATCCAGGCTGACCTTGAAGGTGTCACGGCCGATGCTGTCATAGACCACGGGGACCATGGCCCCGCCGGTCAGCCGCTTGACCTCCGACGCTAGCGAGTCGTAGCCGATCACCACGTGCTCGGCGCCGTTTGCGCGCGCCAGCTCCGCCTTCGCCTCGGTCGAGACGACGCCGATGACGTGCGCGCCTAGGTGGCGCGCCCACTGGCAGAGGATCAGCCCGACGCCGCCGGCCGCGGCGTGCACCAGGATGGTCTCGCCCGACTGCACCTTGTAGGTGCGCCGCAGTAGATACTGCGCCGTCAGGCCTTTCAGCAGGAGGCTGGATGCCGCCTCGAAACTCACGGCGTCGGGCAGGCGAACCAGCCGGTCGGCCTGGATGACCCGTGTGCCGGCATAGGCACCGAGCGGACCGGCATAGGCGACGCGGTCGCCGACCGCCACGCTGACGACGCCGGGGCCGGTCGCGGTGACGATGCCGGCACCTTCCTGGCCGATGATGGCGGGAAAACCCGGCACCTTGTATTGGCCGGTGCGGAAATACACGTCGATGTAGTTAAGGCCGATCGCCTTGTGCGCCACCAGCGCCTCGCCCGGCCCCGGGTCGGGCAGCGGCACATCCTCCCAGCGCAGGACCTCGGGGCCGCCATAGCCGTGGATGCGGATCGCTTTGCTCATCGTGTCTCCACGCAGGCCGGATAGGGCGTGCCTTGTTCGAGCGCCAGCAGCCAGGACTTGGTTTCGATCCCCTCGCCCCCCGAGTAGCCGCCCAGCCCGATGCTGGCCACCACGCGATGGCAGGGGATGATGATCGGGATGGGATTGGCGCCGTTGGCGCCGCCCACCGCCCGCGCCGACCCGCCGACATGGGACGCGAGCGCGCCGTAGGAGGCCGTCTGGCCGTAGGGTATCGCCAGCAGCGCCTGCCAGACACGCTGGCGGTAGGCGGTCCCGGCCGGGGCCAGTGGCAGGTCGAAGCGGTCCAGCGCTCCGTCGAAATAGGCATGCAGCTGGTCCCGGCCACGCAGCAGCAGGGGCGTCGGCGTCTGGTCCCGCCCGAACCCCCAATCGAGAGAGACGATGGCGCCGTCTTCCTCAGACAAGGTCAACCCGCCAAGCGGCGTGTGGAACGAGAGCTGCGGCATGGAACGATCTCCTACCCCCGCGAAGCGGCGAAGGCCAGCGTGTCAGAATCGCCGGACCGGACCTGCAGCCGATCCGTCTTACGGTCGCGCTTGCAGGCGCCGGCTTGCGGTCGCCGTCCGCGCGCCATACGTGGCACTGGCCGGCGCCGCACAACAAGGTCTGAACCATGGACGACCGCAAGGCCGACGATCCCGCTCCTTTCTTCGATTTCCACGTGTTCGTCTGCACCAATCGCCGCCCGGACGGGCACGTGAGGGGCAGCTGTGCCGCACGCGGATCGGAGCGGTTGCGCGACTACATGAAGGTGCGCGCCAAGGAGCTCGGTCTGAGGCGGGCCCGGGTGAACAGCGCGGGTTGCCTCGACCGCTGCGAGCTTGGGCCCTGCATCGTGATCTATCCCGCCGGTATCTGGTATCGCGTTGCCACGGTGGAGGACGTGGACGCCGTGCTGACCGATCACCTGCTGGGCCAAGGTCGCGCGCGCCACCTGATGCTTGAGCTGTGACGACGCTCGCGGCGGGAGCATCCGCCGACACGATCTTCGCCCTTGCAAGCGGCGTGGGGCGCAGCGCAATCGCGGTGGTGCGGCTTTCCGGACAGGAGGTTGCCACCATTCTGACGGCGCTGTGCGGGCCGCTTCCGCCGCCCCGCCTGGCAAGCCTGCGCCGCGTGCGAGACAGGCAGGGCGCGGTGCTCGACCAGGCTATCCTGCTGTGGCTGCCAGGCCCCGCCAGCTACACAGGCGAGGATACCGCCGAGCTGCACGTGCATGGCGGGCGGGCCGTGCTCGACGCGGTCATGCACGCCCTGGTGCTGGAAGGGTGCCGACCGGCCGAGCCCGGGGAGTTCAGCCGTCGGGCCTATTTCGGCGGCAAGCTCGATCTTCTCGAGGCCGAAGCGGTGGCGGATCTCGTCGACGCCGATACCGAGTTGCAGCGGACGCAGGCGTTGCGGCAGCTCTCTGGCGAACACAGCCGCATTCTGCGTGACTGGTCGGCTCGCCTGACACGGTGCCTCGCCTCGCAGGAAGCGCTGATCGATTTCGCGGACGAGGATTTGCCTACGGAGGTCGAGGGCAACCTGCTCGACGAGCTGGCCCGGCTGCGCGCGGAGATGCGCCAGCATCTGGGCGCCATCGATCGGGGCCAGCGCTTGCGACGCGGCCTGGTGTTCGTGATCTCCGGCGCGCCAAACGTGGGCAAATCCTCGCTGCTGAACGCCCTCGCGGGCCGAGAGGCCGCCATCGTGTCGCCATTGCCCGGAACAACGCGCGACCCTGTTCAGGTCGAACTCGTGCTGGGCGGCGTGCCAGTAAGTCTGGTCGACACGGCAGGATTACGTGACACGGACCATCCAGTCGAAGCCGAGGGTATTCGGCGCGCGAGGGCGCAGGCGAGAGCTGCGGACCTGGTCATCGAGGTAATTGAAGCCGGATCGCTGCCGAGCAGCGACACGGCAGAAGCGACAGTCAATTCGTTACGAGTTAGTAACAAGATCGATGTGGCACCGGGCTCGCCCGGCTTGCTGGGGGTAAGCGCCCGAACCGGCACCGGCATCCCGTCGCTGTTGGCTGAGCTGACGGCTCGCGCCGTTGCTCTGGCCGATCCCGGCAATCATCCTGTGCTGACGCGTGCGCGCCATCAAGCCGTGCTATTGGATGCCGAAGCCGCAATCTCGACGGCTCTGCATGCCGTCCGGCCGGAGCTTCGCGCCGAGGATCTACGCCGTGGTCTCGATGCACTCGGCCGCATGACCGGCCATGTCGGATCCGAAGCCGTGCTCGGCGTTGTCTTCAACGCCTTCTGCATCGGCAAGTAAAGGAGTTGGAGGTGAATACGCCATTCGACGTGTTTGTCATAGGCGGGGGCCATGCCGGCGTGGAAGCAGCCGCGATTGCAGCCCGGATGGGTGCCCGGACGGCGCTGTTGACTCAGAATCCCGCTCACATTGGTGAGATGTCCTGCAATCCGTCGATCGGCGGCATCGGGAAGAGCCACCTCGTTCGCGAGGTGGACGCGTTCGACGGGTTGATGGCCCGTGCGGCGGACATGAGTTGCATCCACAACAAGCTCCTCAACAGCAGCAAGGGACCTGCGGTGCGCGGTATCCGCGTGCAGGTTGACCGAGCGCTTTACCGGAGCGGCATACAGGCCCTTCTGCGCGCGACAGACGGTTTGACCATCCTGGAGGGTGAGGCCGACAGCCTGGTTCTCGACCGGTCGGGCACCGTCAAGGCCGTTCGAACTCGGGATGGAACGACGCATCCCTGCGGAAGCGTCGTCGTAGCGACAGGAACCTTCCTGCGCGGCGTCGTTCACATCGGCCGCGCGCAAACGCCGGCCGGTCGGCTTGGGGAGGCGCCCTCCATCTCTCTCGCTGAATGCCTGTCCGCGTTGGGCCTGGCGGTTGGGCGGCTGAAAACCGGAACGCCCCCACGGCTGGAACGAGCGAGCATCGACTGGTCCGGCCTGCCGGCCGATTGGGGCGATGAGCAGGCGGGCCATCTCAGCTTCATGACCGCGTCGATCGATACGAAGCAGATCGACTGTCGCATCACGGGAACCACGCCAGCGACGCACGCCCTTGTTCGGGCGAACCTGCAAGCGACAGCGGTATATGCGGGCGCGATAACCGGGCCCGGCCCGCGATACTGCCCTTCGATTGAAGATAAGGTCGTGCGGTTTGCCGATCGCACGCGGCATCAGATTGTGCTGGAGCCGGAAGGCCTGCCAGGCACGCTTCACGGCGACAGCGTCTATCCCAATGGCATATCGACCAGCTTACCGCCGGCCTTGCAGCAGGATATGCTCCGAACCATTCCCGGCCTGGAACGCGCCCGAATCAGCCGCTCCGGTTATGCGATCGAGTACGATTTTGTCCAGCCGACGGCTCTGCTCCCCACGCTGGAGGTGCGGTCTCTGCCGGGATTGTTTCTGGCGGGCCAAATCAACGGCACAACCGGCTACGAAGAGGCAGCTGGCCAAGGCGTACTCGCCGGCCTGAACGCTGCCCTCCGAGCTGGACGCGGCTCCCCGGTCGTCCTTGCTCGTCATCAGAGCTACATCGGCGTAATGGTCGACGACCTGGTTCATCGGGGCGTGTCGGAGCCGTATCGGATGTTTACGTCGCGAGCGGAGTATCGGCTGCAGCTTCGGTGCGACAACGCCAGCCTTCGACTTAGCCCCCTGGCGATTGCGCATGGGTGTGTTTCGCAAAAGCGTATCGACAAGTTTTCGCGCTTCTCCGGTGACGTGGAACACGCGCTTGAGCGCGCCCGAGCGGAGCAGATGTCCTCCACGCAAGTCGCCGCCCTTGGTTTATCTGTGAAACAGGACGGTCGTTGTCGCAGCGTCCTTGATCTCTGCCAAGCCGGGGTCGAACAGGATTACCTGATCGCGGCCTTCCCCTGGATTGCAACACTCAGTGCCGCAGTATGGGAGCAAGTTGAGGTGGAGGCGCTGTATGGCGGCTACATTCGAAGGCAGGCGAGCGACATAAGGCAGCTCGAGGCTGCAAAGCGGTCAGCCATTCCCGCTGACATGAACTACGACCGCGTTCTCGGATTGAGCAGCGAGGCGCGGCAGCAACTATCGACCCATCGGCCGGACACTATCGCGGCGTTGACTGGTATGGCAGGTCTTACACCAGCAGCCATGATGATCGTCGCTGGACATCTACGGCGAGGATGACGGGTGTTCCACGTGAAACATCGACAATCGTCGAGGGTCTTGGTGTTTCACGTGAAACACTGGATCGACTTGCCATCTTCGCCGAACTTCTCGATCGCTGGAACAGGCGGATCAACCTGATCAGCCCGGCTGACATCGAAATGGTCTGGCAACGTCATATCCTCGACAGCCTACAGTTGGTCGCTCTCATCGCATCGGCCACTCATCGAGGCATAGATCTCGGATCTGGTGCTGGCTTCCCCGGCCTTGTCTTGGCCATCGCCTTGAACATGCCATTTGACCTGATAGAGTCCGATCGTCGTAAGGCCGTGTTCCTTGCGGAAGCGGCACGGGAAACGCGTGCCCCGGTTACGATCCATGTAGCTCGGATCGAGCGTTGCTGTCTCTCGCCCGCAATGGTCATCACGAGCCGCGCTTTGGCGCCGTTACCACGGCTGCTGACGCTGGCGTCGCCTCTCCTGGCGCCCGGCGGGTACTGCCTGTTTCATAAGGGCCAGAATGCCGCACTGGAGCTTCAGGCATTGGCACCGTCATGGACGGCCAAAGTCGAGCGCTATACAAGCCTGGTGGATCCGCACGGCGTTGTTTTAAGGATTAGCGAAGTTGCCCGCGCCTAGGCGATCGCAGACCTTGCCCAGGGTGATTGCCGTCGCCAATCAGAAGGGCGGTGTCGGCAAGACAACAACGGCTGTCAACGTCGCTGCAGCGTTGGCCCATCTCGGTCGCAAGATCCTGCTGGTCGATCTAGACCCGCAAGGCAACGCGTCCACCGGACTAGGCCTGGACCGGAGGCGGCGAGGAGTCGGCACCTACACGATGCTCCTGGAGCAGACCGACCCGTCTGAACTCGCTCAGTCCACGGCGGTTGGCGGCTTGGACGTCATTTCAGCAGAGCCGGATCTTGCCGGCGCCGAAGTCGAGCTTGTCGGCCTCGACCGGCGGGAATTTCGTCTACACCAAAGCCTGGCCAGCCTTACCGCCTACAATCACGTACTTATCGACTGCCCGCCCAGCTTGACCCTGCTGACGCTAAATGGGCTGGTCGCTGCCGATTCGGTGCTCGTCCCGCTGCAATGCGAGTTTTTCGCGTTGGAAGGCATAAGTCAGCTGATCCACACGATCGAACTCGTCAAACACAATCTCAACCCCCAGCTTCGACTACAAGGGATCGTGCTCACCATGTTCGACCGTCGAAACAACCTCTCGGACCTGATCGCGGCCGACGCAAGAAGCTTTTTCGGCGCTGCCGTTTACGAGACCATGATCCCTCGGAACATCCGGATTTCCGAAGCGCCCAGCCACGGCAAGCCGGTCATCACCTACGACAAGACCTCGGCGGGCGCACAGGCCTACGTCAAACTGGCTGCGGAGATGGTGCAGCAGGAAGCGGAGCTTGCGCTGTGAGTTCCGCTCCGCGCCTCGGACGGGGCCTGGCTGCCCTTATGGGCGACGGACCTACCGCCACTGCTCAGGCGCCGGCGAGCATACGCAGTCTACCGGTCGAGAAATTGCAGCCGGGTCCTTTTCAACCGAGAACCAGCTTCAACGCTGACAGCCTTGCCGAGCTGGTCGACTCCATAAGGGTGCGTGGCATTCTGCAGCCGCTCCTGGCTCGGCCGCATCCTGAGCTCCCGAGCCTGTTCCAGATTGTCGCCGGTGAGCGGCGTTGGCGGGCGGCTCAGGAGGCCGGCCTGCATGAAGTCCCCGTTCTCGTCCGGGAATTGAGTGACGGCGACGCCATGGCAGCGTCGCTGGTCGAAAATCTCCAAAGGCAGGATCTGAACCCGATCGAAGAAGCCGAGGGGTTTCGGCGCCTGGTCGAAGAGTTCGGTCTGACACAGGAGCAACTCGGCATGGCTGTGGGCAAGTCTCGTAGCCACGTCGCGAATGCCATGCGCCTGCTCAACCTGCCGGCCAGTGTCCGGCAACATGTCCAGACAGGGCAGCTTTCGGCCGGCCATGCGCGCGCCTTGCTGGCCCACCCAAACCCCGATGCGGCCGCCAAGACGGTGATCTCCCGTGGATTGAGCGTACGCCAAACCGAAGCCCTGGCAAATGCGAAGACCGGCGAAGCCACACCGCGCGAAGCCGGCAAGGATCCGGAGACCCAGGCGCTGGAGCGCGATCTGTCCGAGCGGCTCGGGCTGGCTGTCCAGATCAGCTTCGACGGGCGGGCTGGGACGGTCGCCATTCGCTACCGTAACCTCGACCAGCTGGACGGGGTCGTGGCTCTGCTCAGCCGCACCTAAATTTGAGCCCGACAGGCGTTAGAACGCCCGTCGTTTTTGCAACACCGCGGCCCGTGCAAAACCCAGCATGAAACGCCGGGCCAGCAACTCCGGCCGGCTCCCCGTCTGTTTGCAGGCGAGCTCCGCAAGACGCGCTTCCTCGAGGACTCGCAACAGCATGTCCGTGGTCCAAAGTCCCAACGCCGCGACCATCGACGCTGTTGCCTTGTAGAACACGGGCGGCCGCATCGTCCGGACAGCATCACCGGCCGACAACCCGGACTCCATCCGCAAACGCGCCTGATGCATCCTCATGAGATAGCCAGACGCGAGTCGCAGGAGGGCCACACCGTTCAGCCCATCGGCCAACGCGGCCGAAACGGCCAAATCACATTGCGCCGCCTCTCCCAAGGAGGCAGCCAGCAATCCGTCCTCGCCGGCACCGGTAGCGGCGCTGCCGATGCAGGCGCGCGCGGCTTCCAGGTCGACTTGCCCGCCCGCCCCGGTGAGCAGCGCCAATTTTTCCATCTCGCCTCGTACGACGGCGCGGTCACCCCCGAGCGTCTGGACCAGCCAGCCGAGCACGTCCGGCGCGGCTGTCACACGATGTTCAGCCAGAAGCGTCGTCATTAGGCTCGCTAACGCCTGACCCTCCTCGGCGTAGCAGGGGATTGCGGCTGCTTCGGCAGACGCCTCGACGAAGCTGCGCAGTCTTCCCCGGCCCAGCCCGGCCGCCTCCAAAATCAGCAGCGCCTGGCCAGGACCTTTCATCGCGTCCGCAACGTGGGCCAACACCGCATCCGTCGCGTCCCGCACCAGGATCACCCGCCGACCGCCGATCATCGAGAGGGCTGCCATCTCGGACGGTATTCCGGCCCAGCCCTCCCGTGTCAGTTCGACGACCCGAAACGGGTCGTTGAGGTCGCCGGCGACTTGGCGTGCCAAAGATTGCGCCCGCTCGCGCAGCAAACCTTCGTCCTCGCCGAACAACAGCACCAGGCGGGTCGCTCCCGGGTTGCGCAAGAATGCCGCGACTTGGCGATTGTCGAGCTTCATCGCACGGGCTTCGGTAGGCGGGCTCTCAATGGCTTCGCCAACGCACGCGTTTCGCGCCAGCTATGCGGGATGACGGTCGAAATAGACGGCCAGCCCGGTCACGATCTGATCGGCCACCGCGCCTGCCAACCGGGCCTGTGCGGCTTGCTCGGAAAGATCAGTGTAAAAAAACTGCTCGTCGATGACGTTGTAGCCGTCGAGGCTGCGCACCGAACCCCCGGCAATTTGGACAGCCGGGTTGCCAACGGGGTGCAAGCTCCAAACCGCGGTGGCGACGTCCCGGTTGCGCGTCGTCGAGTTGTCCGACTGCACGCCCAAGCCCTGTACCGATTCGGCATAAGAGACACCCAGGGTGAACTGCTTGGCCCGTTCCGACGAACCCTCCAGCCGCGCCTGCAACGCCTGGCGCAGCAGCTGGCCGGCCCGGTTCGGGATGATGTCGACGTAAATGGAGCCGAGCTGCACAGCCCTCGCACCACCACCGCCATAAAGCGGGCGAAAGCCGCAGCCACTCACCAGCAGACCGACGCCCATCAGGGCCGCGCGACGACGGATCATCACGCCACCACGAAATTCACGATTTTGCCCGGAACATGGATCCGCTTGACGATGCGGGTCCCGGACAGCAGGCGCGCGACGTTCGGCTCGGCTTCCGCTGCCGCCATCACATCGGCGGCCGACGCGTCCGGAGAAACCTCCACCGTTCCCCGCAGCTTGCCCGACACCTGCACGGCGATCGTCATGGAGTCGACCACCAACAAGGCCGGATCTGCCACCGGCCAGGCGGCGTTCGCCAGCAGCCCGGTTTCGCCCAGCGCCGCGTGGATTTCCTCGGCCAGATGCGGCATCATCGGCGATACAATCCGGGCGGACATCTCCACCGCTTCGCGGCGGGCAAACGCCATCCCCGCCGTGCCGACCGCCCGGTCAGCCTCGCCGATCGCACTCGCCAGTTCGTAGATGCGGGCGACGGCGACGTTGAAGGCGAAATCCTCCAGAGCCTGCGTCACCGCGGCGATCGTTCGATGCGTCGCGCGACGCAACGCCTGCGCCTCGGCACTAAACAACGCCGGCATCATCTCGCGCGGACCGGCACTGGCTTTCGCCAGCCGGAACAGCCGTTGCACGAACCGATTGGCGCCGACCACCCCTGCCTCGGTCCATTCGATGTCGCGCTCCGGCGGGTTATCGGAGAGGATGAACCACCTAGCCGTATCGGCACCGTAACGGTCGATGATCCCGCCCGGGTCCACGGTGTTTCGCTTGGACTTCGACATCGCTTCGATTCGGCCGACCACCACCGGCGCGCCGGACGAGCGCTGCACCGTCACACCGTCGCGCAGTTCGACCTCGTCGGGGTAAAGCCAGTGCCCGGCCGCGTCCTTGTAACTCTCGTGCGTCACCATCCCCTGCGTGAACAGGCCGGCAAAGGGCTCGGCCTGGCCCAGTATGCCGGTCGCCTGCATCACCCGTGTCACGAACCGGGCGTAGAGCAGGTGCAGGATCGCGTGCTCGATGCCGCCGATATACTGATCCACCGGCAGCCAGGCATCCACCGCCGCCCGTGCCACGGGCTCTTCGGCGTGCGGGCTGCAGAACCGCGCGAAATACCATGAGCTGTCCACGAAGGTGTCGAGCGTGTCGGTCTCCCGGGTAGCCGGACTCCGGCACGCGGGACAATCGACGTGCTTCCAGGTCGGGTGGTGATCCAGCGGGTTGCCCGGCCGGTCGAACGTCACGTCCTCCGGCAACCGCACCGGCAGCGCGCTGTGCGGCACCGGCACCACGCCGCAGGCCGCGCAATGGATCACGGGGATCGGGCAACCCCAGTAACGTTGGCGGCTGACACCCCAGTCGCGCAGCCGCCAGTTCACGACCCGCTCGCCATCTCCCTGGCGTTCCAGCCCGTTGATGGCGGCGGCACGGGCGTCGGCGAGAGAGAGCCCGTCCAGGAAACCGGAATTGGCGATGCGGCCCGGCCCGTCATAGGCGTGCTCGCCGATGGCGCAGGCACCGACAGCCTCGCCCTGAGGCACCACCACCGGCAGCACCGGCAAATGGTAGCGCCGGGCGAACTCCAGGTCGCGCTGGTCGTGCGCCGGGCAGCCGAAGATCGCGCCCGTGCCGTACTCCATCAGCACAAAATTGGCGATCCACACCGGGAACAGCCGGTCCGGCATGAACGGATGGCGTACCGTCAACCCGGTGTCGAACCCGCGCTTCTCGGCCGTCTCCAGCGCCACCTCGCTGGTGCCCATGCTGCGGCATTCGGCGATGAAGGCGGCGGCGCCGGGTTCGCGCACGGCCACCGCCTGCGCCAGCGGGTGCTCGGCCGCCAAGGCCACGAACGACATGCCGAACAGCGTGTCCGGCCGGGTGGTGAACACGTCCACGCCGTCGATGCCGGCCTGGGGCTGCGTGAGCGGGAAACGAATGCGCGCCCCCTCGCTGCGGCCGATCCACCTGGCCTGCATGGTGCGCACCCGCTCCGGCCAACGGTCCAGCCCGTCCAGCGCCGCCAGCAGTTCGGGCGCGAACCGGGTGATCTTGAGGAACCACTGCGAGAGCTTCCTCTGCTCCACGACCGCGCCGGACCGCCAGCCGCGGCCGTCGATCACCTGTTCGTTGGCCAGCACGGTGCCGTCCACCGGGTCCCAGTTCACCGCCGATTCCCGGCGCTCCGCCAAGCCCGCCGCAAGGAAGGTCAGGAACAGCGCCTGCTGCTTGCCGTAATATTCGGGCTCGCAGGTGGCGAACTCGCGCCGCCAGTCGATCGACAGGCCCATGCGCTTCAACTCGCCCCGCATGGCGGCGATGTTGCTGCGTGTCCACTCGCCAGGGTGCACGCCGCGTTCCCGCGCCGCGTTCTCCGCCGGCAGCCCGAACGCGTCCCATCCCATCGGGTGCAGCACCTGAAAGCCGCGCGCCCGCTTGTAGCGCGCCACCACGTCCCCCAGCGTGTAGTTGCGCACATGCCCCATGTGGATCTTGCCACTGGGATACGGAAACATCTCGAGCACGTAGTAGGGCGGCCGCTCGCCGGATGGCACGTCGTCGGCCAGGAAGCAGCCCGCCTCGTCCCAGGCGCGCTGCCAGGCCGGCTCGGCGGCGGCGAAATCGTAGGTGGCGGGCGGCGAGGCTTCGTTCATGGCCGCACCGTATCAGCCGGACGAAGCAAGCTGAACCCTACTTCGTTCCTCGGGCGCGCAACTCTCGCGCGCGGGCGAGAACCTTGCCCTCGATGTCGGCGGCCGTGGCCGGGTTGACCGGTGCGTCGACCCACTGCCCGCCGTCGCGCACCTGCCGGAACAGCGCCACCTTCAGCCCGTCCGCCCGCAGCTCACGGCCCAGCACGTAGGCCGTGGCCTTGAACCGCTCGCCCTGCGCCGAGGGCGGCGAGTACCAGTCCGTCACGATCACGCCGCCGAACGGGTCGGTGGAGGCGAGCGGCATGAACCCCAGGGTCTCGAGCGCACCACGCCATAGATACTTGTTCACCTGCAACGAGGCGCCGGCCTCCTGCTGGCTGTTCGCCTTGCCCGGCACGATCGGCACGCCGCTGTTGGGGTCGGTGTAGGCGGCGTTCGGCAGCGGCTTGACGGAATCGTCGCCGCCACACCCGGCCAGGAGCAAGGGTCCGGCCAGCAGCAACCATTTGTTGGCGCGAAACAGGGGAAGGGGCATGGTATCCCGACGATGGACAGGCCGGCGCGATCGCCGATGGTGCCTCTCTAGCGGGTGATGCCGGTTGCGCCAAGCTGGGAAGGCAAGCAGTCCCTTCTTGAAAAGAAGGACCAAACGCTTTCTCCTCTGGGTGCAGGAGCGCACAGTGCGGTGATGGCGCCGGCGCCGGCGATGCGGCACCTGGGCAGGCGGCGGGCCGAGCTTGCATCGATGCCGCCCAGCGCCAGCGCCGCGCCCGGTTGGCCCGCCAGCGCCGCCCAGCGGACCGGGCCGAGCGTACTCGCCCCAGGGTGGCTGGCGGTCGGAAACACCGGGGAGAGAAACACCAGCGCCCCCGCCCTGCGGGCCTGCAGCAGCTCCGCCCTGGAATGCGCCGATGCGGTTCGGAACCGTCCCCTCGGCGGCTCGGCACACCCCGCCCGCCGGTGCACGCCGGCGCCCAGCAGGGCGGCCAGGCGCCAGTCGCCCGCCACCGACAGCGCCACCCGCCGTTGCCGGCAGCACGCCGCCACCGCCCTCGCCAACACGGCGCGGCCTTCCACGCCGTCATGGCGGAACACCACGCCGCACAGGCCCGGCGGTAGCGCGGCGATCGCCGGCAGCGGGTCGGGCACACGCGCCGCGTCGGTGAACAGCCACAGGGTCGGCCGGCGCACACGACCCCGCGCCTTGACCGCCCGCGCCCACGCTACCAGCCTCTGATCCATGCAAGCCGCCTCCCTCGCCGGCGCCCACCAGCCCATCGCCGATGCGCTGCGGCTGGTCCGCGCCCGCATCGCCGACGCGGCACTGGCGGCAGGCCGGCCAGCGCAGGATGTAACATTGGTGGCGGTCTCCAAAACCCACCCGGCTTCGGCCGTGTCCGAGGCACTGGACTGCGGACAGGCCTGCTTCGGCGAGAACCGCGTGCAGGAGGCGGACGGCAAGTTCGCCTCGCTCCGCGCCGGCCACCCCGGCCTACGCCTGCACCTGATCGGCAGCCTGCAGACCAACAAGGCCGAGGACGCCGTGCGCATCGCCGACGTGATCGAGAGCGTGGACCGCCCTCGCCTGGCCGACGCCATCGACGCCGCCGCACAGCGCGTGGGCCGTCTGCCGAGCCTGCTGGTGCAGGTCAACATCGGCGACGAGCCGCAAAAGGGCGGGATCGCGAGCACCGCGGCCGACGCCTTCATCGAGGCTTGCCGCCGCCGCTGGGGCGAGGCGCTGCGCGGCCTGATGTGCATCCCCCCTGACGGGGCGGACCCTGCGCCGTTCTTCACGGCGCTCGCCGCCATGCGGCAGCTTCACGGGCTGCCTTGGCTGTCGATGGGCATGTCGGGCGATTTCGAGGCGGCGGTGCGGCTCGGCGCCACCCATGTCCGGGTCGGTTCGGCGATCTTCGGCAGCCGCGGCGGCACCGACGCCGCGGGCAGCGCTGCGGTGCAGCACCGCGGCTTGCCTTTGCCTTTGCAACCATTGTAGAGCCGCACGCGATCCTCAGGCAGGCACGGATGTGGGCGACCGTTTGAAGGCATCCAACGCTGCACCGCCTGCATCCATGGTGTTCCCCTGAGCGCATCCCTCTCCGAGCCGGCCCACCTCTCCCAGGCCGACAGGCTGAACCGGCAGCGTGGCCTGCCGCGGCTGGGCGCCCTGCTCGGCGTGCTGGGCGTGGTCTACGGCGACATCGGCACCAGCCCGCTCTACGCCTTCAAGGCGACGCTCGCCCTGTTCGGCCGGCAGGCGTTTTCCAACGGCGAAGTGATCGGCTGCCTGTCGCTGATCTTCTGGGCGCTCATCCTGATCGTCACCGTCAAATACGTGCTGCTGGTGATGCAGGCGGACAACCGCGGCGAGGGCGGCGTGCTGGCGCTGATGGCCCTGGCGCAGCGTTCCATCACCGACCCCCGACTGCGCATGGCGGTGTCGCTGATCGGCATCGGCGGCGCCTGCCTGATCTTCGGCGACGGGGTGATCACGCCGGCGGTGTCCGTGCTGGGCGCGATCGAAGGGCTGGAGGTGAGCCTGCCGCAGGCGCAGCCGCTCGTGCTGCCGCTGTCGGTCGTGATCATCCTGGCCCTGTTCGCGGTGCAGTCGCGCGGCACCGGCGTGGTGGGGCGCATCTTCGGCCCGGTCATGGTCGTGTGGTTCGCCACCATCGGGGTGCTGGGTGCCATCGCCGTCGCGCATCACCCGGCGGTGCTGCAGGCCATGCTGCCGCAGCACGGCTTGATCTTCTGCCTGCATCACGGCTGGTTCGCCTTCCTGGCCCTAGGCGCCGTCGTGCTGTCGGTGACGGGGGCGGAGGCGCTCTACGCCGACATGGGCCATTTCGGCGCCAGCCCGATCCGCTTCGCCTGGCTGTTCTTCGTCCTGCCCTGCCTGCTGCTGAACTATTTCGGCCAGGGTGCCCTCGTCATCTCCAACCGGCTGGCGGTGGAGAACCCGTTCTTCCTGCTCGGGCCGAACTGGCTGCGCCTGCCGATGGTGGCGCTGGCCGCCATGGCCTCGGTCATCGCCAGCCAGGCGCTGATCTCCGGCGGCTACTCCATCGCCCGGCAATGCATGCAGCTCGGGTTTCTGCCCCGGCTGACGGTGCGCCATACCAGCCAGACCGAAGAGGGCCAGATCTACCTGCCTCAGGTGAACAACGCGCTGCTGGTGGGCGTGCTGGTGCTGGTGCTGGTGTTCCGCAGCAGCGATGCGCTGGCCTCGGCCTACGGCATCGCCGTCACCGGCACCTTCCTGTGCACCTGCTTCCTGGCCACCATCGTGTTCCGCCGCCAGTTCGGCTGGTCGCGCTGGACGGCCCTGTCGGTCTGGGGCTTCTTCTTCGTCATCGACAGCGTGTTCTTCTCCGCCAACGCCCTGAAGGTGGTGGAAGGCGGCTGGGTGCCGCTCGCCATCGGCCTCGCCCTGATGGCGATGATGACGACCTGGAAACAGGGCCGCGACCTGATGCTCAGCCGCTGGAAGCAGGACAGCCTGCCGCTGGCCAGCTTCCTGGCACGGCTGCCGCAAAGCCGCACCATACGCGTGCCGGGCCTGGCGGTGTTCCTGACCGGCAACCCGGACTACGTGCCCGCCGCCCTGCTGCACAACCTCAAGCACAACAAGGTCCTGCACGAGCGCGTCCTGTTCGTCACCGTCTCCACCCTCGACGAGCCCGAGGCCGGCGCCGAGCGGCGCACCGAGGTCATCGAGCTGGCGCCGGGCATCCATCGCGTGCTGCTGCGCTACGGCTTCATGGAAAGCCCCAACGTGCCCCGCGCGCTCGAGGATCTGAAGTCGCGCGGCGTGCAGTACGACCCGATGCAGGTCAGCTACTTCCTAGGCCGCGAGGTGCTGGTGCGGGCAATGGCGCCGAAACTGTCGGTCTGGCGGCTGTGGCTGTTCCTGCTGATGGCGCGCAACGCTGTTCCGGCCACGGAATTCTTCAGGATACCGAGCGACCGGGTGGTGGAGCTTGGCGTGCGGGTCGCGATCTAGAAAGGCGTTCTTTTCTGAAGAAAAGAACCAAAAGACTTTTATCCATTGGCATACATGTCGGGGAAAGGCTCCCGGCCAATGAACAAAAGTTTTTTGCTTCTTTTTTTCAAAAAAGAAGCGCTTCCTTTACTGCAGTTCCGCCTGCCACCCTTCGACCCTGACCACGATAGCCCGGTCGCATCCCCCGACCGGCGGCAGAAGCGGCTGGCCACCCTGCCACACCACCACCGTCTCACGGTCGCCCAGCGCGTAGTCGCGCTCTTCCGCGTCGTGCACGAGTGTCTCGGCGAACCAGCGCGAGAGACCGGGCCGCGCATCGGCCAGGTGGCCGTGAACCGGGTTGAGGTAGACGAGCAGCACCGGGGTTCCTGCGCGGGCCGCCGCCTCGATCACGTCGAGCAGCCGGGCGACCAGGGCCGGGCCGAAGGAGTGGAACAGCATCAGCACGGTCGGTCCCGCGATCGCCGGCTGGCTCGCATCGCCTTGCAGAACCTCGATCGGCGTGCGGTCCGGGTGGCGGCGTCCGATAATCCCGGCGTTCGCCCGTGCCACCCGCACCAGGTCGGGGCTCAGCTCCAGCCCGATCAGGCTGCGGAACGGCAACTCGGACGCCACCGCCAGCGCTCGCCCCTTGCCGCAGCCGAGGTCGATGAACGCCCAGCGTTCCGGCTGCGGGATGCGCGCGAACACACGGCGCATGGTGCCGGGAACGCAGCCGAGATAGGGGTTGGCGTGCGCGTCCGCCGCGTGCCCCGACGACAGCAGGAAGCGCGGCAGGAAGCCGGTGGTGTCGATGCCGAGCGCACGGTCGAACGGGCTGCGCTCGTTGACCCGGTTGCGCGGGCGCAGCCAAAGATACACGGCGACGATCGTCCGGCGCAGCGGCGTGACCCTGGCGGCGAGCCCGGCCACGCCCACCAGGGCGTCGATGATCGCTTTTCCTGGCGAGAGGGGCATGTCCGTGCGCTCAGGAGACCGGCTGCAGCAGCCAGGGCGAACCGGGCTCGCACCGCAGCGGCGCGCCGTTCTCCGTGCGCGCCAGCGGCGAGAGCCCCATGGCCGCCCGAACAGCCCTGAACATCGCGCCATGTCCCACCACCAGCACCGGGCCGGGCAGGCCCAGGGCGCGGTTCATCGCCGGAACCACGCGGGCCTGCAGCGCGGCGAAGGTCTCGCCGTGCGCGGGCGTGTAGCCGCCCGCCAGCCAGTCGTCGTACCAGGCGCCCATCTTGCGGCCCTCCTGCTCGCCGAACGAGGTCTCCTGCAAATCGGCATCCTCGGAAAACCCGAGCCCGAGCACCTCGCCCACGATCGCGGCGGTTTGCCGCGCCCGCCCCAGCGTGGAGCAGACGATGCCGGCGATGCCCTGCCCCGAGAGCCGCCGCGCCGCCGCGTGCGCCTGCGCCAGGCCGGTATCGTTCAGCGCCACGTCCGTCCGCCCCTGGCCCAGCCCGCGCGCGTTCCAGTCCGTCTCGCCATGGCGCAGGAAGAAGAACGGCACCGCCAGCAACGCCGTCCCGGGCGGCATCAATCGAACAGCGAGCTGACGGAGCTCTCGTCGGCGATTCGGTGGATCGCCTCGGCCAGCAGCGGCGCGATCGTCGCCTCGCGCAGGTTGGGCGATTGCTTGACGGCGTCGGTCGCCAGGATGGAGTCCGTGATCGTCATCATGTCGATCGGGCTGGCGGCGATGCGCGCCACCGCACCGCCGGACAGCACGCCGTGCGTCACGTAGACGCTCACCTGTGCCGCGCCCTCCTTGATCAGCGCGTCGGCCGCGCTGCACAGCGTGCCGCCGGAATCGCAGATGTCGTCCAGAAGGATGCAGCACCGTCCGGCGACGTCGCCGATCACGTTCATCACTTCCGACACGCCGGCGCGCTCGCGCCGCTTGTCGATGATCGCCAGGTCGCAGTTCAGCCGCGTCGCCAGCGCCCGCGCCCGCACCACGCCGCCGACGTCGGGCGAGACGATCATGATGTCCCGGTCGCCGTAGCGCGCGCGTATGTCGGCCTGGAACAGCGGTGCGGCGTACAGGTTGTCGAGCGGGATGTCGAAGAACCCCTGTATCTGCCCGGCATGCAGGTCGAGCGTCAGCACGCGGTTGGCCCCGGCCTCGGTGATGAGGTTGGCCACCAGCTTGGCGCTGATGGGCGTGCGGGCCGCCGACTTGCGGTCCTGGCGCGCGTAGCCGAAATAGGGGATCACCGCCGTCACCCGGCGCGCCGAGCTGCGTCGCAGCGCGTCCATCATGATCAGCAGTTCCATCAGGTTGTCGTTCGCCGGGTAGCTGGTGCTCTGGATCACGAACACGTCCTCGCCGCGGACGTTCTCCTGGATCTCGACGAACACCTCCATGTCGGCGAAGCGACGGACGGAGGCGCGGGTCAGCGGCAGGCTCAGATGCTTCGCCACCGCCTCGGCCAGCGGGCGGTTGCTGTTGCACGCGACAATCTTCATCCAGGTCCCGCCTTGCCCGTGCGCGGTTGTGTAGCAACGCGGCGAACGCAAGACCAGGGCGATGCTACAAAGGCGGCGGCCGATGGATGGCCCCGTCGATCGGACGCCATGGCTGCTGCACGGTCCAGCATGGCGAACCGCCCTTTTCGCAAGCATCCGAGACCGCAACCAGGCTGCCATCGGTTTTTTCCACGAGCCCATAGACGGCGCGCCCGTTCAACATCGCCGTGTAGAAATGTGTTGTGGCTGGCAGGTGAAGCTCGTCCGACATCCGGTTTCCGCCAGGGATGTCGGCCAAGGTTTTTGGCTCCAGGCCAAAGTCACTGCAACCGCCACTGTCACACCGCTCGCCCGGCTTGAATGTCCAGGTCGTTCCCGCTGTCTCCACATCATCGCCCTGGCCCGGCTGCGGTGGCGGCGTCGCCGGTTCCACACGCCAGCTTCCCTCCAGCCAGACCGGCTGCAGGTTGAACAAGGTCGGGTTCGGATCGGAGACGTTGGCCGCCAGCGCGGCAAGCTGTGCGTCACGCGCCTTTATCCGCGCACCATAGCAGTCAGCGTCCCGACAGCGGTCGCGTTCGGCCAGCCAAGCCCGCTGGCTGGCCAACAGGTGGGCGGCGAGCGGTTTGAACAACGTGACCGCACCGCGCACCGTGGCGTAATGCTTAGCCAATGCGGCATCGGCGCTGCGCAAGTCCGGATTCGAGCAAATCATGTGCTCGGCCGCCGTCTTGGCGGACCGGCAATCCAGCCCCGCCGCGTGTCCGATTGCCGGCGAGAGCGCGGCCGCCAGCATCAGCAGGATCGCAGGACGCATCACGGCTTGCCCGGCGCCTTGGGCGGCACGACCGGCGGCGGCAACTGGGTGCGCAGCAGCGCCGCCTCCTGCGCGACACGCGTCTTGTACCACGCTTGCGGCACCGCGTAGTTCTGCAGCGCGTCGGCCGCCTGCGCCCATTTGCCGGCGGTGGCGGCGGTGTAGAACGGCTGGGCCACGCGGGTGTCCGGCATGCCGAGGCCCTGGTGGAAGGTGCGCGAGAACAGCACGGTCTGCCAGTTGCCCGGCAGGTCCTTGAAGTCCGGCACGCCCTGGTCGTGCCGCGTGTTCCACGACGCGATCGCCGCGCGAAGATGCTTGCCGTGCACGGCCAGGTCCGCCGCATCCGCCTCGTCCTTGGTCAGCAGCGGCACCGGCTTCAGCTTGGCCACGATGGCGGCTACCTCCTTGCGAGTCTTGCGGGTGAACTTCAGGTCGAGGAACGGCTGCACCTTGGGCAGCACCGTCGCGGGCAGGTTCAGCTTGTCGTACTCGCGCTGGTTGATCTGGCCGAGGTCGAACCCGGTCGCCACCGTCATGCCGCTGGCGCCCGCGGTCACCCCCTTGGCGAACGGCACGTAGCCGCGCAGGAACTGGTTGCCCTCCCAGCGCGACAGGTAGGCGAAGTCCACGTTCGTGCCGCCTTCCGCGTTCAGCTTGGCGTACACCGCGGGATCGGTCTTCACGACCGTCACCGGCTTCTTCGCGTCGCGTATCAGCCAGGCCTTGTGGCTGGCCAGTGCGTCCGCCAGGCCCGTGATCACCGCGTCGTCGGTCGGCTTGACCTGGGGTGCCACCGCGTTCAGCGCGCGACGCAGCCCGGCCATGGCCAGGTGGTCGGTCTTGAGCGGCCGCAGCAGCGCCAGCGCGTCCTGCTGGGCGGGGAAATCCACCACTTCGCGCCGCCACAGCGGCGGCAGGGTGTCGGTGCCGATGACGTAGCTGTGGTGGTGGCGCCTAAAGGCGGCGTGGTGCCGCATCCAGCCCAGGATCGCCAGGTTGTCCAGGTCGTCGGGGTCTGACAGCACGTCGGCGCTGGCGCGCACGTGGTCGATGTCGTCCTGGATCGTGTCGCTCATGGCCCAACCTAGCAAGCGTCCGGGAACAGACGCTAGGCGAACAGCGCCTGCCCCACGAACCCGCCCGGCTGCACCCCGCCCGGCACGGCGAACAGCGCGCTTGCGGTGTGGGTGGTGAACTGGTTCAGCATGTCGAAGCGGGACATGCGTTCGAACATGCGGCTGAACTGCGCGCGCGGGTCCTTCTGGTAGGCCAGGAACAGCAGGCCGGAATCGTACTCCATCGCCTGTCGCCAAGGAGGCCAGCGCTCTGCGGTGAAGCTCACCCCGTCATTGTAGCTGTAGCCGCGCCGGAAGATGCGCGCGCCGGTGGCGCTGGCCGAGGCCAGGCGGACATGCGCGTTCTCCGCGATGACCGGGTTTCCGTCGGCATCGCTGGCGTCGAGGTTGGCCGCATCCATCTCGCCATGGCCGCCGATCGGGGCGCCGCCGGCCTTGCTGCGGCCGATCGTCTGCTCCTGGAAACCGGTCTTCATCCGGTCCCAATGTTCGAGCGCGATACGGATGCGACGCGCCACCAGGTAGCTGCCGCCCTGCATCCAGGCCGGCGCCTCGGGGCCGGCCCAGACCACGTCGCGCATGTCGGCGGCGTTGCGCGGGTCCGGGTTGTTGCTGCCGTCCTTGAAGCCCATCAGGTTGCGCGGCGTCTGGCCGACCAGCGCCGGCACGTAGCCGGACTGGGCCCAGCGCAGCTCGGCGGTGCCGTAGGCGAGGCGGGCGAGCTGGCGCACGGCGTGGAACGCGGTCTGCGGATCGTTGGCGCAGGCCTGTATGCTGAGGTCGCCGCCGCAGCGCGCCGGCTGCAACTGGTCGCCGGGAAACACCGGCAGATCGGCCAGCTCGGCGGGGCGGCGCGCGGCCAGCCCGTAGCGGTCGTGGCCGTCCTGCACGAACAGCCCCGGCCCGAACCCGAAGGTCACGGTCAGCCGCGCCGGCGGCAGGCCCAGCGTGTCGTCGGAATCGGCGGGGTCGGCCGGCTGGCCGGCACAGAGCCGCGCGCCGGCCTCGGTCCAGTTGCGCAACAGCGCCTGGACGTCCTCGCGCTTTGCCGTGTGCAGGTCGAAAGCCGCGAAATAGGTGTAGGCCTGCTGCAGCGTGA
>CAXTJP010000027.1:0-29358 GCA_964244615.1 uncultured Acetobacteraceae bacterium
GCCCGCGCCATGGCCCGGCGGCGCACAGGAACAGCGTGGCGGCGAGCGCGGCGAGCGCGGGGCCGCGGCTTTCCGTCCGCGCGATGAACACCGCCATCGCCAGCGCGGCCGCCGCGTGGGCGAGTCGCCAGCGTCGTTCGGCCAGCACGCGGCACGCGGCCGCCAGGTAGGCGACGCTCATGACTGACGCGCCGAGGATGGGGTGCGAGGTGGCCCCCCAGCCATGCAGCCGCGGACCGTCCTGCGGCAGCAGCAGCCCCAGCGTCACGCTCAGGACGGCGTTGCCCGCGCCGCACCAGATCAGCACGGTCGCCAGCCTGCGGAACCCGCCGGGCGGCGGCCAGGCGCGCAGCATCAGCACGAAGAACGCGGCCGTCATCGCCGCCCCCACGGCGAAGTGCCGGCTACGATGCCCGTCATCGTGGCCCCAGAGCAGCGTCAGGCCGGACCAGCCGATCAGCAGCAGCCCGAGCACCGCGCCCGGGTCCCGGGGGATCGCCCGCGGGTGGGGCCGCCGGCCGAGGAGCGCGCACGCGCCGAGGGCCAGGTAGAACACCAGCGCGTAGGCCGGCTCGGACGGCAGCACGAAGGCGGCCGCCACGAACAGCAGCAGCAGCGCCTCGAGCATGAGGGCCGGCGGGCGCACCGGCACTGCTTCGTGGCCGGGCGCGGCGTGGGTCAACGCGATGTCCGCTCAGTCGATCAGGGTGGGCCACGCATAGTCGCGGGCGTCGTGCGTGTCGAACGCCACGTCCACCAGGTAGGCGGCCACCAGCGTCTCGTTGAACAGCGCGTGGTAGCGGGCACGGCCGGCGGAGGCCAGCGCCTGGCGCCAGGCGGGCTCGGCGATCATCCGGCGCAACGCCCCGGCCAGCTCCCCGAGATCGGAGAAGAACGCCATCTCGCCGGCGCCGAACAGCGTGTCGTAGCCTGTGGCGCGGTCGATCAGGATGGCCTGGCCGTTGCCCGCCATGTGCGCCAGGCGGTCGCTGGAATAGAGGAACGCGTCGTTGCGCCGGCTGGCATTCAGGCCGGCCGCGCACTGGCCGAGCGCCGACGCGTAGGCGGCGCCGGCCAGGGCCGCCCGCCCGCCGAGCCCGGCCAGGCAGCAGCGCAGGCCGGGCACGGCGCGGCGCAGTTCGACCATCAGGTCGTCCATGTTCCAGGCGCGGCCGAACAGGGCGCGACGCGGCCGGGCGGGGTGCCCGCAGGCGAAGAACAGGTCGTAGGGCGGCGCCTCCGCCAGGTCGGCGCGCCCGCTCTCGATGGAGTGGTCGACAGGGTTCGGCATGAAGCCCAGCCGCATGCCCGCGCGTCGCAGCGGCGCCAGAGCCTGGCCGGCGGTGGAGACCAGGGTGGCGTCCACCACGTCGAGCTTGCTGCGCAGGCGGGCGATGTTGTCCGGCTCGAACAGCGGGTCGACGTTCCATTGCAGCACACGCAGGGCCGGCAGCGCCCGGCGCAGCGCCGCCACCGTCTCGGGCCGTATGGTGTCGGCGTGGCCCAGCAGCAGCAGGTCCGGCCGCATGTCGTGCGCGAGCCGCGTCAGCATGCGGTTGGCATGGGGGCCGCCCAGCTTGCGCGTGCCGAACGGGCTGCCGGCGCGCGCCACGTCGCGGTCGGCGAAATCGACCACCTGGTGCCCACCCCTTACCAGGCCGCGGCTGATCTTGGGCGCCACCGAATGCAGGAACGCCCCCTTCGCCCGCGACCCGAAATTGCCCACGTGAAGGATGCGCATGGACCAGGTATCAGGCCTCGGCCGCCGCTGGCCAGAGAGACACCCGGGGAGACGGGCGCATCGCCGCTTGGCAGGCCCGCAACCGTGGCCAGCTTCCTTTTCCGGGGCATCTCCTATAGACACCCGCCCGGCCCCGGGGCGTAGCTCAGCCTGGTAGAGCACCTGCTTTGGGAGCAGGGGGCCGGAGGTTCGAATCCTCTCGCCCCGACCACGACGGAGACGACCCATGCGCGCCCGCATCTTCCAGCAGCCCAAGACCGCCATGTCGTCCGGTACCGCCCACACCACGCAGTGGGCGCTCGAATGGGAGCCCACCGAGCAGCGCCGACAGGACCCGCTGATGGGCTGGTTCGGCAGCGGCGACACCCAGGCGCAGGTCCACCTGCATTTCGACACCCGCGAGGACGCGATCGCCTATGCCGACCGCGCCGGCATCGCCTACGACGTCGAACTGCCGCCGGTCCGCGTGCACGTCCCCAAGGTCTACGCCGACAATTTCAAGTTCGGCCGGCTGGACAACTGGACCCACTGAGGTTCGGCCGGCCCCGGAGCGCCCTTAGCTCAGTTGGATAGAGCAATAGCCTTCTAAGCTATGGGTCGGTGGTTCGAATCCACCAGGGCGCGCCATTCTCCGTCGTCGAACGACGCGCCGGGCAAACCGCCTATGTCGGTGCCGCGTTGATGAGCGGGGCGGCGATGCCGCCGGACAAGCAGGGGCACGTGCATGCTACGTTACGCAATAATCTTTGCCGTGATCTCACTCATCGCGGGCTTCCTCGGGTTCAGCGGCGTCTCCGCGGCGACGGCCGGGATCGCCAAGATCTTCTTCTTCATCGCCATCGCGGTGTTCCTGCTGTTCCTGATCCTCGCCATCACCGGCGTGAACCTCCTCACCTGACGGCATCGCACGACGCGGCGCGCTAATCCGAGCGCGCCACCCCTGCCCGGCGCATCTTGCGGTGCAGGGTGGCGCGGCTGACGCCGAGTGCCTTGGCCGCCGCCGAGACGTTGCCGCCCGATCGCGCCAACGCGCGCTGCAGCACGCCGCGCTCCGCACGCGCCAGGTTTTCCGGACCGTCGGCGCGCGGGGTCAACACCGTCTCGGCAGGCAGCCCGCGGGCCAGCATCGTATCGGTGATGCCGCAGGCCTGGCGGGCGGCGCAGGTTGCGCCGAGCACGGTGTCGTCAGCCCCCACGGCCAGCAGCGCGCCGGTGCTCCACTCGGTGTCGGGCGCCAGAACGATGCGTGCGGTCGGAAAGGCGCGTCTGAAGTGCCGTGCCTCGATCCGACGCGCGGCGTCTGCCACGGCGGCCGCGATCAGGCGCGCGAAATCCTCCGTCAGGTCGTCGCGGCACGAGGACACGTCGAGCGCCGCCACCAGCCGCCCCCGGTGATCGTGGATCGGCGCCACCGCACAGCTGAGCCCGGTATTGCGCTGGTGGAAATGCTGATCGCGATGGATCAGCAGCGGCCGTGCCTCGGCCAGGCAGGTGCCGATGCCGTTCGTGCCCTCCGCCTCCTCGCTCCACACCGCACCCGGCCACAGGCCCCAGCGGCGGAACGTGTCGTTGTCGCCGCAGGCGCCGCGCCGGTCCACCGGCACGCCGTGGGCGTCGGTGAACAGCACGCAGCAGCCGCTGCCACCAACCGCCTGGAACAGCCGATCCAGCGTGCCGTCCGCGGCGGCGAGCAGGGGCTCCACCGAAGCGCGCGACTGAAGAAGCTCGAGCGCGTCGAGGATGCGGGGTGGGCGCGTGTCCAGCGGATCCAGCTTGTAGCGGGTCAGCGAGCGCGCCCAGGACGCGAACAGCGCCGACCGCCCCGAGGCGGACGGGTCACGGGCGACGGCGCGTATGCGATCGGCGTGTTTCATGGCCACCCTCCCGAAGCCCCGCCTCGGACACCCGGCATGTCTGCTTCGAACCTCGCAGCTTTCCTGCCTCTCACTTCGTTCTGGCTGCGAGCTTTACGCCTGTCGCTGCGCCATGCAAGCAGGCCCTGCCCCGTCGTTTGTCGCAGAATTGCGACAGTTGACCGGGGGCGCACGACACGGCGCCATTGCACCGCAAGCCTGCGGGACGACTATAGATCGAGGTGAGGCGTCGGCGCCGCCCGTGCCAGGGCGGGGCGCCCAATTCGTTTCGTAAATAAGAAACTCGTCGGAGGCCAATATGAGCTTACCCAGCATACCGCGCCCCTCGTTCCGCCTGGCGCTGGCACTCGGCTGCGTCCTGACTGCGCCGCTCGGCACCGCCTCGGCCGAGACCCAGGTCGCGGGATCACCCGCCTACAGCCCGGTGACCGATGCGAGGCTCGCCAACGCCGCGGATGATCCGGGTTGGCTGATGTACCGCCACGACTACACCAGCTCGGGCTACTCGTTGCTCGACCGTATCACCGCCAGCAACGTGACGCAGCTCAAGCCGGTCTGGGACTTCAAGAGCGGCTTCGAGCAGGGCCACGAATCCCCGCCGGTGGTCAACGGCGACACGATGTTCATCACCACGCCGAAGGACGAGGTACACGCCTTCCAGTCCAGCACCGGCAAGGCGTTGTGGACCTACAAGCACGACCTCAGCCAGGTGGGCTTGAAGACCGTCTGCTGCGACGTCGTCAACCGCGGCGTGGCGCTCTACGGCGAGAACGTCTACCTAGCCACGCTCGACAACTACGTGGTGGCGCTGAACGCCCACACCGGCGCGGTTGTCTGGAAGAAGCAGCTCGCCCCGGCCGACCAGGGTGCGGCGATGACGCTGGCCCCGCTTGTACTGAAGGGACACGTGATCGTCGGCCTCTCCGGCGGCGAATACGGCGCGCGCGGCTCGGTGATTTCGCTCGACGCGATGACCGGCGACATGGCGTGGCAGCGCTTCACGGTGCCCGCGCCGAACGAGCCGGGCGGCAACACCTGGCCGAAGGGTGCCTACAAGACCGGCGGCGGCGGCGCCTGGCTGACCGGCAGCTACGATGCCGCGACCGACACGCTGTTCTGGGGCGTCGGCAATCCCGGGCCCTGGCTTGCCACCCTGCGGCCCGGCAACAACCTCTACACCGACAGCGTCATCGCGATGAACCCGTCGACCGGCGCGATCAAGTGGTACTACCAGTACACGCCGCACGACACATGGGACTACGACGGCACCAACGAGACGGTGTTGACCGAAATCGACTACAAGGGCGTCAGCCACAAGGCGATCGTGTCGGCGAGCCGCAACGGCTGGTTCTACGCCATCGACCGGGTCAGCGGTAAGCTGATCTATGCCGACAAATTCGCCACTGCCACCTCGGTCAGCGGGGTCAAGGACGGCGAGATGGTCACCGATACGGCGGAGCGCCCGACCGTGGACAAGCAGGTGTTCACCTGCCCGAGCTTCCTGGGCGGCAAGAACTGGTGGCCGATCGCCATCGACCCACAGACCCACTACGCCTACGTGCCCACCATGCACACCTGCATGACGATCAAGGGCGGCGCGGTCAGCTACAAAGCCGGCCTGCCGTTCCTGGGCGAGAGCTTCAAGGTGCTGCGCGACCCGAAATTCCCCGACGCGTGGGGTGAGGTGCAGGCGATCGACCTGAACACCGGCAAGCAAGCCTGGACGTTCCCGAGCGCCCTGCCCTGGAACGACGGCATGCTGGCCACGGCGGGCGGCCTCGTGTTCTCCGGGAGTGCCGACGGCTATCTCTACGCCTTCGACGCCAAGACAGGTGCGGTCAGGTGGAAGAGCCCGCAAATGAGCTCCGGCGTCATCGGCGTGCCCGGCACCTGGAAGGTCGGTGCCAAGCAGTACGTCGGCGTCTGGGCCGGCTGGGGTGGTGCGACGCCGATCTGGGGCGGCGACATGGCCAAGGACCCGGCGGTGAAAAACATCCCGCTCGGCGGCCATTTCTACGTGTTCGGGCTGTAAGGCGCGTATCCATGACAAGACGCCTGATCATCCAGGGCGCATCCAGCCCTGTCTGGCTCGCGGCTTTGGGCGCCGTGCTGCTGCACGGCGCCGCGACGGCCGCCGACCTCAACGTCTGCATCGACAAATCCAGCGCCACGGCGGCGCGCGACCATAGCATCGCCCATGCCGTGGCCGAGCGGGCCGGACTGACGCTCGCGACCTACGAGTTCGACGGTGCGAGCGACGATGACGGGCTGAACGGCGCCTCCTTCAAGGCGCTGCTCGCCCGTGACTGCCACCTGATCCTGGGCTTCCCGCTCGACGCGACCGACGGCGTGGCGCCGGCCGGCCTGATGGCGACCAGGCCCTATGACCAGACCGGCTTCGTCCTGGTGGTGCCGAAGGGCTCGCCGGCCCACAGCCTGTCCGACCTGCCACAGGGAACCGAGGTCGCCGTCACCTACGAGACCACGCCCGACCTATACTTCGCCGACCACCCGAACCTGCAGCCCGACATGCACCGGACCGATGTCGACACGCTGAAAACGTTGTCGTCCGGCGCGGTGCACGCCGCCATGGTCTGGGGGCCGACCGCATCGAGCTACAACGACGGTGCGTCGGAGGGTAACCGGCTGGCCGTCTATCCGCTCGCCGAGCCGCATGCGCGTTGGAACGTGGTCGGGCTGTATTTGCCGCAGGGCGCCCACGAGGCGGCGACCTTTGAGGCGACGGTGGCGGCGCTTAAGCGAGGCAAGGCGCGCCCAGCCGACGTGAAGATGCCCGCGCTGCTGCAGCACCCGTGGCACGATCCGGCGATCCAGCTGGCGGCACTCACGACCGAGGCGCCGGGCCAGGGTCCGCCGGCGCTCTACACCGACGCGCAGGCGAAGTCGGGTGCTGCCAAGTTCTCCGACAACTGCGAAACCTGCCACGGCGCGCATCTCGAAGGCCGGGCCGGTCCGGCGCTGAAGGGGCCGAACTTCGCATCGGCAAAATCCGCCTTCAACGTCAGCGATATCTTCAACATCGTCTCGCAGAACATGCCCGCGTCCAACCCGGGCAGCCTGGATCATGTCGACTACGTGGAAATCATGGCTTTCCTGCTGCAGCAGAACGGCTATCCTGCCGGCACGACCGCTTTGACGTTCGAAGATGCCGGCGCATCCAAGGTACCGCTGGTGTATCGGGGCAAGTAGCACTCGGCGCGGCGCGGCCAGACTGCCGCAAGCGGACCGCAAGAACCGCACACCCTCACAGGAGGACGACCACAATGGTAAGCGCAATTCTTAAGGACGTGGCCCAGCACATCGCAATCCGTCCGCAATACGACAACTTCATCGGCGGCAAGTGGGTGGCTCCGGTACAGGGGCGCTACTTCGACAACATCTCGCCGATCAACGGGCAGGTCGTCTGCACGATCGCCCGCTCCACCGCCGAGGACATCGAGCTGGCGCTGGACGCGGCCCACGCGGCGAAGGACGCCTGGGGCCGTATTTCGGTGACCGAGCGGTCGCGCCTGCTGCTCCGTATCGCCGAGCGCATGGAGGAGAAGCTCGACCTGCTGGCCATGGTCGAGACGATCGACAACGGCAAGCCGATCCGCGAGACCACGCTGGCCGACCTGCCGCTGGGGATCGACCATTTCCGCTACTTCGCCGGCTGCATCCGCGCCCAGGAAGGCGGCATCTCGGAAATCGATCACGACACGGTCGCCTACCACTTCCACGAGCCGCTGGGCGTGGTCGGCCAGATCATCCCGTGGAACTTCCCGCTGCTGATGGCGATCTGGAAGCTCGCCCCCGCACTCGCCGCCGGCAACTGCGTGGTGCTCAAGCCCGCCGAGCAGACGCCCATGTCCATCATGGTGCTGATGGACGTGCTGGGCGACATCCTGCCGCCCGGCGTCGTCAACGTGGTGAACGGCTTCGGCGTGGAAGCCGGCAAGCCGCTGGCGCAGAACCGCCGCATCGCCAAGATCGCGTTCACCGGCGAGACCACCACCGGCCGGCTGATCATGCAGTACGCGAGCGAGAACATCATCCCGGTCACGCTGGAGCTGGGCGGCAAGTCGCCGAACATCTTCTTCGCCGACGTCGCGCGCGAGGAGGACGATTTCTTCGACAAGGCGCTCGAAGGCTTCACCATGTTCGCGCTGAACCAGGGCGAGGTCTGCACCTGCCCCAGCCGCGCGCTGGTGCATGAGAGCATCTACGACCGCTTCGTCGAGGCCGCGATCCGTCGCGTGCAGAAGATCAAGATGGGCAACCCGCTCGACATGGGCACCATGGTCGGCGCCCAGGCGAGCAACGACCAGCTCGAGAAGATCCTGTCCTACATCGACATCGGCACCCAGGAAGGGGCGAAGATCCTGACCGGCGGCAAGCGCGCCGATCTCGGCACCGAGCTCAAGGACGGCTTCTACATGACGCCGACGGTCTTCGAGGGCCACAACCGCATGCGCGTGTTCCAGGAGGAGATCTTCGGCCCCGTCCTGTCGCTGACCAGGTTCAAGGACGACGAGGACGCGCTGTCGATCGCCAACGACACGCTCTACGGCCTGGGCGCCGGCATCTGGACGCGCGACACCAACCGCGCCTACCGCTTCGGCCGTGCCATCCAGGCCGGCCGGGTCTGGACCAACTGCTACCACCACTACCCGGCACACGCCGCGTTCGGCGGCTACAAGCAGAGCGGCATCGGCCGCGAGAACCACAAGATGATGCTGGACCACTACCAGCAGACCAAGAACATGCTGGTCAGCTACTCGACCAAGGCGATGGGCTTCTTCTAGGCCGGTGCGGGGCCTGGGCGTCGGTCCAGGCCCCGTTGCCTTTTCGCGACCCACATGGAATTCCGCGCCAGGCCCTTGCTGAAAGGCACGCTCTCCTTCGTCGTGCCCGCCCTACGCAGCGCGCACCGCGCCGACGTCATCGGCACCGCTTCCGCTGTCGTCTGCTACGCGATCTTCCTCCGGCATTTCTCGCGCCTCGCAAGATTCACCGGCGGGCGATTGCCGTCGGTGGTGGCCGAACTCGGTCCCGGCAACTCGCTCGGCACGGGGCTGGCCGCCGTCATCGCCGGGGCGGACCGCACCATCGGCCTCGATCTGCAGGACCACACGGACCGGGACCTCAACCTGCAGGTGTTCGACGCCTTGGTGACGCTGTTCCGCGACCGGGCGCCGGTGCCGCGGGACGTGCTGATCGCGACGCCGCCGCTGGACTGGGCATTTCCGCCTGCGCTCCTGGCCGGCCTGCCTTGCGCGTTGGACGACGACCGTCTGTCGCGCATCCGGCGCGACATCGTGGAACAGACCGGCCGGTACGTGGGCTTCGCCGCGCCGTGGAACGAACGCGCCTGCGTCCAGGCAGGCAGCGTCGACTGGATCCTGTCGCATTCGGTGATGGAGCATGTGGACGACGTGGCCGGCACCTACCGCGCCGCTTCGCGCTGGCTGGCGCCGGGCGGGTGGATGACGCACGAGATCGACTACAGCAGTCACGGCCTGACCCGGCACTGGAACGGCCATTGGGCCGTGGACGAGGCGATCTGGCGCCTGATCCGCGGCAGGCGACCCTTCCTGATCAACAGGCTGCCGCATGGCGCGCAAATTGCGCGGTTGGCGGCAGCGCGTTTCGAGGTCTTGGAGGAGCTGCGCGTGAGCCGTGCCGACGGGCTTTCCCCGGGTCGGTTTGCCGGGGCGTACGGGTCCGTCGGCGGCGAGGACGCGCGAACCCACATCGCCTTCCTCGTCTGCCGGGCACCGTCCCCCGAACCGCCTGGCCAAGCCTCCGACGCCTGACCCTTTCCATCGAGGCGCGGCCACCAGCGCCGGTTTCGTGTCCATCCATCACACAATGTGAGCTTGAGCTACGTCGGTTTATGTTTGATCCTGCATCGACCGCCCAGAAATCGGGCGCGGCCTTTCGCGACAGAAATGTGGACACTCCGTTTGGTGATGAGGCAATATAGACGACTGCAAGATGCTGGGACGTGATGGACCTCTTTGCCCAAGATCCGCGCCGCGCCGCCTGCCGTTGCTTCGTGTTGGCGACATGACGGCACCATGACGGCATAATAACGAGTTTGTGTCGGATGCATCTTACAGCTGAACAATGCTGTTACGTCGTTTATACTGGCTCTCGCCCGGCTACGACCCATGACCAACCAACTGATTCAGAGTTAACGTGAACAGAACATGTAGAGTCGACGACCATGCCCGCTGATCATGGGCGCGGGTACCTGACAGGGCCTGAGAGGCGCCTGCTGACAAAGATACTGCGCGGAGAGGTGGTCGCCGCCTCCGCGCTTCAGGAGCCGGACGACCCGCCCGAGGCCGCCCACGCCGACGATGGCCCACAACCGGCGAGTTCCGGGTTGCAGGACCGGCTGAAAGCAGGCGAGGCGCTGCTGCGAACGCTCGAGCTCATCCCGCCGGCGAGCGCCGAGCCAGCCCAGGACGAGAAGCGCGCCGGCCTGATCCTGATCAGGAGCCCGAACGCGCGACGCGTCGTTCTGGTGTTCAACGGCAACACCGTCTTCTTCGCGGTGCCGCGCTCGCTCGTGGTGGACCAGGACAGCCACATCGTGCTGCTGCGCGACCCGACACGCTCCTTCGGTTTTCTCGGCATCCCCGATCTCGGTGCGGATTACGAGAGCTGCCTTGCCAACCTGCAACGCATCGTCACCGCCCTCGGGGTGGACGAGGTCTACTGCATCGGCATGTCCGCCGGCGGCTCCACGGCGATCCGGTTCGGCTGCGACCTGAAAGTCCGCGGCATCATGGGCTTCAGCGTGCCGACCACGCTGGACCTGAACGACGATCCCGGCGCGGAGCTCAAGCACTACCCGCAGCTCGCCAGGCTCTACAAACATGCCAGGCATTTCGGCATCGACCTTGGGAAATACTACAATTCCTGCTCCCCGCGCCCCGGCCTGATGCTGGTCTACGGCGATGGCCACCCGCGCGATTCGTGGCTCGCGGAGCGCATGAAGGGAATGTGCGGAGTCCAACTCGTGCCGACGGAGGGTTTCAGCGGCCACAAGACGTTCGGGTGGCTGCAGGAAAACGGCGGGTTGGAGGCGATGGTCCTCAGGATGTTCGCCCTCGAGCCGGTCGAATGCGTGACCTCGCCCGCGGGTTTCGCCGGTGACGGAACGCCCGCCGCCGCCAGCAGCTCGGGCTCGGCGCGCGCCATGGCGTGAGGTCCGGCGGCGCCGGGGTGATCACCGGCCGCGCTACCGGGTCGCCAGTATCGGCTCGGACGGCACCGATCGGTGCCCGTTGATGTTTGCGGGTATCACCCTGTACCAGGCCGGCTCCGCAGGCGGCGCCGTATCCGTCCAGCCGTGGCCGACGTCGGTGACGCACGCGTTGCAGACCATCGTCCACGATCCGGGGACCGAAGGGTCGGGCGAACGCTCGATGCTGTAAGTCGCGGCACCGGCCGAGCCGCGCCACAGCAGGTGGCCGTGCGCGGCACTGAACACCTGCGGCTCGGGCGCCAGCAGGTAGGCGGGTGGCTGGAGGATGTCGGCGATGCCGTACGCGAGGCGACGCAGGGCCCGGCCACGCTGCTGCATGTCCTGCGCCGACATCTCCGGCGTGGCGATGCCGGGGAAGTAGAGCGCCGCTACATGAGGCGCCTGCCTCGCCAGCGAGGCCGGCAGGAAGCCGCCGCCTTCCGCGTGGCCGATCACATCACCCGCCACCGTTCCGGACAGCTTTCTTTGGCCCGACAGGTAGACGACCCAGGTGTCGAAATCGTCGGCGTTCTTCCAGGCGGACGGGGCCCAGCCCACGCTGTCGAGCACGTAGGGCCTGCCCGACGCCAGCACCTGGCCGGACGTCGCGTCGAGCCGGCCGCGTGCGATATCGGTGTCGGCTCCGGTCGCCAGGTCGTCGCCGACGATGTCCACGCTCGCCGTGGCGTAGTCGCTCGCCATGACGGGGTTGGCGGCGGCGGGCCCGATCCGGCCGGCAAAGGCGCCGTTCTCGTAGAGATGGTGCCTATCCCGCGCCTTGATCGCCTGCCCCAGCTGCTCGGACCAGGCAGAGACGGTGTGCGCGTCCGCCCCGGCCCCGCAGGCCAGGCAGTTCTCCCAAGCCATGATCGTCGGGTCGTCGCGGTAGGCGATGCCGGTCAGCGGGTTGAGATGGTCGAGCACCTGGGCGACGCCGGCGAGGAAGTCCGCCCGCACGCCCGGATCGGCGAAGAACGCGGTCGCATCGGCAAACCCCCGTCCTTTGGCGTAGCCGCACGCGACGTCACCGGCCTGCGCGCAATCCCCGCCCGCGCCGGCCAGCGGCACGATGACTTTCAGCCCCATGTCGTGCGCCGTCTTCAGCACCAGGTCCAAGGCCGCGAGGGCCCTGGGATCCGGCACGGTTCGGGTTGGCTTGCCGCAGTTCGAGCAACCGGCCTCGGCGTCGATCGGGCGCGACCGCACGACGGTGCCGCCAAGCGCCTGGACCGTCGCGAGCGCGTCCCCCACCTCATAGACCGTCATCACGGGCGCAAGCTGGCCGTCAGGACGAGGCCCGGGTTGGCCCAGACCGTAGCCCATGAAGCGCAGCGGGTCGCCGAGCAGCGTCAGCACCGCATCGCTGCGGCCGACGAAATCGCGTGGGTCGGGTTGCCAGGCCAGGGTCGGGTAGGGCTGCGACGCCGCCACGCCGAACACCCCCAGCACCGCCAGGCAGAGAAGACCGGCCAGCCGCATCAGGGACGGCCGATGCTCTGGTACTTGAATCCCGCAGCCTCCATCGAGGCGCGCTCGTACATGTTGCGCAGATCAACGACGAGGTTGCCGCGCATCGTCTCGCGCAATCGATCCGGCGCGATGGCCCGGAACTCGTTCCACTCCGTCAACACCACCAGCAGGTCGGCGTCACGGGCGGCGTCCAGCGCGTCGGTGCAGTAGGTGACCGATTGCGGCAGCAGCGGCCGCGCCTGCTCCATGCCGGCCGGGTCGAAAGCGCGGACATGCGCGCCATCCTCGGACAGCCGGCCCACGATCGGGATCGCCGGCGCGTCACGCATGTCGTCGGTCTCCGGCTTGAAGGTCAGCCCGAAGATGGCGATGGTCTTGCCGCGCACCGAGCCGCCGGCCGCCGCGATCACGCGCGCCGCCATGCCGGCCTTGCGTGCATCGTTCACCGCCACCACCGCCTCGATCAGCCGGGACGGCGTGCCATGGTCCTGCGCGATGCGCATCATTGCCAGCGTGTCCTTGGGGAAGCAGCTGCCGCCGAAGCCCGGTCCAGGATGCAGGAACTTGCGGCCGATCCGCCCGTCCAGCCCGATGCCGCGCGCCACGTCATGCACGTCCGCATCGGCACGCTCGCAGATGTCGGCCATCTCGTTGATGAACGTCACCTTCATCGCGAGGAAGGAGTTGGCCGCGTATTTCACCAGCTCCGCCGTTTGCAGGTTGGTGAACAGGATCGGCGCCTCGATCAGGAACAGCGGCCGATACAATTGCCGCAGAACCTCGCGCGCACGGTCGGACTCCACGCCGATCACCACCCGGTCGGGCCGCATGAAGTCCGGGATGGCACTGCCCTCGCGCAGGAATTCCGGGTTGGAGGCGACGTCGACCTCCAGATCCGGCCGCACGCTGGACAGGATTTCCCTGATCCGCCGCCCGGTGCCCACGGGCACGGTCGATTTTGTGACGATCACGGTGTAGCCGGTCAGCACGCGCGCCACCTGCTCGACAGCGGCGAACACGTAGGACAGGTCCGCATGTCCGTCACCACGGCGCGTCGGCGTGCCGACAGCGATGAACACCGCGTCCACCCCGACGACCGCGGCGGCGATGTCGTTGCCGAAGGTCAACCGCCCGGCACGCACGTTGTCCGACACCAGCGGTTGCAGACCCGGCTCGTAGATCGGTATCCCGCCTTCGTTCAGGCTGGCGAGCTTGACCGGATCGACCTCGACGATTGCAACCTCGTTGCCGAGTTCGGCGAAGCAGGCGCCGGAGACCAGCCCTACATAACCGCCGCCGATCATTGCGATTCGCAAAGCGTACTCCCAACGCCAGACACAACCGGCGATATACAGGTTCAGGCAAACAGGGAACAGGCGACGGCGTGCAAATTCGCACGCCAGCGTTACCGGAAGGTTTCAGTCGCGCAGCAGGTCGTTGACAGCCGTCTTGGCCCGCGTGCGGGCATCCACCCGCTTGACGATGACCGCACAGGCCAGCCCCGGCCCAGGCGAGCCGTCCGGCAGCGCGCGGCCCGGCATCGTGCCCGGCACCACCACCGAGTAGGCGGGCACGCGGCCCTGGAACACCTCCCCGGTGTTGCGGTCGATCACCCGGGTCGAGGCGCCGAGGAACACGCCCATGGAGATCACGCTGCCCCGCTCCACCACGAAACCCTCGGCCACCTCGGACCGGGCGCCGATGAAACAGTCGTCCTCGATGATCACCGGCCCGGCCTGCAACGGTTCCAGCACGCCCCCCAGGCCCACGCCGCCGCTGATGTGGCAACGCGCGCCCACCTGCGCGCAACTGCCGACGGTGGACCAGGTGTCGATCATGGTGCCCTCGCCCACCCGGGCACCCACGTTGACGAAGCAGGGCATCAGCACCGCGCCGGGTGCCACGTAGGCCGAGCGTCGGATGACCGCGCCCGGCACGGCGCGTATGCCGGCCTCGGCGAACCGCGACGCGTCCCAGCCCGCGAACTTCATGCCGACCTTGTCGAACACCGGGGCGCCCCCGGCCCCCGGCATGGGCGCGCTGTCCTGCAGGCGGAACGACAGCAGCACCGCCTGCTTCAGCCAGGCATTGAGAGACCACCCGTGGGCCCCAGGCTCCGCCACCCGCAGGCGACCGTCCCCCAGACCCTCCAGCACCTCGTCGACCGCTTCCCGGTCGGCCGGGTCCGCGCGGGCCGACAGCGTGTCGCGGCGGTTCCACAGCGCCTCGATCCGTTCGCGCAAATCCTTTCTCATCACGGCGCCCTAGCGATGGATCAGCGTGCCGGGGCCCGCTTCGGTAAACAGCTCCAGCAGCACGGCGTGCGGGATGCGCCCGTCCAGGATCACGCAGCCCTTGGCGCCGAGCCCCAGCGCCTCGAAACAATTCTCCACCTTCGGGATCATCCCGCCGGTGATCGTGCCGTCCGCGATCCGGGCGCGGGCTTCGGCCACCGAAAGGTCGGCGATCAGCGTGCCGTCCCGGTCCAGCACCCCGGGCACGTCGGTCAGCATCAGCAGCCGTGTCGCATGCAGCGCGCCGGCTATGGCGCCCGCCGCGTCGTCGGCGTTGATGTTGTAGGTGGCGCCGTCCGCCCCGAGGCCCACCGGCGCCACGACCGGGATCAGCCCCGAGCCGGTCAGCGCATGGATGACCCGCACGTCCACATGCTCGGGCTCGCCGACGAAGCCCAGATCCAGCACGTGCTCGATATGGCTGTCTGGGTCGATCACGGTGCGGTTCATCTTGCGGGCGCGGATCAGCCCGCCATCCTTGCCGGAGATGCCGACCGCCAGCGCACCGGCCCGGTTGATCAGTTCGGTGACGTATTTGTTTACCGTGCCGGCCAGCACCATCTCCACGACCTCGACCATCGCCTCGTCGGTGACCCGCAGGCCGTCGATGAACTCGCTCTTGATGGACAGCCGCTTCAGCATGGCGTTGATCTGCGGGCCGCCGCCATGCACCACCACGGGGTTCATGCCGACCTGTTTCAGCAGGGCGATGTCGCGCCCGAACTCGGCCGCCAGCTCCGGGTCGCCCATCGCATGGCCGCCGTACTTGACCACGATGGTCGCCCCGGCATAGCGCCGCAGGAACGGCAGCGCCTGTGCCAGGATGGCGGCCTGCTCGGCAGCACGGCGCAGGTTCTCGGGGAGTACGGTCATGCAGCCCCGCGTAACGGCCGCATCACCTTCGGGTCAAGCAGACCGGGCATGCAGGTCAACCGTCCGCAAGCCCGGCCAGGCTGGCCCGCAACGCCTCGATCCCCTCGCCCGAACGCGCGCTCGTGGCGATCACCGCCGGGTACGCGGCCGCATGCGCCTTCACCACCGCCTGCACCTCGGCCAGCTTGCGCCCCAGCCGGTCGGGCCGCAGCCCGTCGATTTTCGTCAGCACCAGCTGGAACCCCACCGCTGCCCGGTCGAACAGCTCCATCACCGCGTGATCGGACGCCTTGAGCTCGATGCGCGCATCCAGCAGCAGCACCACACGCCGCAGCACCACGCGGCCACGCAGGAAGTCGAACATCAGGCCCTGCCAATCCTCCTTCACCGCCTTCGCCGCCTGCGCGTAGCCGTAGCCGGGCATGTCCACCAGCACGAGCCGGCCGCCGAGGTCGAAGAAGTTGAGCTGCTTGGTCCGCCCGGGCTCGCTCGACGCCCGCGCCAACGCCTTGTGCCCGGTCAGCCCGTTGATCAGCGAGGACTTGCCCACGTTGGACCGCCCGGCAAACGCCACCTCCGGACCACGAACGTCAGGCAACTGATCGATACGCTGCGCCGCGTAGTAGAACCGGCACTCGGCGGCAAACAACAGCCTGCCCCGCTCAACCTCGGCGGCGGCTTCGTCCGGGGTCACGGTTAGGAAGGAAGGCCAGGGGCTCTGCCCCTGGACCCCGCCGGGGCCCGCGGCCCCAGACCCCATTTCGCTGGAAGGCAGGTCAAGGGCGGCTCGCCCTGGCGGGGGTCCAGGGGGCAGCACCCCGTGGCCTTCCTTCCTACCGTCATACCTCGACGACGCGGCGGCCCGAGGTGAGCTTGGCCTGGCGTTGGATGTACCATTGCTGTGCCATCGTCAGCAGGTTGTTCCAGGTCCAGTAGATCACCAGCCCAGCCGGAAAACGCCCCATGGTGAACATGAAGATCAGCGGCATGAACTGCAGCATCTTCTGCTGTGTGGGGTCCGGTGCCGGGGGGTTCAGCTTCTGCATGAAATACATGCTGGCCCCCATCGCCAGCGGCCACAGGCCGAGATGCAGGTAGGGGGAGATCGTGGCGGGATCGAGCGGGATCAGCCCGAACAGGTTGAAGATGTTGGTGGGGTCGGTCGCCGAGAGGTCCTGGATCCAGCCGAAGAACGGCGCGTGCCGCATCTCGATGGTCACCAGGATGACCTTGTACAGCGAGAAGAACACCGGTATCTGCAGCAGCATCGGCGCGCAGCCGCTGACCGGGCTCACGTTCTCGGTCTTGTAGACCGCCATCATCTCCGACTGCAGCTTGGCCGGATCGTCCTTGTAGCGCTCCCGCACCTGGGTGATCTTCGGCGCCAGCAGCCGCATCTTGCCCATCGAGCGATAGGACCGCGCCGCGATCGGGTAGAACACGCCCTTGACGCACAGCGTGAACAGCAGGATGGCGACGCCGAAATTGCCGACGACTGAGTACAGGAAGTCGATGGCGTAGAAGAACGGCTTGGTCAGAAAGTAGAACCAGCCCCAATCGACGGCGTAGCTCATCAGCGGCACGCCGGCGCGGGTCTCGTAGCGGTCCAGCAGGTGCACTTCCTTGGCGCCCACGAACACCCGGCTATCGAAACCGGCCGCCTGCGCGCCGGGTGCGAAGCTTTGCGCGTCGATAGCCACGTAATCCACCTGGAAGCGGTCGCTGCCGTCGTCCAGCCAATGATTCCACGACGTCTTCACCGGCACGGCCTGGTCGGGGACCAGCGCGGTCAGCCAGTACTTGTCGGTGAAGCCGGCCCAGCCGCCGGCGCCCTCGTGCTCGTAGCCGACGCCGTCGTGCTTGTCGGCTTCGGTCTTGATCTTGCTGTACGCCAGATCCTCGAGCTTGTTGTCGACGACGCCGATCAGGCCTTCGAACAGCACGCTGTAGCCGGCGGTCTGCGGCAGGTAGTCGCGCCGCACCCGCTCCCACGGCCAGAGCTTGACGGTGGCGGCACCGGTGTTGCGCACGCTCTGCCGCACGGCGAACATGTAGTTGTCGTCGATCGAGAGCGCGACCTGGAACACGAGGCCGGCGCCGTTGTCCCAGCTCAGCGTCACCGGGTGCCCCACCGTCACCGCGCCGCCGCTGCTGGTCCACAGCGTGTCGTCGGCCGGCAGCTTCACCGCCTTGTCGTCGCCGGCGGTCCAGCCGAACTGCACGTAGCTCGGCTGCGGGTCGGCTTCCGGCTCCAGCACGCGCACCAGCGGCGAGCTGTGCGAGACCGTCTCGCGGTAATCCTTCAGCCGCAGATCGTCGAGCCGTGCGCCCACCAGGCTGACGCTGCCGGTCACCCGCGGCGCATCGACCGGCACGCGCGGCGCGTTGGCCGGCACCCGCACGTGCACCGGCTGGGTTCCTGGCGTGGCCGGGTCGTGGGTCGGACCGGGCGTCTGCGCAGCGGGCGTGCTGCGCGTGGTCTGCGCCGCCTGCTGGGCCAATTGCTGCTGGCTGTGGCGCGGGGCGAGGTACTGGAAGGCCAGCAGGATCGCGATCGACAGCGCGATGAACAGCGGCAGGCGTTTCTGGTCCATCAACGAGCCCTAGTCTGTGCCGGCGCGTGCGGCGGGGGCACCGGGTCGAGGCCGCCGGCACAGAGCGGGTTGCACCGCACAACGCGACAGGATGCAAGCCACACGCCGCGCATGGCGCCATGCGTGTGCAGTGCCTCGATCGCGTAGGCGCTGCAACTGGGGGTGAACCGGCAGGCCGGCGGGAAGAACGGCCGCAGGACCAGCTGGTAGGCGCGCACGAGCGCGGCCAGGACGAAGGCCAGCGACTTCACGGCGCCTCGCGCATCGCTACGCCGAGCTTGCGCAGCCCGCGCCGAAGATCGTCGATCAGCAGGAGGAAGGGCCGGGTACGGGTGGTGTCGCGTCCGACCAGCACCAGGTCGGCGCCCCTGGCCGGCGCATCGCGCAGCAGCAGCCGCGCGGCCTCGCGCAGCCTTCGCCGCGTGCGGTTTCGCACCACGGCGTTGCCGACCTTCTTCGTGACGGTGAACCCTAGCCGCACAGGAAGGTCATCGCCGCGCGGCATCGCCTGCAGCACCAGCCCGGGCGACGGCGCCTTGCGGCCGCGGGAGGCAACGCGGAGGAACTCGGCGCGTCGCTTCAGGCGCGTTACCCGGTCGGCCTGTGTCGCGGGTGGAGCCTGGTTCAAAACGGGCCTCGCGGCCGCCAAGTCGCGCCGATACGGCTCCTAGGCGGAGAGCTTCTTGCGACCCTTGGCGCGCCGGTTGGCGATCACCTTGCGGCCACCCACCGTCTCCATGCGGGCGCGAAAACCGTGCCGGCGCTTGCGGACGAGCTTGGATGGTTGATACGTGCGCTTCACGACGGGAACTCCAACAGCACGGTGCGGGTCCTGCGACGGGTCCCGTGTCCAGCGCCGCCCTATAGCGGCGGTCCCGGCCCGGCGTCAAATCCGCCCGGGTTTTCCGCCGACATCCGTCGCACGTTTCCGCCGATGCTGCGTTACCCTGCTCGGACAGGGATGGAGCGCCGATGACCGGGGAGGTTCTGAGCGGGGTAGCCGGGCTGGTGCTGGGCGCGGTCCTGGCATCGGCCCTGCTGCTGGGCCGGCTGCGCGCCGAACAGGCCGCGTGCCGCACCCTGCAACGTCGGCTGGACGAGGCCGCGGCGGCCGAGGCGACGCTGGCCGAGCTGCGCGGCCACCTGGCCGGGTTGCGGCACGACATTCGCGGCATCCTATCGCCGGCGATGCTGGTGTCCGACCGGCTGGTCAGCCACCAGGACGCCGGCATACGGCGCGCCGGCGAGGTGATGATCCGCACCGTGGAACGCGCGGTCGGCCGGCTGGCCGAGACGAAGCTGGATCAGGAAGCTCCGAACAAGCTCCAGACATAACGCTCCTGTACCACGGCCACAGGCCGTCCACCCGGCACCGACAGCAGGGCGCGGTGTTCCAGGGCAAACGGCTCGCCCGGCCGGCACAGGCGGGAGGACAGGGTGGTCCGCCGCAACCCGAGCCCGCGCACCACCCGGCCGAACGGCTGCGCACTCCCCTTGAGCCGCCTCGCCAGCCCGGGCGGGAGCCGTGCCGCCACGTACCAGAGATCGGCGTCGGACAGCGGCCGACCGCGGCCCAGTAGATGAACGCGCCGCCAGGTGACCGCCTCGTCCGCAGCGGCCATCAGTTCGGCCGGCCGGCCGTCGCCCGCCGAGACGTCCGGCAACCGGCGGCGTACACGGACAGGGCCGCCGAACATCTGCGCCAGCACCGCGGTGGCGCTGTCGGCTGCCAGCAACGCCGCGTGCAGATCCGCCGGCCGCAGCCGCGGGTCGGTCACGATGCTCAGACCAGGGGAAGCAGCCGCACGTCCTGTCCCCGTTTCAGCCCGACCATGGCCGCCTGGCGGAACAACCGCGCCAGCACCGCCAGCCGGCGGCGGTCGCCGATCACCAGCAGCTGGTCCTCCGCCCAGCCGCACCCCTCGCCGGAAGCAGGCAGCGATGGCGTGCTGCCCAGCCGGTGGCGCAAGGCGGCCATCATGCGGGCGTTCCAGGACGGCGGCATGCGCCGGCTGGCGGGGTTCCAGGCCGTCATCAACACCGCCTCGCGCGCGCCCATGCCGGCCAGCAGCCCGTCCAGCCCGCCCGACCGCCGCCCGACCGTCAGGGGCAAGCCCGCCACGCTGTAGCGGCTGCGACGATAGGCGCTGGCAAGGTGCTGAGGAAGGGACATGCGCTGGATTAGTCCCGCACCTCGGGACACGCAACGGCCGAGGAAGGCCAGGGGGCTTTGTCCCCTGAACCCCCAATCAGGGAAGGCAAGGACAGGGGGCATCACATCGCCCTGGTCAGAACCCGACGTTTATGCCCCCTGGCCTTCCTCAACCCAGCGCATCCCGACGGTCCGGGAACACCGCGTCGCGGTGCACGTGCACCGACATCAGCAGCCCCATCGCGAACATCACCGTCAGCATCGCCGACCCGCCATGGCTGACCAGCGGCAACGGCACGCCGCCCACCGGGATGGCGCCCACCACCATCGCCACGTTGACGAAGGTGTACATGAACATGTTGACCGCGATGCCGAGCGCCAGCAGCCGCCCGTACTGGTGGCGGCAGCGCAGGGCCACCATCATGCCGCCCAGGATGATCGCCAGCAGCAGGGTCAGCAGGCTGAGCGCGCCGACCAGCCCCCACTCCTCCGCCACGATCGAGAAGATGAAGTCCGTCTGCTTCTCCGGCAGGAAGTTCAGGTGCGCCTGGGTGCCCTGCATGAACCCGCGGCCCCAAAGGCCCCCGGAGCCGAGCGCGATCTTGCTCTGGATGATGTTGTAGCCGGCCCCGAGCGGGTCGCTTTCTGGGTTGAGGAACGTGGTGATACGCGCCCGCTGGTAGTCGTGCAGATGGCCGTAGGCGAAGGTGGCGCCGAACGGCACCGGGATCGCCAGCAGCGCCATCTGCCACCAGCGCATGCCGGCGCCCACGAAGACCGAGAAGCCCACCACCCCGGTGATGAAGGCGGTGCCGAGGTTCGGCTCCTTGAGGATCAGCGCCACCGGCGCCAGCACCGCCAGCGCCGGCGGGACCAGGAACAGCGGGTTGCCCACCCGCGCCCAGCTCGCGCGGTTGAACCAGTGCGCCAGCGCCATGGCCAGCGTCACCTTCATGATCTCGCTCGGCTGCAGCTGCACCGGCCCAAGCTCGAGCCAGCGCTCCGCCCCCTTGCCGACGTGGCCCATGCGCAGCACCAGCACCAGCAGTACCAGGGCCACGCCGTAGAGCGGCCAGGAGAAGCGGGCGATCAGGCGGATATCGACCATCGCCAGGCTCAGCATCATCACCAGGCTGAAACCGAACCGCAGCCCGTGGCGCCAGGCATAGGGCTCCGGCCCGCCGCCGGCGGAGTACAGCGCGACGTAGCCGCAGCCGGCCAGGGCGCAGAGCAGCACAACGAACAGCCAGTTGATCCGGAACAGCTTGGTCAGCAGCCCGAAGCTCGGCTCGGCGCGCAGCAGGCGGCGTTCGGAGATCATCGACGGGCGGCGTCAGCGCCGTTCGAAGGCATCGCTGTCCACGACGGCCATCCCGATCGGCATCAGGCTGATCCCCGCCAGCTTCACGTGCTGGAAGGCGAACGGGATGCCGATGATGGTGATGCCGCAGGCGACCGCCGCGGTCAGGTGGCCGATGGCGAGCCACAGGCCGAACACGATCAGCCAGACGACGTTGCCGATCAGGCCGAGCGGCCCGGTGCCGATGTCCTCGCGCCCGGTCAGCAGGTGGCGCGGCACCGCCTCGCGCCCGAACGGCCACAGCGAGAACAGGGCGATGTTGAAGCAGGCGCGTGCCCAGGGCAGGCCCACGATGCTGATTGCGGCCAGCAGGCCCACGAGGAACCAGGCGGCGGCCATGATGAAGCCGCCCAGCACCACCCAGATCAGGTTCAGGATGAGAGTCATGGCGTCGCGTCAGACCTCGTGCTTGCCGATCGGCCGCAGCAGGCGGATCGAAACCACCAGTATCAGGATGAGCAGCGCCAGCACACCCAGCTCCATCATCGAGGCCTGGAACATGCGCTGCGCCATGTCGCTCATCTCGTCCTGCTTCGTGGTCTCCGAGGATTTCAGCGTGATCACCAGCACCCGCCGTATGGTGGCGATCAGGCCCACCACCAGGAACGGCTCGCTCTTCAGCGCGCCGGTCCGCATGGACGCGCGCACCGTGTGCAGGATCTCCACCACCATCAGCACGAACAGCAGCCGGTCGATGATGGACAGGATGACGCGCGTGCTGCTCCAGTCGGCCAGCCCGCCCACCAGCGTGGCCGCCGCACCCCCCAGGCTCAGCAGCGCCGCCAGCGACAGCAGCAGCCCCAGAGCCATGTAGGCGGCGTGTTCCACCCACAGGAACGCGCCGGCGGTGCTGCGCACCAGCCTGTCCTGCTCGGGTTCCGGCTCCGTCTCCGCCATCGTTCCCCCTGGCCGTCGGTCCGCGGCGAGCATGCCCGCGCGTGGATTTTATGCAAATCGCTTTGCCAGCCTGCAACTCCGCCCATGGCCGGATGCTTTCGATCACCGTCCGCGCACGAACAAGAGAGTCGCCGACAGGCATCATGCCGGCGACCAACACATGCGGCCGGACCCATCGGAAGGCCCCTGGGGAGTGAAGGATGCCGAGCATGCAGCCACTGACACCGAAGGTCCCGACCTCCACGCTTCTTGCCTCGACCATGCTGGCCTGCGTGTCGCTGGTGGCGGCGTCGGGTGCGCGCGCCACCACCCCTGATCCGGCGCTGGTCGAGCACGGCAAATACCTGACCAACGCCGGCGACTGCCAGGCCTGCCACACGGCGCCGGGCGGCAAGCCGTTCGCCGGCGGCCTCTACATGAACACGCCGTTCGGCCCGATCTCGACGCCCAACATCACCCCCGACGACAAGACCGGCATCGGCAAGATCACCGACGACCAGTTCGTGCGCGTGTTCCATCAGGGCATCGGCCAGGCCGGCGAGCGGCTCTATCCCGTCATGCCGTATCCCTGGTACACCAAGGTGACGCGCGACGACGCGCTGGCCATCAAGGCCTACCTGTTCTCGTTGCAGCCGATGGATGCTCCGCGAAAGCCGCTGAAGCTCGCCTTCCCGTTCAACATACGGGCCGGGCTGATCGGCTGGGACGCGGTGTTCCTCAAGGCCGGCGAGTTCAAGCCGAACCCGCAGCAATCCGCCCAGATCAACCGCGGCGCCTACCTGGTGCAGGGCCTCGGCCATTGCGGCGAGTGCCACAACGGCAACAACATGCTGGGCGACACCGAAATGGCCGCCTCCCTGCGCGGCGGGCCGATCGACAAGTGGTATGCGCCCAACATCACCTCGGACAAGGCGCAGGGGATCGGCCGCTACAGCGAGCAGCAGATCTACACCTACCTGAAGACAGGCGCCGAGAAGGACATGGGCGTGGTGGTGGGCCCGATGGCGCAGACCATGCACGAGAGCCTGGGCAAGCTGACCGACGACGACCTGCACGCGATCGTCGCCTACCTGAAATCCACCCCGCCCAAGCAGGGGTTCAAGCAGCGCGAGCCGGTCGCCAACTCGCAGCAGGTGGCGGTCAACGCGCAATCCTACCTGAACTACTGCGCCTCGTGCCATCTGGAGAACGGCCAGGGGCTGCAGGGTGCCGTGCCCAAGCTCGCGGGCAACGGCACGGTCTATGCGCAGGGACCGGAGACGGTGATCCGCGTGATCCTGGGCGGCATCAACGCCCAGGGAAGCTACTCGTCGATGCCGGCGATCGGCGCCAGCATGACCGACCAGGAAGTGGCCGACGCCACCAACTACATTCGCTCGTCCTGGGGCAACGCCGCGCCGGCCCAGGCCGGCCCCGGCCAGGTCGCCAGCCTCCGCAAGGAGACGAAAACGCTGCTGGCGATGAACCTCGGCGAGTGTCCCAAGATCGCCCAGTCCGATACCGGCCGCGTCGTCGCCACCCCCGCCGTGCAGAAAATCCTGGCGTCCACGACGCAGCAGAACTCCCTGGCCAACGCCGAAGCGCTGATCAAGGCCGTGCATGGCGGTGCGCCGCACGCCACCCAGGCCGACATCATCAACAGCCTCACGCTCGGCTACTGCCCGGTCGTGCAGGCCGACACGTCGCTCGCCTCGCAGGCGCAGAAGTCGCAGGCGATGGGCGGCTTCGCCGAGCGCGTCTACACCGACCTTGCGACGCAGGGGCAGGACACGACGGCGGCGCAGCGTTAGAGCATGAGGCGGCCGGACGCGGTCAGCCGCCGCATAAACATGCTCGACGAAACAAAGAGCTGGAGCGGGATGCGCCAGGCCGCGCCGATTAGAGGACAACGCATCCCGCTCTAGCCGTGTCGCGGGAGGGTGCTACAGGAACCCCTCCCGCCGCAGGCTGACCCATTTGCCGTTGCCGACGATGACGTGGTCGTGCAGCGCCACGCCGAGCGATTTCAGCACGCGCTGCACCTCCTTCGTCATGTCCAGGTCGGCCATCGACGGGGTGGGGTCGCCGCTCGGGTGGTTGTGAGTCAGGATGATGCTGGCGGCGTGCAGGTCCAGCGTGCGCTTGGCCACCTCGCGCACGTAGACCGGCGTGTGGTTGATCGTGCCGCGCCCCTGCAATTCGTCGGCGATCAGGCGGTTCTTGGTGTCCAGGAACAGGATGCGGAACTGCTCCACCCGCTCGCGCGCCATCACCGCGTTCAGGTAGGCCATCAGCTGCTCCCAGTTGCCCAGGATCGGCTGGTCCAGCACCTCGGCCCGAGCCAGCCGAACGGCGCCGCCCTGCATCAGCTTGATGGCGGCAACCGTATGCCGGCCGACACCGCCGACCGCGAGCAGGTCGTCCTGCGTGGCCGAGAGAACGTTGGCGTAGCTGCCGAAGCTGTTGATCAGGCGCTTGGCCAGCGGCTTGGTGTCGCCCTTTGGCTGGACCAGGAACAGCAGCATCTCCAGCAACTCGTAATCCGCCAGCCCGTCCGGCCCCCGATCCAGCAGCCGGTCGCGCATGCGGTCGCGATGGCCGTGCGGGCCTTCCGTCGGAAAGACCTGCGCGCCGTCCTCGCGTTCCGGGCGGGCATGATCGGCGCCAGGAGCGTATCGGTCCCTGTCGGCCAGGCTGCCCGCAGTGCGAGACATCGCCTCGGCAAAGCCCGGCGCCGTCGTTGCAGGCAGCAATTCCGCCGGCTTCCAATCGTCATCGGACCGCATGAGCTTGCCCGTCTGTTTCGACCAACGCATCGATACGGGCCTGTTCTGTATTGGCGTCAGAACAGGTTAGTTTACGGTGTCAGGATAAGGCAAGAAGGAAGGAAGGCGTTCTTTTTTCAAAAAAGAACCAATCCTCTGACTCACTGAGTTTCCCGCTTGCGGCTCGCTTCGAACATGCTGCAGGTCGATCGGGTGGACGCCCAGAGCACGATTGCGCATCGGCCTGCTGACCTTCCTGCGCCACGACGTCCCCAAAACTGGGCCACCTTCCGCGACCAAATCACCGACTTCCGCGTGCGTGACCCAACACGGCGCCGGACTCTCAGGGTGAACCGAGGATTGCCTGCTTTCAGAGAAGAACGCCTTCCTTCACCCCAGACAAAGCGAACCCAAGAACCCTGGTATCTGCGCTCAGACCAAGCTGCGACGGGCTGGCGGCGTCAGGGAAGTCGAGCCGGAGCTGCAGCAGCAGGCTGCCGTCCGGCGTCGGTTTCAGCCAGTCGCGTTGCAGCCTGATGCTTATGCTGCCCTGCCTGGCCATGCCCTGCGTCACCGCCGAGTCCGGGTGCCCGGCCACCGCCACGATGACGTGCTGCATCGGATGGGCGGGCGTGGTGAAGGCGGTGCCGGAGAGCGTCAGGGTGAACGTGGGGGGAAAGCCGGGTGCCAGGGCCAGCAGAAGCCCGGCATGGTCGTGCGACCACAGGTTCGGGTCTTCGCCGGCCCACCAGCCGTCGAGCAGCGCGCTGCGCCGCAGCGACGCTTCGTCCAGCGAACCGCCAGGCGCCAGGCGCGGCACCAGCGTGGCGAGCGGCACCGGGTCCACCGGCGCGGTGCAGGCGGCACAGACGCGCCATCCGGGGGCGGCGACCAGCCTGCCGTCCACCACGCCGAACAGGTCCCGGGCCGGATCGACCAGCTGTGCCAGCTTCAGGGCGAAGCTCGGGGCCGCGACGGTGAGCGTGGCAGGGTCGAGGCGCGGCGGCAGCACGTCGCGGGCCCGTCGCGTGCCGCCCCAGACGCTGTCGGCCCAGTCGACGAAGCGCGTGCCGCGGGCCGCCGGGCCTGCTGCCTGCAGGTAGGACTCGCCGATCAGGTCGAGCGCGTCGTCGGCCGGCTGGAACAACGTGCGGTAGTGCCGGGCCGCCTGCGCCCAGAACGGGCTGGCCAGCGCGGGGGGCGCCACGCGCCGTGTGTCGCAGACGTGCAGCCCGGTCTCGTGCGCCGGCGCCAGGGTGCTGTCGACCGGCCGGCAGCCGGAAAGCCAGGGGTCCAGCCCGATCTCCGCCAGTTCCGGAAACCGGCCGAGCGGGTGCCCCTCGGTCAGCACCACGATGCGGCCTTCGCGCTCGCTGACCATGCGACGCACCGCGTCGTGCAGCTTCCAGCCGCGCGCCTCCAGCACCGGCGCGCCGAGCTGGACCACGCTGACGCCGGCGCGCTGCGGCATCAGCGCCAGCACGTGGCCGGAGGGGCCGCGAAAAGTGACGATCACCAGCATGCCGGGCTCCACCCAGCCCATGTCGGCCCGCAGTGGCGCATACGGCATGCGCCAGGGCGGCGGGTAGCGGGTGGTGGCGAACACCAGTGCCAGCACCGCCGCCAGCCCGCCGGCCAGCAGCCGACCGCGCAGCAGCCGGGCCAGCAGCAGCGGCACGGCCAGGCCCGCCACCGCCTCGAGCACCACGGCGTAGCGCAGGATCGCGCTGGTGGTCAGCCAGGTGAGATAGCCGACGCCGAGGAAAACGAGTGCCGCACGGGCCGCCGGTGGCCATGACGGCCGGCGCAAGGCGGGCAGCCATCGCCCGGCCGCCCAGGCCGAGAACACCGCCACGGCAAGGCAGAGCGCGACGGCCGCGCGAAGATCCTGGAACGCCTGCTCGCTCGGGCGCACCGCGCTGAACCTCGTCCAGAACAGCGGGTAGGCCAGCCATTGCAGGAGGCCGCGCGGGAAGAACCGGTCGTCCACCATGCTGGCGGGCGGGTACCAGGGCGAGCGGAACACGCCGTTGAACATCGGAAAGGTCGGGCTGCCGAAACGCTGGTAGACGCGCCACGCCCACCAGCCATCGGTGGCCAGCAGGCCGGCCGCCCAGGCGGCGGTGAACAGGGCGCAGGCGCCGATCATGCGTCGTCTCGTGTGCAGGCTGGCGGCGGCCAGGCAGGCGGCCGGCGCCATGGCGAGCGCCGTCAGCTTCAACCCGGCCGCGGCGCCGAACAGCAGGCCCGCCATGAGCAACGCGGACGGGCCCGGTGGCCGTGCCAGCAGCACCAGCAGGCCGGCGAGCATGAAGACGCCGACCTGCAGCTCGCCGGTGGTGGTGCCGACCTGGGTGGCCATCGCGACGCCGCTTACCGCCAGCACCACGCCAACTTGCATCGGCAGCGTCCAGCCCCCGTGCAGCCGCGCGGCCAGCCGGATGACCAAATAGAGTGCCGCGCCGTACCAAAGCCCCATCACCGAGGCGAGCGCGCGCGGGTGGGCGTGCAGCGGGCCCAGCGCCAGCCAGGCGTAGGACGCGTCCAGCAGCGGGTTGAGGTAGCTCTGCAGGCCCACCGGCAGCAGATCCAGCTGGAAACGGCCGTGCAGCAGCGCCGCACCGTTCTGCAGGTGGTAGGCCAGCAGGTCCCAGTTCGCGTCCTGCCCGAGCCGCAGGGAGACCAGCGCGCCGGCGAGCAGGCACGCGGCCGCCAGCGCCGATTGCCGCCTGACGAAGCCGGACCGCAATGCCGTGGCCGTCGTCAGCCCAGCAGGAACCACAGCCGGAACAGCTGGGTCTCGGCCCAGCTGTGGCGCCGCAGGCCGGGATGGCCGAGCGCGCGCAGCCGCAGGTTCCAGCCGTCATGCAGGCCGGCGGAGATCAGGCCGAGCGCCTCGCGCGCCTGCGGCGACAGCAGGTCGGGCTGCGCCTCCAGCGCCTCCATGTGGGCGCGGAAGGTGCGCATGAACACGTGCGGGCCGCGCCGCAGCGCCGCCCACAGGCGCCGGGTCGGCGACAGCGGCACCCCCACCGCGTTGTTGGCGTGCTGGCGGTAGAGCACCGTCGGCGTTGCGTCGGCGACCACGGCACCACCGGCCGCGGTGACGATCAGGTAGGACCACCAGTCGTGCAGCGTCTGGTCCGGCTCGCGCGCGTCGGCGACGAGGGCGGCGGCGTCCGGGTTGAGCATGACGGTGCAGCCGGTCGCCACGTTCTGCGTCATCGAGTGCGGGAAGCCCAGCGGGCCCGCGACCGGCGCGCTGAGGCGTATCGGGCTAAGGTCGGCCCGCACCAGCGACTGGCGCGCGCAGTACAGCCCGGGTCGGTCGGCCGGCATGGCCCGCAAGGCGGCGACGCCGCGCGCCAGCTTGTCGGGCAGCCAGACATCGTCCTGGTCGGCGAACGCCATGACGCGGCCGCGCGGCGCACGGCGCAGCAGGCTGAGGAAGCTGGCGGTGATGCCGACATGGCCGGCATTGTCGTTGAGATCCACCACCCGACCGGCGCCGGCGTGGCCCGCGAAGTCGTGCATCAGGGCCTGGGTGTCGTCGGCCGAGCCGTCGTCGCGCCAGAAGATCTGCCAGTCCTCGTGCGACTGGCCGAGCAGGCTGTCGAGTTGCTGGCCGATGAAGGGCGCGCCGTTGCGGGTGGACAGCAGGATGGCGACGCTGGCGCCGGACGGCGTCGCCCGGCTCAAACCCCGGCGCCCGGGTCAGGCCGTGCGGGGATCACGCGTGCACGCCATCGGCCACGTCCTTCAGCAGCCGCCCGAGTTCGGTCTTGCCGAGCCGGCGCGAATGGCCGTGCAGCGCGGCGGCGTCGATGAAGCCCATGCGGTAGGCCACCTCCTCGGGGCAGCCGACCAGCATGCCCTGGCGCGACTGTATGGTCTGCACGAAGCTCGCCGCCTGCAGCAGGCTGTCCGGCGTGCCCGCGTCCAGCCACGCGCAGCCGCGGCCCAGCCGTTCCACCTGCAAGGTGCCCTCCTCGAGGTACATGCGGTTCAGGTCGGTGACCTCCAGCTCGCCCCTGGCGGACGGCTTGACCGCGCGGGCGAACTCGGTCACCCGCGCGTCGTAGAAATACAGCCCCGTCACCG
>CAXTJP010000028.1:0-28221 GCA_964244615.1 uncultured Acetobacteraceae bacterium
GGCCAGCATCTCCAGCAGCGCCTCGCGGTTGTTGAGGAACACGTCGCGCCACATCGTGGGGTCGCTGGCGGCGATGCGGGTGAAGTCGCGGAAACCCGAGGCGGCGAATTGCAGCACCTGCTGGCGGGTCTCGTCGGCCAAATCATCGGCGGTGCCGCAGATGGTGAAGGCGATCAGGTGCGGCAGGTGGCTGACGATGGCCAGCACCCTGTCGTGGTGCGACGGCTCCATCACGCTGACCATGCTGCCCATGCGCCGCCACAGGGTGGTAACCGCCTCGACGGCTTCGGGCGCGGTGCCGGGCGGCGGCGTCAGCAGGCACCAGCGGCCTTCGAACAGGGTCGCGAAGCCGGCATCGGGGCCGGAATGCTCGGTGCCGGCCAGGGGGTGAGCGGGGACGAAGTGGATGCCGGCCGGCACCAGCGGCCCCACGTCGCGTATCACCGACTGCTTGGTGCTGCCGACGTCCGACAGGATCGCGCCCGGCGCCAGGTTCGAGGCGATGGCGGCGGCAAGCTCGGCGTAGGCGCCGACCGGCGCGCACAGGATCACGCAATCGGCACCCTGCACGGCCCGCGCGGGATCGGGCTCGACACGGTCGGCCAGGCCGAGCTCGGCGATGCGGTCGCAGCTGGCCCGGCTGCGCGCGTTGGCCACGATCTCCGCCGCGATGTCGCCGCGGGCGCGGGCGGCGCGGGCGATGGAGCTGCCGATCAACCCGCAGCCGATCAGGGTCAGCCGCTGGAACAGGGGCGCCGTCACGGCAGCGCGGCGAAGTCGGCGAGCGCCTCGATCAGGCGGTCGTTCTCCTCGGCCAGGCCGATGGTGATGCGCAGGCAGTGCGGCAGGCCGTAGCCGCCGACGCGCCGGACGATCAGGCCGGCGGCCCGCAGATGGGCGTCCGCTCGGTCGGCGCGCCCGGTCGTGCCGAAATCGGCCAGGATGAAGTTGGCCTCCGACGGCGTGACGGCGATGCCCGCCTCGCGCAGCGCCGTCGCCACGCGGCCGCGCTCGGCGATGTTGTGCGCCCGGCAGCGTTCCACCCAGCCCGGCTCGGCCAGGGCGGCGATGCCGGCCTCGTGCGCGGACATCGAGACGTTGAACGGCGAGCGGACCCGGTTGAGGTTCTCCACGATGCCGGGCGGGGCGTAGGCCCAGCCCAGGCGCAGGCCGCCCAGGCCGAACATCTTGGAGAAGGTGCGGGTCATCACCGTGTTGTCGCCGGCATCGACCAGCGCCGTGCCGGGATCGTAGTCGGGGCGGTCCACGTACTCGGCATAGGCGGCGTCGAGCACCAGCAGCACGTCCGGCGGCAGCGCTCGACGCAGGCGGGCGGCCTCGGGCGCGGGCAGGAAGGTGCCGGTCGGGTTGTTGGGGTTGGCGATGAAGACCATCCGCGTGGCCGGGGTGACGGCCGCGAGCACGGCATCCACGTCCGTCGTCAGGTGACGCTCCGGCGCCTTGACGATCCGGCAGCCGGCCAGACGCCCGGCGATCTCGTAGATCGAGAAGCCATGCGCGGTCATCACCAGTTCGGTGCCGGGGCCGCCATAGATGTGGCACAGCAGGAACAGCAGGTCGTCCGACCCCGCGCCGCAGACGATCCGCTCCGGGTCCAGGCCGAAGCGGGCGCCGATGGCGCGACGCAGCGCCGTGGCGTCGCCCTCCGGGTAGCGGTGCAGCCGGCCCGCGACGGCGGCCAGGGCCGGCGCGACCGAGGGGGGCGGGCCGAAGGCGCCTTCGTTGGAAGACAGCTTGATGATCCGGTTGACGCCCGGCACGGCCGACACCCCCGGCGTGTAGGGGTGGATGTCGAGGATCTCGGGGCGGGGGCGGGGCATCATGGCGCCTGCTTAGACAACGGGGTGGGAAGGGGGAAGCCGTGGCGGAATGGGCGGCACGGTCGATTCTTGTGTGCGGCCCCCCCGGCGACTATGCAGCCTGCGTCATGGACACGGTCCCTCCCCTGCAGGACTTCCAGCACCTCCGGGCGCATTTCCCGCACGGTATCGCGCTCGATTGCGGCCAGCACCTGCCGGCGTTCGACCTGGCCTACCGCACCTACGGCGCGCTGAACGCGGCGCGGTCCAACGCCGTGCTGGTCTGCCACGCGCTGACCGGCGACCAGTACGTGGCCGAGCCGCATCCGGTGACCGGCAAGCCGGGGTGGTGGGGCAGCCTGGTCGGGCCCGGCCTGCCGGTGGACACCGAGAGGTTCTTCGTCATCTGCAGCAACGTGCTGGGCGGCTGCATGGGCAGCACGGGGCCGCGCAGCCAGCGCCCGGACGGGCGGGTGTGGGGCACCGACTTCCCGCCCCTGACGGTGCGCGACATGGTGCGCGCCCAGGCGATGCTGGTGGAGACGCTGGGCGTGCAACGCCTGTTCACCGTCATCGGCGGGTCGATGGGCGGCATGCAGGTGCTGCAATGGGCGGCAACCTTCCCCGAGCGCGTGTTCGCGGCCGTGCCGATCGCGACCGCCGCCTACCACTCGGCGCAAAACATCGCGTTCAACGAGGTCAGCCGCCAGGCGATCGCGGCCGACCCGGATTTCGCCGGCGGCCGCTACTGGGCGGACGGGCGCATTCCGGCGCGCGGCCTGGCGGTGGCGCGCATGATGGCGCACATCACCTACCTGTCCGAGGAGGCGCTGACCCGCAAGTTCGGCCGCAAGACGCGCCGCCATGGCGAGACGGCGAGCTTCTTCGGCGACGTGTTCGAGGTGGAGAGCTACCTGCGGCACCAGGGCAGCAGCTTCGTCCGGCGTTTCGACGCCAACTCCTACCTGACGGTGACGCGGGCGATGGACTGGTTCGACCTGGCCGCCGAGCATGACGGCGACCTGTCGGCGGCGTTCGCCGGCACACGGACGCGGTTCTGCCTGGTGTCGTTCTCGTCGGACTGGCTGTTTCCGACGGCACAGTCGCGGGCCGTGGCGCGCGCGCTGAACCGGGCGGCGGCGAATGTGAGCTTCGTGGAGATCGAGACGGATCGCGGGCACGATGCGTTCCTGCTCGATGAGCCGGATTTTCATCGGATTCTGGCGGGGTTTCTGTCGGGGTGTGCGGAGCGTGCGGGGATCAAGGAAGGTCTTCTTTCTTGAAAGAAAGAAGCAAAGAATTTTTGTTCGTGGGCCACGTGAGCGTCCCCGACGCGCGCACTGAACGATCAAAAGTCTTTTGGTTCTTTTCTTCAGAAAAGAACGCTCTTCCTTGCGCGTAGACCTAAAACTCATCGCCGCCCTGATCGAACCAGGCTCCCGCGTCCTCGACATCGGCAGCGGCGACGGCACGCTGATCGAGCATCTGTTCCGCACCCGCGGCTGCGACGCGCGCGGCATCGAGATCGACATGGCCGAGGTGACGCACGCGGTGCAGCACGGCCTGCCAGTGATGCAGGGCGACGCCGACCACGACCTGGCGCAGTACCCGGACGGCGCCTTCGATTACGTGGTGCTGACGCGCACGCTGCAGGCGGTGGAGCGGCCGCGCGAGGTGCTGCGGCAGATGCTGCGCATCGGCACGCGCGCGCTGGTCAGCTTCCCCAATTTCGGCCACTGGCAGGTGCGGCTGCAACTGATGCGCACCGGACGCATGCCGGTGACGCCGACCTGGAACCGGCCCTGGTACGAGACGCCAAACATCCATCCCTGCACCATCCTCGATTTTCGCGAACTCTGCGCGGCCGAGGGCTACGCGGTGGAGCAGTGGCTGGCGATCGACGAGGCCGGACGCAAATCGCCCTGGCGCCGCTCGCTGCGCCTGGCCAACATCTTCGGCGAGCAGGCGATGTTCCTGATGCGTCGCGCCGAAGGCGCGCGGGACGTACTGGCCGAGGGCGCGCGGGACGTACTTGCCGAAGGCGCGCGGGACGTAACAGCCGAAGGCGCGCGGGACGTAACAGCCGAAGGCGCGCGGGACGTACTGGCCGAGGGCATGCGGAAAAACTGATGGACATCGGCGCGGCACGCGGATCGCACATCATCACCGTGTCGCGGGCGGCGTTCGCGCGGCCGGACACGGATTTCCTGTGCTTCGGCGAGAGCGACGTGGCGGCGCCTGCGGCCGCGCATGCGGCGTTGGCGGCCTCCCTGGCGGCCGGGGAGACGCGCTACGCCGACGTGCGCGGCCTGCCGGCGCTGCGCGGCGCGCTGGCCGCGCATCTGAGCGCGCAGCATGCCCGGCCGGTGACCGAGGACCGAATACAGGTGACGGGATCGGGGATGGCGGCGGTACACGTCGCCATGGCGGCACTGCTGTCGCCGGGGGACCGGCTGGTGCACCTGACGCCGGCCTGGCCCAACTCGGCCAACGCGGCGCGCCTGCGCGGGGCGGTGGTGGAGGAGTTCGCCCTGACCGCCACCCCCGAGGGCGGCTTCGCGCTGGACCTGGACCGGCTGGCGACGCGGTTGGCCGGCGCACGGGCGCTGTGGGTGAACAGCCCGAGCAACCCGACGGGCTGGACCGCCACCGCCGGGGAGACGCGCGCGATCCTCGACCTCTGCCGCGCCACTGGGAGCTGGCTGATCGCCGACGACGTGTACAACCGGCTGGTCTATGACGGGGCGGCGCGTGCGGCCTCGGTGCTGGACATCTGCGAACCCTCCGACCGGGTGCTGGTGGTGGGCAGCTTTTCCAAGGCGTGGGCGATGACGGGCTTCCGGATCGGCTGGCTGGTGGTGCCCGAAGCGGCGCGGGACGGCATCTCGGAACTGGTCGAGATCACCCATTCCGGGGTCGCGACCTTCGTCCAGCGGGCGGCGCTGGCAGCCTTGGCCGACACCGCGTTCGTCGAGCGGTTCCGCGCCTACTGCGCGGCAGGCCGGGCGATGACCGGCGCGGCGCTCGACGGGCTGGACAGGGTGCGCTTCGCCGCCCCGCCCGGGGCGTTCTACGCGTTTTTCGCGGTGGACGGGATGCGGGACAGCCTCGGTTTCGCCATGCGCCTCGTGCACGAGCACGGCGTGGCCCTCGCACCCGGATCGGCGTTCGGGCTGGGCGGCGAAGGCTGCCTGCGACTGTGCTTCGCCCAGTCGCCGAGCCTGCTGGAGCGCGCGCTGGAGCGGTTGCGCACGGCTCTGGGGTAATCGGCCGAAGCGCTCAGGCCGGCGTCGGAGGGGTAATTTCCTGGTCGTGGCGGGCGTGACCGGACGCGGTGGGTTCGTAGCGGCCGTCGGCGCGCAATCGGGCAAAACCGTCCTCGGTAAGGCGCTGCAGACACGGACCGTCCTTCAGCGCCGGCGGGCGGCCGACGTCGCCCGCGAGCAGCAGGCGGTGCAGTGCCGAGCGGCAGCAGGTCTCGAGGTAAGGCTGGTCCCACATGACGCTGAGACTCGTGCGTGCGGGGCACCGGCGCAAGACTTGAAGTAGGCGGCCGGAGTGGGCAGGACATCGCCGATGGTGATCCCTGCCCTCGCGTCCCGGCTGACCCCGCTGCTGCGGCTGATGGATGCGGAGCGGGCGCACGCGCTGTCGCTGCGGGCGCTGGAAGCGGGGCTGGCGGGCCGGCAGACGGCGCCCGACCCGGCACGGCTGGCGGTGCGCGCGATGGGCCTCGCGTTTGCCAACCCGATCGGGCTTGCGGCCGGGTTCGACAAGAACGCCACCGCGGTGCTGCCGCTGATGCGGCTGGGGTTCGGCTGCGTCGAGGCGGGCACGGTCACGAAGCTGCCGCAGGCGGGCAATCCCCGGCCGCGGCTGTTCCGCCTGCCGCAGCACCGGGCGGTGATCAACCGGCTCGGCTTCAACAACCAGGGGCTGGACGCGTACCTGGCGCGGATGCCGGCGCTGGCGGAACGCCCGGCCCGGTTCGGCGCGAACGTCGGCATCAACAAGACCGGTGCCGACCCGGAGCGCGACTACCCGGCGCTGGTGGCGGCCGTCTGCCCTTACGTGGACTACGTGACGATCAACATATCCTCGCCGAACACGCCGGGGCTGCGCGACTTGCAGGGCGAGGCGAAGCTGCGCGGCATCCTGCGCGCGATCGCGGCGCAGGTTCCGGTGCGGCCGCCGCTGGTGGTCAAGATCGCGCCAGACCTGTCCGAGGAAGGGCTGGCCGCCCTGGTGGAGACCGCCGTCGAGGAAGGGGTGGCCGGGCTGATCATGGGCAACACCACGGTGTCCCGACCGGCGGGGTTTTCCGGGCTGAACGCGTTGCAGGTGGGGGGCCTGTCTGGCGCGCCGCTGTTCGCGCGGGCGACCGATGCCCTGCGGCGTGCGCGGCGCCTCGCCCGCGGCCGGCTGACGCTGATCGGCTGCGGCGGGGTGCGCACCGGGGCCGACGTGCTGGAGAAGCTGCGGGCCGGGGCCAGCCTGGTGCAGCTCTACACCGAGTTCGCCTATGCCGGCCCGGCGCTGGTGGCGCGGCTGAAATCCGAGCTGCTGGCGGCGCTGGACGCGCAGGGCTTCGCGACGGTGGCCGACGCAATAGGTGCCGATGCCGTGGAGGCCGGGGCGTGACGCGGCTGATCGAAGGCCTGCGTGCGATTGAGGGCGTCTATGACGGGTTCATCGTCGATCTCTGGGGCGTGCTGCATGACGGGATCACGCCCTACCCAGCGGCGCTGGCGTGCCTGCAACGCCTGCGGGGCCGGCGCGTGCTGCTGCTGTCCAACGCACCACGCCGCGCCGCCTCCGCCCGGCGCATGCTGCAGCGCATGGGGGTGGCGGATGGCCTCTACACCGACATCCTGACGAGCGGCGAGGCGACCTGGCTGGCGCTGCGCGACCGGACGGAGCCGTGGTTCGCGCGTCTGGGCACCCGCGCCTATCATCTCGGGCCGATGCGTGACCGCAACGTGCTGGACGGGCTGGGGCTGGACGTGGTGGGCCACCCTGCCGAAGCCGACTTCGTGCTCAACACCGGGCCGGACGACGATGTGTCCGACCCGCGCGCGCTGTCCACCTTCGTGCCCGAGCTCGCCGCCTGCTTGGCCGCCGGGCTGCCGATGATCTGCGCCAACCCGGACCTGATGGTGATGCGCGGCGGCGTGCGCCTGCTGTGCGCGGGCTCGCTGGCCGCGTGGTACCGCGCCCAGGACGGCGACGTGTTCTCGCTGGGCAAGCCCGACCCCGCGATCTACGCCATGGCGCTCGACCTGCTGGGCGTTCCGGCCGAACGGGTGCTGGCGATCGGGGATTCGCTGCACACCGACATCGCCGGTGCCCACGGCGCCGGGATCGACAGCCTGTGGGTGCTGGGCGGCATCCATGCCGAGGCGGTGTCGACGGCCGACGAGGAGGGAGCCTGCCGGCTGGCGGCGGAGGAGGGGCTGGCGCCCGCGGCCATCATCGATCGGCTGGCCTGGTAGGACGCGGTTCTTTCTTGAAAAACCAAAAACTCCGGTTCATCGAGTCGCGCGTTGCAGAAAACGCCGCGACAGCACGACCAGGAGCTTTCGCCTTCAGGCGTGTCCCGCAATGCCCGACAACAGGATCGGGTCCACCTTCAGTATGGCCATGGCGCGCCGCCACTTCGTCTCGTGCTCGGTGTCGAACAGCATGTCGATGCTGGCCGGCGCGGACAGCCACGCGTTCTCGGTGATCTCGCGGTCGAGCTGGCCCGGGCCCCACCCGGCATAGCCCAGCGCCAGGAAACCGTGGCGCGGGCCGCCGCCATCCGCGATCGCCTTGAGCACGTCCAGGCTGGCGGTGAGCGCCACCCCGGGGTCCACCATCAGGCTGCCGTCGCCGGTCCAGTCGGCGGTGTGCAGGACGAAGCCGCGCGCGCTGTCCACCGGGCCGCCGCGAAACAGGTCGATCTGCCGGGCCGGCGGCACCGGCGTCACGTCGAGCTGCTCCAGCAGGTCGCCGAAGCTTGGGCTGGCCAGCGGGCGGTTGAGCACGATCCCCATGGCGCCCTCCGGCGTGTGGGCGCAGACGTAGATCACCGCCTGGCTGAAATGGGGCGTGTTCATCGTCGGCATGGCGATCAGGAACTGGCCGGTCAGCAGCCCCTCGGTCGCGGCCTCGGCCTCTGTCTCGTCCTTGGTCGGCACCTTGGCGCCCCGCTTTGGCGTTCCTGCCGTTCCCTTGAGCCTCGCCATCGTACCGGTCCTGATCGCTGTATCGTCGCTTCCGGACATCTGTGGCGTCCGGCGGAGGACGTGAAGGTGGCGCAAGTCAGATCGTCGCACCAGGGCGTCCGCCGCCGTGACAGCCTCGCACGAACTGGCTACAGCACCGCCACCCTTTGCCCAGACGGCGGCTTTGTCGAAGTGTTGCCGCGCTACCCCGATGCGGCCTTACCGGAGCGGACAGATGATCAAACAAGGTGACGTGCTTCCCTCGCTCAAGCTGATGGTGGCGACCCCGGAAGGCCCGCGAGAAATCTCGACCGACGAAATATTCGGGGGCAAGCGCGTGGTGATGTTCGCCGTGCCGGGGGCGTTCACGCCCACCTGCTCGATGCGCCACCTGCCCGGGTTCAACGAGCACCTGGCCGAGTTCCGCGCACGCGGCATCGACACGGTCGTGTGCATGGCGGTGAACGACCCGTTCGTGCTCGCTGCCTGGGCGAAGGGGCAGGACATCGACCCCGCCATGGTGATGCTGGCGGACGGGTCCGGGCTTTTCACCAGGGCGCTCGGCCTGGAGCTCGACCTGACGCAGCGTGGCTTGGGCATCCGCAGCCAGCGTTTCGCGCTGGTGGCCGACGACCGTCGGGTCGTCAGCCTTGCAGTGGAGGAACCCGGGGATTTCGATGTCAGCCGCGCCGAAGCCGTGCTTGCCGCGCTGTAGTACGCATGGCAGGTCCATAACCTATAGCTGCATTGCAGGCATGATAGACAACCTGTGATTGAGATTCTTACGAAGTTCCGGTTAGGTTCACTTCACAAGGAAAGGGCCTGTCAGCAGGGTGACAGCGAGCGGATGACGCGATGGGAGGTGGCTCCCTGGTCGGCATCGGCGGCTGAAAGCGATGGAGCGCCGCGTGGAGCAGGGCTGGATCTACGTTCTGGTCAATTCCTCGATCCCTGGGATGGCCAAGGTCGGCCGAACCTCCCGACCACCGGCCGAGCGCGTTGCGGAACTGTCGGGCGCGACCGGGGTCGCGACACCGTTTGTGCTCGCCTTCGACCAGCCGGTGCAGGATTGCATGGCGGCGGAGCACGCCGTGCACGCCGAGCTGGACCGCCGTGGCCTGCGTGTCGCCCCGAACCGCGAGTTCTTTCGTGGATCGCCGGCCGACATCATACGGGTGGTGCTGGAGGCGGCAGGGTCCGCGAGCCCGGCAGTCCGTGGTGCGCCGGACGTCTCGGTCGCGCGCCTCCTGGCGGTCGGCGACCAGCATCGCTTCGGCCTGGGCGACACGCTGCAGGACGACGGCGAGGCCATTCGTTGCTACAAGCTGGCGGCCGCCCGCGGGTCGCTCGATGCGCTCGAGCGTCTGGGGCAGCTCTATGGATGCCTCCACGCGTCCGATCCCAGCCGTGCGTCGCGCCGGCGCGCGATGGCGCCGCTCAAGGAGGGCGCCCGGCGCGGCAACCCCTATTGCTACGCCGAGATGGCGATGCTGTTCGCCGGTGAACGGCATGTCGAGAACTTCGTCAAAGCCTGGCACCTGTTCTTTACCCGCAGGGCAGCGGGCGGGGAATCGGCACGCCTGGCGGTGGCGATCTGCCGCTACATCGCCGCCTGCCTCGAACTCGGCCTGGAGCCCGGGCATCGCGAGACGCTGACCGGGATGGCCGACCAGGTGATCGCAACCTTGCTCGTCGAGCTGGACGCGGCCGGCAGTGCCGGACCGGACCGGCAGCGTGTGGTTCAGGTGCTGCGCTGGGCCTACGAACGGCTGGTGCCCGAGCCCGTGCTGCCCCGGGTGCGGCCCAGACACACCGGCTGGTCCAAGCGCGTCTGGACCGGACGGACGGACATCGCCGCCGCCTGACCCCTCCACCCTTGCAGGGGCGGCGTTGCCCGACGATCTGGCGAAAGCCGGCGTCGGAGCAGCCGGCACCGCGACAAGGGCGACCATGACCGACATCGAGGACATGCTGACGACCGCTGCTATTTGGCTGGAGGAGGAAGGCGCCGTGGCGCTGGCCACCGTGGTCCAGACATGGGGCAGCTCGCCACGCCAGCCAGGCAGCCAGCTGGTGCTGGCCCGCTCCGGGCGGATGGCGGGATCGGTCAGTGGCGGCTGCATCGAGGTGGCGGTGGCGGAAGCGGCGCAGCTTGTGCTGGAGACCGGGGAGGCGCAGTTGCTGTCGTTCGGCGTGACCGACGAGCGCGCCTGGGAGGTGGGCCTCGCCTGCGGCGGGCAGATTCGGGTGCTGGTCGAACGCATCGCCCAGGACCCGGGTCGCCCCGGCACGGTGTCGTGAAGCCTGCCACGCTGCAGGCCCTCGTGCAGGCTCGGCAGGCGGGTCGCGCGGTGGTGCTGGCAACCCGGCTCGAAGACCACACGCAGGTCATCCTGCCCGGGGAACCGGGTTTTGACGAAGGCGTGCCGGACATCGACCGGGCTGCCCTGTCGGCTTCGGCGACCGGGGCGCTGCAGCGCGACCAGAGCGTCCTGACCGAGATCGCCGGCCAGAGCTGGTTCCTGCACGTGCACGCGCCGCGCTACCGACTGGTGGTGATCGGCGCCGTGCATATCGCCCAGGCGCTGGTACCGATGGCCGGCAACATGGGCTACGCCGTCACCGTCGTGGACCCGCGCGGGCCGTTCAACAGCGCCGAACGCTTCGCCGAGGCGGAGCGCGTCCACGCGTGGCCGGACGAAGCACTGGCCGGGTTGGCCCTGGACGCGCGTACCGCCGTGGTCGCGTTGACGCACGACCCAAAGCTGGACGATCCGGCGCTGGACCAGGCCTTGCGCGCGCCGACCGGCTACATCGGCGCGCTGGGGTCACGCAAGAGCCAGGCGTCGCGCCTGCAGCGGCTTGCCGCCCTTGGGCATGGTGCCGCGGCGCTGGCGCGGGTCCGCGGCCCGGTGGGCCTGGCGCTCGGGGCGGTCTCGGCACCGGAAATCGCGCTCAGCATCCTGGCAGAGATCGTGGCCGTGCGGCGCGGTGCAGCGCTCGGCAACCGGGGGTGAGCCAGGCGGCGCCGCGGATCGCCTGCGTGGTGCTGGCGGCCGGTCTGTCCACGCGCATGGCGCCGCGCAACAAGCTGCTGGTGCGGGATCCGGACGGCGTGGCGATGGTGGCGCGCGTGGCCCAGGCCTGCAGCGCCAGCCGGGCGGAGCGCCTGGTGGTGGTGACCGGGCACCAGTCGGCGTTGGTGGAGGATGCCGTGCGCCGCGCCGGCGTCGAGGCCGTCTTCGTGCACGCGACCGACTATGCCAGCGGGATGTCGGCCAGCCTGCGTGCCGGCGTCGCCGCGCTGCCGGGCGGGGTGGACGGCGCACTCATCTGCCTGGGCGACATGCCGCTGGTGGACGCAACCTTGATCGACCGGCTGATCGCGGCGTTCGCTCCGCAGGACGGGCGTGGCGTTGTGGTGCCGTGCTGGGCGGGCAGGCGCGGCAACCCGGTGCTGTGGGACCGCCGCTTCTTTGCGGAGATCGGCGCGCTCTCCGGCGATGCGGGCGCCCGCAGCCTGATCACCCGCCATTGCGGTTGCGTGGCGGAGGTGGCGGCCGGCCCCGGCGCGCTGGTCGATTTCGACACCGAGGCCGCCTTGCTGGCTGGCGGCCCGGGCGCTTCACCCTCATCCTAGCATCGATGGTCGAAATCTCGCTGGGCGCCGCGCCGGACGGCACGCTGACCTACGTCATGGACGATGCCCCCTCCACGCTGCCCGCGGTACGCGGACGGGACATCCTGGCCGCCTGGGACCTGGCGCGCGACGCCGCGCGTGGCGCGGCCTGGGGCTCGGCACGCATCTTCCGGTTCCGCCGTGCCGATGGCGGCTGGACCGTCCTGACACTGCGCGACCGCGACGCACGATGCTGGGCCGGTGCGGTGGACCGGGCGGTCGGCATGCAGACCGGCTATGGGCTTTCGGTCTGCCTCCGCCTGCTGGCGCTGGTCGATCTCCTGGCCCGCGCGCCCTGGGCGGTACGGCTGGTGGCGCTGGACAAGCCGCAGGCGGCGTTGCATCCGGCCTTGCTGAGACTTGCGGCCGAGAGCCGGCTGACCGATGACGCAGCCTTCGACGACGCCTGTTTCCAGGCCCGCCTGCCGACCCTGGCCGGCAGCGCCGACAGCTGTGCCATCACTCGTGAGGGAGCGCATCGATGAGAGCGACAGGTTCATGGCGCATGGCGGCGGTCGCGTCCTGCGCGTACCTGGCCGGTTGCGGCTTCTCGCCGCCGCTCTCGCCCGGCGACCGCGCGACGCTGGAGAGCTGCCGCGCCGATGCGGACCGCATCTACAACGCCCAGAACCGCGCACAGCTGTCGGAGCGGAGCAGCCTCGACAGCCCGTTCTCCGGCGCAGCGCAGCCCGGCACGCCGTCCGACGGGCTGGCCGACCGCTACAGTCACGAGCGCAGTGTCGACGACTGCGTGCACCACGGCTCGGCCGAGCCGACCGTCAGCCCGGCGCTAAGATGATCGGGCAGCCGCCCGCGCATGACCAACCGAAGGATACCGTTTCATGAGCCGCATCATACGGACCGAGGCCGGAAAGCTGCTGTCCAAGGCCGTGGAGTACCACGGCTTCGTCTACACCCAGGGTCTGGTTCCCCGGGATACGACGCTCGACATCGCCGGACAGACCCGCGACGTGCTGCAGCAGATCGATGCGGTGCTGGAACTGCACGGCACCGACAACACACGAATCCTGCAGGCGCAGATCTGGCTGAAGCACATGTCCGACCGCGCCGCCTTCAACGCGGCCTGGTCGGCGTGGATGCCGGAGGGCCACGCACCCGCCCGCGCGCTGGTTCAGGCCGAGCTGGCCGAGCCTGCGTGGCTGGTCGAGATCATGGTGACGACCTGCAAGTAGGCCTGTGTTTTGGCGAAGTCACACTGTGGCATATTTGCAAATGTCGGTGACAGAATCGATACAAAAGCCGATCGCGGTCGAAAACGGGTATATTTTCCTAAAATCATAGGGTTTGTACAGGCTGAATCCGGGTAAATAGCCGTTTAATCGCTTAGCCGTGATCTAAGTGATTGCCAGGGTTGCACACAGGTTGTTACCGAGTTTGTCAGCGAAGTGACATACGCGGAGGTTGCATGTTGGTTGGCTGCAGGAACACCCTGGCTCTCGGCGCCGCTGTGGCGGCCTCGGTCGCGTGTCTGTCGGGGCACGCCGCTGCCCACGGCACGCGGCACGCCCATGCGGCACGGCACGTCCGCTATGCCGCCGCGGCATCGGCGCGGGTGATCCAGTGTGTTGCCTTTGCCAAGCAGGACGCCGGCATCGAGATTTCAGGCAACGCACGAGACTGGTGGTACAACGCCGAGGGCGTCTACGAGCGTGGCAGCCGGCCGGAGAACGGCAGCGTGCTGAGCTTCCAGGCTAACGGCCGCATGCCGCTCGGCCACGTCGCCGTGGTGTCCGGGGTCGAGGACGGCCGCACGATCGTCATCGACCAGTCGCACTGGAACAGCCGCGGCATCACCCGCGACATCGAGGTCAAGGACGTTTCGGAGAACAACGACTGGAGCGCGGTGCGGGTGCAACTCGCCCATGGCGGCGCGTTCGGCAGCATCTACCCGACGCACGGCTTCATCTATCCGCGGCCGGACCAGGGCGCGATGGTGGCCAACGTGACCCACGCCCCGATGCCGGAACTCGATGCCGCCCCGGCGGATCTGCGGCGGACGCGAGCGCGGGCCGCCCGCACACAGGACCTCGAGGTTGCCGAAGCGCCACAGGGCAGCAAGGCGCTCGACCTGACGGTGCCGGGCATTTCCCTGGACGGCCCGAGCCGCGCCCTTCGCTAGCAGGTCAGCCGAGTGGCCGGGCCGGACCACTCGGCGCGGGCGCCGTCAGTAGTTGGCGATTCGTCGGCCGAACAGCGCGTGGTAGATGACCAGGACGACCACGGCGCCGATGACCGCGACGAACATGCTGTAAAGATTGAACCCGGTAATCGGTGTGGCACCGAGTGTCGCGAACAGCCATCCGCCGACCATGGCACCCACGATCCCGAGGACGATGTCCAACAGGATCCCGGACCCGGTGTGGTTGACGATCTTGCTCGCGATAAAGCCGGAAATCAGGCCGAGTATCAGCCACCCAAGAATTGACATCCGCGAACCCCTTGCACGTGAGACATCCCTACAAACGATGACCGCGGGGCGCGGTTTCGACGCGTCCGCAACATTACGGGGCTAGATCGCGTCGCCTGGCTTGCCTGGTCACTGCCGTCGGGACGCGTGCGTCTTGAGGAACGACGCAGCGAGGTCGAGCGAGCGGCGGGCTTCGGGCACGAACTGTGCGAGCTGCCAGACATGCGGCACCACCGGCCAGACGATCAGCTCGACCGCCACGCCGGCTGCCCGGGCGCGTTCGGCCAAGCGGGTGCTGTCGTCACGCAGGATCTCGCGGTCGCCGACATGGATCAGCAGCGGCGGCAGGCCCGACAGGTCGGCGTAGTGGGGCGAGGCGAGCGGGGTATCGGCCGGCGCGTCGCCCAGATAGACCGCCCCTGCCTTGGCAAGGCCGTCCGACCAGAACATCGCGTCGCGCCTCGCATTCGTCCTGACGGAGTCGCCGGTCCCGGCAAGGTCGGTCCAGGGAGAGAACAGGGCGGCCGCGGCCGGCAGGCCCGCGCCATCGTCGCGGAGCGCCAGCAACAAGGCCAGGCTGAGGCCGCCCCCGGCCGAATCGCCCGACACCGTCAGGGACGCCGCGTCGTGACCGAGCGAGAGCAGTCCGTCCCAGGTGCGGCGGGCATCCTCCACGGCGGCCGGGAAGGGATGTTCGGGCGCCAGGCGGTAATCGGGCACGAACACGGCGAAGCCACGGCGCGCATAGGCGGCAGTGATCGGCCGGTGCGTCTTGGGCGAGCACGCAAAATAGCCGCCGCCGTGCAAATAGAGCAGCGTCCCCTGGTCCGGCGCGCTGGTGCGGAGCCATTCGCCCGGCACGCCGCCGACGCTGTCCGGGGTGATGGTGACGTCGCGCGGCACCGGCGGAGCCAGGGCGCCGCCGCGCTCCAGCTTCTCCCTGACGCGGACGACGTCGGTCTCGCCTTTCATGCCGCGCTTGACCTGCACGCGCATGATCAGGTCCAGCATGTGCGCTTGCAGGCTAGACATCGGACACCCCCGCCGGGATCTGCGGGACCGCCTTGGCGATCTGCCTGCCCATGATGGCCCAGTAGCCGGCCGGGAACAGGCGCTGCAGCCGGTCCCCCATGCGGGCGTCGCGGCCGATCAGCAGCCGCTTCTCGCGCCGTTCGATCGCCTTGGCGATCAGCTCGGCCGCCTCCTCGGGCGGCGTGCGCAGCAGCGCGTTGAACGCGCGGGCCTGCGCCCGTGCGGCGTCCGGATCCAGGCTCTGCGGGATGCGGGCGCTGTTGGCGATTTCGGTCCGCACCCCGCCGGGATGCACCACGGTCAGGGACGTGTTGCTGCCTGCCAGCTCGTGCCGCAAGGATTCGGAGAACCCGCGCAGGGCGAACTTGGCGGCGCTGTAGGCCGCCTGGCCCGGCGGGGCGATCAGGCCGAACAGGCTGGAGACGTTGACGATGTGGGCGGCCGGCTCGCGCGCCAGCACGCCCATGAACGCTTTCGTCAGCCGGACCGGCGCCCAGAAGTTGATGTCGAACAGCCACTCGAAATCCGCCAGCGTCACGTCCGAGAAGGTGCCGTTCAAGGCAACGCCGGCGTTGTTCACCAGCACGTTGACCCGGCCGTGTTCGGACAGCACGGCATCCGGCAAGGCATCGAGCGCCTCGCGGTCGGCCACGTCCAGCACGTGCCGGCTCACCTTGACACCGCCGGCGCACGAAGCGGCGGTGTCGGCCAGGCCGTCCTGGTCGCGATCGACCAGCGCCAGGTTGGCACCGCGCGCAGCCAGGTTGCGGGCCAGGGCGGCGCCGATGCCGCTGGCGGCGCCGGTCAGGACGACCGTGCTGCCGCTGATGGGGAAAGCCATTGCTGAACCTCGTCGATCTGTGTCGGGAAACGCGGGAAGGAAGGAAGCGGTTCTTTTTTGAAGAAAAGAACCAAAAAACTTCTATTCAAATAGTCGCACTTCGGGGACGCCTGCGCGACAGCATTGCCAAAAGTTTTTTGCTGCTTTGCTTTCTTCGATACTAAGGCGTCCGCAACACGTCGATCGGCAGGATCGTCCCGTTACGCTCCAGGTGCCAGAACGTCCAGCCGTTGCAGCTCGGCGCGTTCTGCACCGCCGCCCCCACCTGGTGGATGGAGCCGCGATGCGGGCCGCAGCTGAGCGTGCCGTCGGCCATGACGGTCGCGGCCACGCGACGCTGCCGGTCCATCAGCACCGCGCCGGGCAGCACCAGGCTGCGTTCGACCAGGCTGCCGAACGACACGCGCGGCGTATCGCGCCGCGAGGGTGTGGCTTCGATGGCGTCCAGCGGCGCCGGTTTCTGCCGGCGCACGCGGCCCCACGCCGCCTCCACGTAGGCGGGGTGGCGCTCGATGCCCACGAAATGCCGATGCAGGCGGCGGGCGACCGCGGCCGAGGTGCCGCTGCCCAGGAACGGGTCCAGGATCACGTCGCCCGCCATCGTGCTGGCCAGCAGGATGCGGTGCAGCAGTGCCTCGGGCTTCTGGGTGGGGTGCAGCTTCAGCCCGTGCTCGTTGCGCAGGCGCTCCTCGCCGGTGCAGAGCGGGATCAGCCAGTCGCTGCGCATCTGCAGGTCGTCGTTGAGCGCCTTCATGGCGCTGTAGTTGAAGCGGTAGCGGCTGTCGCGCTGCCGGGCGGCCCAGATCAGCGTCTCGTGCGCGTTGGTGAAACGGCGGCCCCGGAAATTGGGCATCGGGTTGGATTTGCGCCAGATCACGTCGTTCAGGATCCAGAAGCCCAGATCCTGCAGGATGGCGCCGATGCGGAAGATGTTGTGGTAGCTGCCGATCACCCACAGCGTGCCGTCCTTGCGCAGCAGCCGTCGCGCCTCGGTCAGCCAGGTCCTGGTGAAGCCGTCGTAGGCGGCGAAATCGTCGAACCGGTCCCAGTCGTCGTCCACGCCATCGACCAGGCTGTCATCCGGCCGTCTAAGCTCGCCGCGCAGCTGCAGGTTGTAGGGCGGATCGGCGAAGATGCAGTGAACCGACGCGTCGGGCAGCATGCGCATCATCTCGACGCAGTCGCCGCGCAGTATCTGGTCCAGGGGCAGGTCGCGCGAAATGTCCAACGCCTCGGTTATGGATTGAATGTGGCGGATCGGCGAACTCTGAAGATCGCCTCGCATCCACGTCAACCGCCGGCGCCGGCACGGGCCCTGCCGCCTACATCAGCGGCGCGGTACGCAGGCCGGCTTCGTCGGCCAGCACGCACAGCATGCGGCCGCCGTCGCGGGCCGAGACCATCACCATGTCGCCGCCGGCCAGCATGTCGCCGGCATCGTCGAAGAAGCCCGGGCCGGTGATGGCCGCCTGTTCCTCGACGGATTTGTACAACCAGAGCGTAAAGCCGTTGGCATAGGCGAGGACGGACAGGTTACGCACGGAAAAGGCCATGATGTCTCCTTTCGGTCGAAACCAGCCCCGCCTGCGGGGTGGCGGGTGCGGGCGTCAGGTGTCCGTCACCGTCCAGTCCGAACCCTGCGCGCCCGAGAGTCAAGGACAATATTCCTATCGTGAGACGGCTGGACGATGGTGCGGGGCAGGCTTGGGGTGTCTGGCAGGTCGGTATCTTTCGTGGCGGCAATACGGTCGTATGTGTCGCGCAACGAGGAAGTTCGGCTTCCAACCGCGGCGCGAGTAGAACGGAACAAGAACAACCTAGCGGTCGGGACGGCGGCCGGCAACAGGATTCCGCCGATGCAATTCCTATTGATGGCAGGGCTGCATCGAAACATACTTGCCCAGCATGAAACACGACGATGTCTGGCGCGCGCTCGATACGCTAGCGGCGGAGAAGGGCATGTCCGCCTCCGGCCTGGCGAGGCGCGCCGGGCTCGACCCGACGACCTTCAACCCGTCGAAGCGGCGCACGCCGGACGGCCGTGCGCGCTGGCCGGGCACCGAGAGCCTCGCCAAGGTGCTCGAGGCGACCGGGGCCAGCCTCGAGACGTTCTCGCACCTCGTGGCGGGGGAGCGGGTGATCCGGTCGGGCGCCGCCGGGCCGCGACGCATTCCGCTGATCGGCATGGCGCAGGCCGGCGCCAACGGGTTCTTCGACGACGGCGGCTACCCGGCCGGCGCCGGCTGGGACGAGGTCAGCATCCCCGAGGTCGGCGACCCGCACGCCTATGCGCTGGAGATCGCCGGCGACTCGATGGAGCCGGTGTTCCGGGACGGCGACATGGTCGTCATCTCCCCTTCCGCCCCGATCAGGCGCGGCGACCGGGTGGTGGTGCGGACCGCACGCGGCGAGGCGATGGCCAAGCAGCTCGTCCGCCGGTCGGCGCGCCGGATCGAGCTGCGCAGCCTCAACCCCGAGCACCCGGACTACAGTTTCGACCTAGCGGAGGTGGCCTGGATGCACCGCATCATCTGGGCCAGCCAGTAGCGCGCCGTGTGCCGGGGCCGCGGGAGCCACCATTTCACGCAGCAGCAGCCAGGTCTCCCGCAGGACGTAGACGACCAGGCAGATGAGGTCGACGCCGAACAGGAAATACTCCGTCAGGTGTATGGCCTCGACGATCAGCGGCGACATGCCGATGCGCGAGAGCAGGTTGGTGTAGACGTTCAGCAGAGCCGCCGCCCCGCCGACCAGGGCGAACAGCAGCACCGCCACCACCGTGTGGAAGGCGAAGCCGAAGACTATCTTCAGGTCATGCACGCTACGGATTTACGTGGAGTGGAAGCGGGCCGGCAAGAAAGGCCGTCTTTTTTGGAAAAAAAGCAAAAACTTCTTGTCGTGCTGTCGCGGGGGCTTCTGCAGACACCCGACCAATGAACAGGCGTTGGCTTGCCTTCAGCCATCCGCCGGCCGCTCGTTGCCGAAGGTGCCGATGCGGACGTTCTTCGCCTCGTAGCCGACCACCATCAAGATGATGATCAGCACCGCGGCGCCGCCGGCCACGCCCGCCAGCGGCCAGCGGAAATCGTTGCCGAGATGGGCCGCCAGGCCACGCTGGAACGGCGCGTTCAGGGCCGCCAGGAAATTGCCCAGCTGGTAGGTGAGCCCAGGGAACGTGCCGCGTATGGCGGAGGGTGAGAGTTCGTTCAGGTGAACCGGCACCACGCCCCAGGCCCCTTGCACGCAGAACTGCATCAGGAACGCGGCGAACCCGATCCACACGGGCGAGGCGGAAAACGCCCAGAGCGGCAGGACGACCAGCGACCCGGCAGCCGCCAGGCCGATCGCCAGCCTGCGGCCGATCCGTTGCGAGAGGCTGCCGAAGACGATGCCGCCGGCTATGGCGCCGATGTTGTAGATCACTACGATCGTCGTCAGCTTGGCATGGACGATGCCGTGCTGGCTTTGCAGGTAGCGCGGGTAGAGGTCCTGCGTGCCGTGGCTGAAGAAGTTGAAGCAGGCCATCATTCCGGCCGCGTAGAGCGTGAGCGGCAGGTGCCGCCGCACGACCTCGACGATGCTCTCCCGCGGTGCCGCCTTCTCCGTCCGCATGACCCAGTCCGGGCTCTCCGGCACCGCGTTGCGTATGTAGAGCACCAGCAGGGCGGGAACGGCGCCGGCCATGAACATCCCGCGCCAGTGCAGCCACGGATAGGCGAGGTAGAGCAGGGACGCGAGCAGGTAGCCGCTGGGATAGCCCGCCTGCAGCAGGCCGCTGACCGAACCGCGCCAGCTTGCCGGTATGCTTTCCATGGTCAGCGACGCGCCGACGCCCCACTCGCCGCCCATCGCCAGGCCGAACAGCGCGCGCACGATGAAGAAGGTCGCGGCGTTGGGCGCGAGGCCGGTGCAGAAGCCCAGGAACGAGAAGCCCAGGATGCTGGCCATCAGCGCGGGCCGTCGTCCGAAGCGGTCCGCCAGGCGGCCGAACAGGAACGCGCCGAGCGCGCGCATGGCCAGCGTCAGCGTGACGGCGAACGTGACGGACGTCTCGCTGATGCCGAAAGTCTTGGCCACGTCGGCGAACACGAAGACCATGATGAAGAAGTCGAACGCGTCGAGCGTCCAGCCGAGATAGCAGGCCGCGACGACGTGCCTTTGATGGCTTGCTGTGCTGGTCACGGCGGGCCCTCCCCAGAGCATTGTTAGCCTGCCGGATTTCTCCGCGATCGCCGGCCGACGACGTCGCGTGCCGACATGATGCGGAGCGGCCCCACGCAGCGTGAAACCGCCCGGCCACGAAACTCACTCGGCAGTGCGCGGCCGTCAACTACCCGGCCCCCCGGGGTGGCGGAGACCGCGTCAGGCCGCGTCGCTGTCCAGGTTCGCGAGGTCGACCGATTGGATCGAAAACCAGACGGCGTCCGGGCTGCGGGAGGCGGCACGCAGGATCGGCTTGATGGCCGAGAGCAGGTCTTCGAGCGAACGGAACGGCGTGAGGTTCTCGTCGCCGTCCTCCGTGCGCATCGCGAGCCCGTACCCGGCCTTGGCGAGCGAGGGTGCCGCCCCGCGCCGCCCGGCCGGCCCACGGCGCGGCAGGTCGGTGACCGAGGACAGGTGCGCCGTGGGAGACGTCGCTTGCCGGGCCGGCTCGGTCCCGGCCTGGCCGGCCGCCTGCGGCACCGACGCGAGACCAGGGCGGGCGGGCGGGCGTGCCGCTTCGGCCGGGACGGGCGTCTCGACCGGCGCCAGCTCGAACAGGTCGGCGGCATCGGGCAGGCTGGCGGTGTTCACGACAGCCGGACTGGTCTCCGGCGCGCGCGGCGATACGGCCGGGGTGGCCGCCACAGCCCGCGGTCCGTCCGGCGCTGCCCGACGCAGCCTGCCGAGCAGGGCGTAGATGTTCGCCGGGGTACAGCCGTATTCGGCCGCCACCTCGGTCACCTTGCGTCCTTCCACGTCGATGGATCGCAGGATCCGGGAATGCTGCGACTTGTCGATCCGTGCCATCATCACCTCTCGCTCAGGGATCGGCCCGCTTCGCACTGGAACGGACCATGAACGCAGACTGACAAAGATCGCCGGCGTTGGCCAGGGTTTTTGACGCAAACTTGTCGTCCGCGCCTGACGTGACTAGGTTGCCGGCCGGTCAACGGATCCTGGGTCGGTGGGCAAGGCCTCAACGCAGAACGCGACGCCGCCGCCGCTGCGGGCCCTCGGCGGCTGGCCGAAGGCGGACTGGTTCTGTGCGTCGGTCCTGCTGGACCGTGACGTCGTGGGCTTCACCCTTCCCAAGCTGCCGGGCAGCCGAAAACAGAATTTTTCGCTGGTCGAACGGTCGGTGCCGCAGGGCGCTCCGGCCAGCCGCACCCCGAAACGCGTGCCGAGCCGGATCGGCGGCATTCTCGACGGGGTGGAGGCGATCCGTGCCGCCGCTTTCCGCAGGACCACCTTCCTGTTCGAGTCGGCGCCCTGCCTGTATTTCGCGGAGCTGCCGCTTTCCCGCCTGAAGATACGCGCGGCCGACCAGCTGCGCCGCACGCTCATCGAGAACGAATGGCGGGCGTGCATCCTCGGCCTCGACGGCCCGACGGCCACCGCGATGTTCTGGCCGGCGGCGGAGGTGGAGATCGCACGCTTCGTCAGCGCAGCCGAGCCGCCCTTCCCGCTGCATGTGCAGTTCGCAGAAGCCGCGGTGCCGGCCGGCCCTGTCCCGAAACGCTCCCCGGCCTCCGACGGCGCAGCCAGGCGCGACTCCGACCGGGACCGTCGCCTGCAGGACGAGCGCCGGCAGTTGATCCAGGAGCTGGCGGAACTGCGGACCAGGATCATCGAGCTGCAGCAGTCGCAATCCGTCACCGGTGCGATGGAAACGCTGGGCCTGGACGACGCACGCCTGAAGTCGATGCTGCGGCTGCTTCACCCGGACAAGCACGGCAACAGCGAGGCCGCCAACGAGGCGGCGAAGTGGGTTAACAATCTGCGGGATGTGCTGAAGGAAAGTAAAGAAACTTCTGGTCATTGCTGAGTGGAGCAGCGACCCAACAATGGCCAAAAGTCTTTTGGTTCTTTTCTTCAGAAAAGAACGCCTCTACCCTCGGCGCTCACCCAGCAACCACGCCAGCAGCGGCCGCCATAGCGCCTGCTCGGCCTGCGAGCCCGCAACCATGCCGACATGCCCGGCCCGGGGCCTGATCACGGTCGCATCCGGCAGTTGTCGCGCCAGGGCCATCGCACTCGAAGGCGGCACGATCCGGTCGCGGGACGGTACGGCGACGAAGCTCGGCTTGCGCCAATCCTGTGGCCTGACCGGGGCGCCGGCCACCAGCCATCGTCCGTCGTCCGGGGTGTTGCGCCCGTACCAGCCGCCCAGCACATCGCGCGCCACGGGGGCGGCCAGCGGCACGCCGTCGTTCAGCCAGTCTTCCAGCGCCACGAAGCGGCGCGACCGGGCGCTTTGCTGGTCCTGCTGGCCGAAGGCGCGGTATTTGGCGGCGACGCTGCCGGGGTCGGCCAGGCTGAACAGCATCTGCAGCGCGTCGACCGGCAGGGCGCCGCCAAAGGCCAAGGCGGGCTCCAGCCAGGGCAGGCAGTCGGCCACGCGTCGGGCGGCCTGCCTGTCGGGGGAGAAGAAATCCCAAGGCGTCGCCAGCAGCGCCAGGCCGGAGACGAGATCCGGCCGCCGCCCGGCCGCCGCCATCGCCATCAGCCCGCCCATGCAGTAGCCGACCAGCAGAACCGGGGCGCCCACCGAAGCGATCGCCCGCTCCAGCCGGCCGGCGATGTAGTCGGTCAGGGTGTACCCGCGTTCGAGCGCGCCCGGGTACCCCCAGTCCAGCAGCAACGGCCGAACCCCGCCATCGCCGAGGAAGCGCAGCATGGAGTGGCCGTGCATCAGGTCCAGGATGTGGGCGCGGTTCACCAGGCTCGGCACCACCAGGACCGGCGGCGCGCCGGCCGGCCCGTAATCGAGCAGGTTCGAGCTTCCCTCCGACCAGATCGCAGGCGGGTCGGCGAGGTCGCGCTGCCAGGGATGGCGTCGATAGGCGGCGATGCCGGCCACCAGCGCCGCGTCAGGCGCGAATGGCGGGATGTCAGCCGTCGCCGGGTTCGGATCCGGCCAGCCGCTCAAGCGCCGCCACGCGTCGGGCCAGGCGTTCGATGGTAGCGTCGCGCTCATCAGGTGCAGCAGCAGCGGGCGAGGGCCGAGCCGGTGATTGGCGCGTGGCAGGTCCGGCCGGTGCATCAGCCGGTGCTGCCGGCAGGCAAGCGGCCGCGCTTGCGACCCCGGCGCACAACGTTACCCAGTCCCGCCAGGCCTGCAGGCGCTCGGTGTCGCTCGCCGCCGCGTTCATCTCGCTCTGCCAGATCGTGATCCAGTCCCGCGTCAGACCCGGCAGGTCGCTCGGGCCATCTTTCATGCGCCATCCATCCGACCATGTTCCGGCTGCCCGGGATGTTAGGACGGGCGGGGCCGGCCGGGAAGCAAGCCGGAATATGCGGCTTTGGTGCGATGCCGCACACATGCTAACGTGTCCGTAAAACATGCGAGGAGCGCCCGGATGAACCAGATCGAGGGACCGACCCCGCCCGTCGAGGACGCGCCCGCCAAGCCGCCCGTGGTGGTCAAGAAATACGCCAACCGCCGGCTCTACAACACCGAGAGCTCCTGCTACATCACGCTTGAGAACCTGGCCGACATGGTGCGCGTCGGCCGCGACTTCGTGGTCTACGACGCGCGCAGCGGCGACGACATCACCCGCGGCGTGCTGACCCAGATCATCGTCGAGGAGGAGAGCAAGGGGCGCGCCCTGCTGCCCACCACCTTTTTGCGGCAGCTGATCGGCTTCTACGGGGACAGCCTGGGCGGCCTGGTGCCGCGCTACCTCGAACACACGATGAGCACCATCGCCCGCCAGCAGGAGCAGATGCGCGAGGCGATGCAGCAGACGATGGGCAGCCTGCTGCCGCCGGGGCTCGAGGAGATGCGCCGGCACAACATTGCCATGATGGAACGGGCGATGACCCTGTTCACCCCGTTCTACCGCCCGACCGCCGGGGAGCCCGCCGCCGAGGCGGCGGAGGCCGGCGCCGCCCAGGGACAGATCGAGGCGTTGCAGCGCGAGGTGGAGGCACTGCGGACCAGGCTGGCCGAACGGGACGACGCGGCCCCGGCCATGTCCGTCTCGCCGGGCCTGACCCGCGCCCGCCGCAAGCAGGACGGGCAGGGCTGACCGCCGCTCAAAAATTTTGCCTCGGCGCACGTATTCCCGTGGTGTTGGACAGGGGGCGATGTAGGGTGCCAGAGCGGCCATCGGCCGGCCGGCGCCAGCCGGTTCTGGCGGCTTGCCCAGGCGTGCGTGTGGTGCCATCCACGGCGTCGTCGATGCGATTAGATGGGGTTAGAGCGTGAGCGACACCGACCTGATTTCGCCGTCGGACGAGATGGCATGCGCAGAGCCCGACCCCGCAGGGCGCCCGACCGCGCGCGCCAGCATGGCCGATCGCCATGTCGGCGCCCGCATCAGGGAACGGCGCATCATGCTGGGCCTGTCGCAGCAGCAACTGGCTGCGACGATCGGCGTCACCTATCAGCAGGCGCACAAATACGAGCGCGGGCTCAACCGGATCTCGGCGGGCCGACTCTACGACATCGCCAGCGTGCTAAGCGTTCCCGTCTCGTGGTTCTTCGAGGGGATTGCGGACGACAGTGCCGCTACCGAGTTGAGCCCGCGCCAGCGCATGGGCCTGGAGCTCGCGCGCAACTTCGCGCTGATCGAGAACCTGAAACATCAGGAGGCCTTGAGCCAGATGGCGCGTGCCCTGGCGCAGGGCGACACGTTCGGCTCCGCCTGACCCGCCCGGTGGCGGGTCAGGGATGCGTCAGTCAGCCGTGTCCGCGACCCGGCTCGTTGACCAGCCGATGGTCGTGATCGGGCATGGCCGCGTGGCCGTTCCGGTCATCGCCATGCTTGCCGCCGGGCGGAGTGTTGCGCGCCCATTGATGGCCGTGAACCAGGCCGTCGTCGTAGAAGTCGCAGGTCGGGGCGGCGTAGGTCATGTTCGATGCTCCAGCGCGTGTGCGTTGCACCATCTACGCATGCCGCCCGCGACGTTTCACGCGGCGTCGGCGTCGGCGCCGCGAATGCTGTAAATCCACCGACTCGCCTGGCTGTAAAGAACGAAAGCCTGTAAAGCCCGACCCCGCTACGGCGGGCTGCGGTCCCAGGTCATCTCGTTGAGGGTGGCGACCGGGATCTGCCCCACCGACACGGTCCTGTCCCGCAACAGGAACGGCAGGCGCACCGCATCGCTGCCGGGGGCACGCGGCATCACCGCCAACACCGCCTTGGCGGTCAGCGCCACGCCCGGCGGGATCAGGCCGCCCTGGGCGGCCGCGTCCAGCGCCGGCCCGGTGCCCGCCACATCGACCGTGCCGTTGCCGGCGGGCTGCAGCCGCTCGTCCAGCCCCAGCTCCACGAAGCCGTTCGCCGTCAGAGGTCCCCAGCGCAGCGAGGCATCCCGCACGGTCAACCGGCCGCCGCCGTCGCGCCAGGCCGTCGCCTGGGAAGCGGCGCGGGTCTCGCCATTGCCGATCGCGGCCGGTCGGTCCGGCAGCGTCGGCGAGGAGACGATCAGGGTCGCCGCTGCGAGGTTCACGGTGGCGCCGAGCGGCCAACGGCCGATGTCGGGCAACCCGATCGCCTCGGCACGCAGGTCCAGCCGCGCCTGCGCCGCCTGCGCCGTGTGGTCCTCGCTCAGTCGAAGGCGGAGGGCCGCGACCTGCACGTCCTGCGGATGCCGGGACCCCGCAATGCCGCCGCTGATCCCCGCCGCGTCCAGTTCGCCCTCGGCGTCGTGGCCGGGCAGCAGCGGCAGTCGTGCCACCGCATGGGCTGCCGTGAAGCCGAGGTCGGGCAGGTGCGACAGGCGCAGGAACTGCTGGCCCTCGGCGGCCAGGAACAGGGTGAGCGGATGGGCGAGCGTGATACGCAGCACGACACGGTCCGCCGACCAGGTCAGCCCGCCCGGCAGGATCCTCTCCCCGCCGGAGATGGCAACCCGGTCGATCGCCCGCGTGGCCTCGAACGGCCAGCCGCCGCCCGATTGCTCGCCGGCCGACACGATCCAGCCATGCGCCTCCACCTGCGCGACCCAGCGCGCGGTCTGCGACGCGAGCAGCCGGCTGCCGCCCCACCACAGCAACGTGTCGGCCAGCACGACCGCCGACGCGGCCAGCACCAGGCGGGTTGCAAGCCTAGCCACCGACACGCCGCCGACATACGACTCCGCAACTCATCCACATCATGCCCGCGCCCCTGCCAGGGCCCGGCGAGGCGTCGCGAGCGGCTGGACGGGCAGCGCCGGCCTCACGTTTCCGTGCACAACAAAAATGCGTTCTTCGGCAATGACTTGATCCTTATTACCCACAGGCTTGCAGCCCGGATCGCTCGTGTTTATCCCTACGGCGCGTTCCCGGAAACGCTTTCTTACGAGAGCGTTAGGCGCGGTCTGCCACCGCTGGACCCGGCGTCGGTCACAACGCCTCCACAGAGTTGTCCACAGGCTGGAAGCCGGTCGCCTCCATCCTGCGCCAGTATTCCTCGATACGGGCCATCATCAGGGGGCGTGGACAGGGCGAGGCGATGGACGGCCCGATGGCGATGTGGATCACCCCTGGCCGGAGCATCAGCAGGTTGCGCGGCCAACACAGTCCCGAATCGGTGGCGACCGGCAGCACGGGCAGGCCGGTGCGTGTGGCCACGGCTGCCACCCCTGGCTGCAGCTTCACGACCGCACCCGGCCTGGTGCGCGTGCCTTCCGGGAAGATGACGATCTGGCGGTCGAGCAGGGCGGCGGCCGCGGTCTCGCGCAGCAGGCCGCGCATGGCGGTGGCGCCGGCCGAGCGATCGACCGGGATCATGCCGGCCGGGACCAGCAGGGGCCCGAACAGGGGAATCTGCCGCAATTCCTGTTTCATCACGTAGCTCGGGCGTTCCAGCAGCGCCATCCAGACCAGCGTGTCGAACGCCGACTGGTGCTGGCAGGCGAGCAGCGCCGGACCATCCGCCGGCACACGGTCGCGCCCCGTCAGCACGATGCGCACACCGCAGATCGGCCATAGGCCCGCCAGCGTGGTGCGGGCCCAGCGCTGCGCCAGGCCCAGCGCCCGATGGCGGGCGAACAGCCGCACCCACACGCCCTGCAGGCAATAGGCGAGGGTCACGCCGTAGAACCACGCGGCGTAGGCGGCCGCCCGCAACCACACCATCATCCCGGCTCCAGCCCGGTATCGGCACCGAGCCGCGCCAGGCCGAGGGTCGCGGCCAGGAACTTGGTGTATTCGCCGGCCAGCAGACGCAGCGTGGCCAGGCTGCCGCCGCCGCGCAGGGCGGGCGGCAGCACCGCCACCGGGATCAGCGCCACATCGGGCACGCTGCGCTGCAGCTCGGTCAGCGCCCGCTGCATGTGGTAGGTGGCGGTCACGACCAGCAGCGAGTGCAGACCCTGTGCCGCCGCCCAGGACGCCGTCTCGTCGGCGTTGCCGGTGGTGCTGGTGGCCGAACGCCCGAGCGTGATCCGGTCCGACAGCGAGGCCGGATCGATGCCGGTGCCGCGTAGCAGCGCCGACAGCTCCGCCCCGTGGCCGACGCCGGAGATCAGCAGCACGCGGCAGCACCCGCGCTGCAGCAGCCTTACCCCAGTCGCGATGCGGTCGGCCCCGCCGGTCAGCACCACGATGCCGTCGGCGCGGGCCGAGCCGCCGCCCGGGCTGACCGCGCCATGCACGAACCACGCGAAACCGGCGATCCAGGCCGCCGCCAGCAGGCCGATCACCAGCGCCAAGGATCGCGCCAGGCTCACGGCAGGCGCCCGAGCCAGAGCCGGACGGTCGCCTGGGTGGTGGCCCAGCCGATGCACGCGGCGAGCACCGGCATCGCCGGCAGCACCGCCCATAGCGGCAGCGGCAAGACCTGCAGCAGGGATTCCGGCAGCAGCAGGGCGGGCTCGGGGCGTCGCGGCAGGATCTGGAACGGCGCCGTCAGGTCGGCCAGGCGCAGCAGCACCGGCAGGGCGAGCGCCACGCCCAGCACGCCGCCCGCAAAGGCCAGCCAGGTCACCCGGCGCGCGAAGCGGCCGGCGATCATGCCGTCGGTGCCGCCCAGCCCATGCACGATCTCGATCGCGTCGCGCCGCGCGGCCAGCCCGGCGCG
>CAXTJP010000029.1:0-28142 GCA_964244615.1 uncultured Acetobacteraceae bacterium
GAACCGCGCCGGTAAAAAAGAAATAGGCGAGAGAGAAGGACATGTCAACATGATGACAGCGTCTAATGTGCAGCTTCCCGAAAATCGAGGAACCAGCGGGCAAAACGCGGGATACCGACCTCAAGCGTGGTGCTCGGCGCGTAGCCGGTCAGTGCGCTGATCGCATCCACCGATGCCCAGGTCTCTTCGACATCCGCCGCAGGCTTGGCGACGTTGCTGATGACCGCTCGCCTTTCCAGCGACAGCTCCAGCAGCTCCACGAGACGGTTCACCGTCTCGCTCCTGTGATTGCCGATGTTGAGCAAGCGTGGCCCGTCATTCGGCGCCGGCGGCCGGTCCAGCGCGCCGATCACGCCGGCCACGATGTCGTCGATGTAGGTGAAATCGCGCTTCAGCCTGCCGCCATCGTAGATGGTGATCGGGCGGCCGGACATGATCGCCTCGGCAAACCCGTAATAGGCCATGTCCGGCCGGCCCCAGGGGCCATAGACGGTGAAAAAACGCAGGCCCGTCTGCGGCAAGCCATACAGATGGGCGTAGGCGTGGCTGATCAGCTCGCCCGAACGCTTCGTCGCCGCGTACAAGGACGAAGGCGTGTCGACCCGAGCCGCCTCGACAAACGGCAATGCGCGGTTCAAGCCATAAACGGACGACGAACTCGCATAGGTGAAATGCTGCAGGCGCGGGAGTAGCCGACACAGCTCAAGCATCACGACGTGGCCCATCACGTTCGCCATGACGTAGGCGTAGGGATCGACCATGGAAAATCGCACCCCGGCCTGCGCCGCCAGGTGCAAGACATGCGTGATCTTGTCGGAGGCCAGGGCCAGCATCGCCCCCCGGTCCGACACGTCGGCCTGCACGAAAGAAAATCGCTTGTGCACCAAGCGCGCGGCGCGGGCCCGCTTGAGCCGCACGTCGTAGTAGTCGTTGAGGTTGTCGACGCCGATCACCTCTTCGCCGCGCGCCAGCAAGGCCGCGGCCGCATGGTAGCCGATGAAGCCGGCCGCCCCGGTCACCAGGATGCTCATCGTCGCGTCAGCCCGCCGTCCAGCCGCCGTCGATCGAAACCGGCGCGCCGGTCATCGTGCAGGCCGCGTCCGAGCACAGGAACACGCTCAGCGCACCCACCTGCTCCGGCGTGGTGAACGACAGCAACGGCTGCTTCTCCGACAGCATCTCGCGTTCGACCTGCGGCACCGGCTTGCCCTCCCGCTGGGCGCGTGCGTCGATCTGCTTCTGCACGAGCGGCGTCAGCACCCAGCCCGGGCAGATGGCGTTGCAGGTGATGCCGAACCCCGCCAGTTCGATCGCCGCGGCCTTTGTCAAGCCGACGAGGCCGTGCTTGGCGGCCACGTAGGCGGATTTCTGTGCGCTCGCGACCAGGCCGTGCGCAGAGGCGATGTTGATGATGCGGCCCCAGCCGCCGGCCTTCATGGCTGGGATCGCCGCCTGCATCGCGTGGAAAGCGGCCGAGAGGTTGACGGCGATGACCGCGTCCCAGCGCTCGGCCGGAAAATCCTCGATCGGGGCGGTGAACTGGATGCCGGCGTTGTTGACCAGGACGTGCAGTCCGCCGAGCTGGTCAATCGTCTCGTCGACCAGCCTGTGCACCGCCTCGGCGCGGCTCAGGTCGGCGGCATTGTGCCGCACCTGAACGCCGTAGCGGCCGCCGATATCCTGCCGGATGGCCTCGATCGCGGCAGCCTCGCCGAAGCCGTTGAGCATCACCGACGCCCCCTCGGCCGCCAGCGCCCGCGCTATGCCAAGGCCGATCCCGCTGGTGGAGCCGGTGACAACCGCGACCTTGCCGTGCAGCCCCATGCCCTGTTCTCCCGGCCTGGCGCGGCCATGAGCCAGCGTGCTTTCCCAGACATCGTCCACATACCGGATCGACCCGACGCGTGCCATTGTCAAACGGGGAGAGCGCTCCCCTGTGGGCGGGAGGACGGGTTGAGCCGAACGAGCCGATTTGGACGATATCAGAGGCTTGCCGGCGCCGTGCTGCTCGCCACCCTGGCCCTGCCCTGCACGGCGACGCCGCTGGCCGTGACGCTCGCCCCCGCGACGACGCGGCTCGTCCTGACCGCCTATGCGTTGGGGTTGCTGCCGGTCGCCGGCCGGTTCCAGCGGTTTTCCGGGCAGCTGACCATCGACCCCGCCGATGCGGGGCATTGCAGCGTCAGCCTGGACGTCGAGGTCGCCAGCCTGCAAATGAACGACGCGCTTGCGACACGCGCCGCCCTCGGCGCGTCGCTGCTCGACGCGGCGCACTACCCTCGCCTGCACTATGCCGGCACGTGCGGGTCCCGCGAGGCGAGCGGGCTGCTGACGTTGCACGGGGCCGTGCGACCCCTGACCCTGACGATCCGGCGGCACGGCAACGCCGTCGAAGCCCGTGGCAGGCTCTACCGCACCGAATACGGCGTAGGCGGCCTGTTGAGCGCAGTGGGTCGCACCGTCGACGTGGCCCTGTCGGTGACCGTGCCGGCCGGTCTGGCAGCCCAGCTCGACCGGGACGACCGTCTGTCAGCCGGCCAGGCCGGGCCTAAGCTACGGCTCGGTCAGGAGTCCGGCTCGAACTTCAGTGCGGCCCCGTTCATGCAGTAACGCAGGCCGGTAGGCTTCGGCCCGTCCGGGAACACATGGCCAAGATGCCCGCCACAGCGCGCGCAATGCACCTCCACACGCGTCATGCCAAGCGAACGATCTTCCGTCGTGCCGACGGCGCCATCACGCGGCGCATAGAAGCTCGGCCAGCCGGAGCCGCTCTCGTACTTGGTGTCGCTGTCGAACAGCTCGGTCTCGCACGCCGCACACAGGAACCGGCCCTGGCGCTTCTCCGCGTTCAGCGGGCTGGCGCCGGGGCGCTCGGTGCCATGCTGGCGAAGCACGCGGTACTGGTCGGGGGTGAGTTCCTGTCTCCACTCCGAGTCGGGCTTCTGGACGGGGTAGGCGTCGGCGGTCATCGCTCGCATCCTCGCTGATGGCGTCCAGCGCGATGTGGGCAACACGGCCTCAAGTTTGAAGGGAAGGCGCGGGTCCAGGTTCAGCCGCCACGGGACCGATCGCTTCCGCTAGGCCGACACCACCTGCGCCGACGCGGACCTGTCGGGTCGGAGGATCCGGTCCAGAACCTGCGCCTCGATGGCCGCCAGCGCGGCACCGGCGCGTCTTGGCCTGGGCAGGTCCACCGTCACGTCCATGGAAATGCCGCCATCCTCGATCAGCAGGATACGGTCGGCCAGGATCGCCGCTTCGGCCACGTCATGGGTGACGAGGACCGCGGTGAAGCCGGCCCGCTGCCACAGCGCTTCGACGAGTGCCTGCATCTCCAGCCTGGTCAGCGCGTCGAGCGCGCCCAGAGGCTCGTCCAGCAGGATCAGCCGGGGGTCGGACGCCAGCGCGCGGGCCAGGGCCACCCGCTGACGCTGGCCGCCGGAGAGGACACGGGGCCAGTCACCGGCCCGGTCGGCCAGTCCCACCGAAGCCAGCGCCGCCGTGGCGTGCGCCCGCGCCGTCTTCGGCAGCCCCAGGGCCACGTTGTCGATCACGCGGCGCCACGGCAGCAGGCGTCCGTCCTGGAACATGATACGCAGGCCCGCCGCCGCCGCCCGCGGCGACTCGCCGCCAAGCAGCACCCGGCCGAGATCGGGCTGATCGAGCCCCGCCAGCATGCGCAGCAGCGTGCTCTTGCCCGAACCGCTGCGGCCGACGATGGCCACGAACTGCCCGGGCTCGATCGACAAATTGACGTCGTGCAGCACCGCCCGCCCGCCGAACCGCCGGCCGATACCCTGAAGGCAGATTGCCAGGCCGGCCGGCGGCGCCTCGAACCGGGCTGCGGCCGAGGTTTCGTGCTTGGGCTGGGTCCGCGCCCAGGAACTCAGGCGTGGCTGAACGATGGATGCCAAGCGAGCGCCCTCCTCTCGATCCATCGCGCGAGCACGTCGATCAGCTTGCCCAGCACCGCGTAGAGCAGGATGCCCAGCACCACGATGTCGGTCTGCATGAACTCGCGCGCGTTCATGGTCATGAAGCCGATCCCCGAATTGCCGGCGATGGTCTCGGCCACGATCAGCGTCAGCCACATGATGCCGAGCGCGTAGCGAACGCCGACCAGGATGGAGGGCAGCGCGCCGGGCAGGATCACCTCCCGGAACAGGGCGGCGGAGCCCAGGCCCTGGACGCGCGCCATCTCCAGCAGCCCTGCGTCGATCGTGCGTATGCCGTGATAGGTGTTGTAGTAGATCGGGAAGAACACGCCGACCGCGACCAGGAACACCTTGGCCGGCTCGCCGATGCCGAACCACACGATCACCAGCGGGATCAGCGCCAAATGCGGCACCATGCGCAGCATCTGCAGCGTCCCGTCGACCACGCTCTCGGCCATCCGGCTGATGCCAGCCGCCAGCCCGAAGCAGAAGCCGAGCGAGCCGCCGATGACGAAGCCGGTGGCGGCGCGCATGGTCGAGACCAGCACGTCCTGCGGCAGTTCACCCGAACGCAGCAGGGTCCAGCCGGCCAGCAGCACCGCATGCGGCGGCGGCAGCTTTCGGGCCGGCACCAGGCCGGAGGCGGTCACCGCCTCCCAAACCAGCAACAGGGCGGCCGGCACCAGCCAAGGCATGATTGCCGCACGCAACCTCCCTCGGCTCGGCCGGCCGTCGCCGTTCACGAAGCGGCGGCCAGAACCGGCGCGCGCTCGTTGGCGATGATCTCTCCGAAAGGACCGTTCAACGCCGCCGTCGACTGGCCGGCCAAGCCGGCATGGGAGAGCGGCAGCCGGGGGAACAGCAGCTCGGCCACGCGATAGGCTTCCTCCAGATGCGGGTAGCCGGACAGGATGAAGCTCTCCACCCCCAGATCGCGGTATTCCAGCAGCCGGGCCGCGACCGTGTCGGGGTCGCCCACCAGGGCCGTTCCGGCGCCACCGCGCACCAGGCCCACTCCGGCCCAGAGGTCGGGGCTGATCTCGAGCTTCGTGCGGTTGCCGGCATGCAGCGCCGCCATGCGCTGCTGGCCCACGCTGTCGTAGCGGGCGAACACCTTCTGTGCGTCGGCGATCACCTGGTCGTCCACGTAGCGGATCAGGTCGTTTGCCGCCTCCCAGGCGGCGGCGCGGGTTTCGCGCACGATGATGTGCAGGCGCAGGCCGAAGCGGAAGGTGCGGCCGCGCCGGGCCGCGGCCTCGCGGGCCACCGCGATCTTGGCGGCCACGTCGGCCGGCGGCTCGCCCCAGGTGAGGTAGACGTCGCATTGCTCGGCCGCGACCTCGACGCCGGCCGGCGACGACCCGCCAAACCACAAGGGCGGGTAAGGTGTCTGCACCGGCGGAAACGCCAGGCGGGCATCCTCCACGTGGATGTGCTTGCCCTGGAAGTTGACCGCCTCGCCCGACATCACCCGGCGCCACACCTGCAGGAACTCGTCGGTCAGGCCATAGCGCTCGTCGTGGCTGAGCCACTGGCCGTCGCCCTTCAGCTCGACGGGGTCGCCGCCGGTCACCACGTTGATCAGCAGGCGGCCGTTGGTCGCGCGGTCCAGTGCGGCGGCCATCCGCGCGCCGAGCACCGGCGACATGATGCCCGGCCGCAACGCGATCAGGAAACGGAGCTGCTTGGTTGCCGGCGCCACCGCCGAGCCCACCACCCAGCTATCCTCGCAGGAACGGCCGGTTGGCAACAACATGCCCCAGTAGCCGAGCTGGTCGGCCGCCTGCGCCACCTGGCGCAGGTAGTCGAACGTCAGCGGACGGCCGCCGGTGGCCGATGCGAGGTAGCGCCCGTCGCCATGCGTGGGCAGGAACCAGAGCAGCTGCATGATGGGTCTCCGTGGCAGTTCAGGTGACCGGTCGGCGCCGGGGCGTCAGAAACCCTTGTCCAGGCTCGCGTCGCGAAGATCGAGCTTGCCCGGTATCAAATGCAGCCCGAAAAGCGTGTCCGCGATGTCCTGCTGCCCGGCGAGGGCGTGGGCGTCCATGGGCTGCGCGCCGAAGGACATGCGGTCGACCGCGAGCCTGACCGCCTCGGGGTCCATGCCCATCGCCGGGGCCAGCAGCTTGACCACTTCGCCGTGATGGGCGGCGCCATAGGCTTCGGTCCGGGCCATGTCCGCCATGACCGCCCGCATGATGTCGGGATTGGCGCTCGCAAAGCTTCGTGTCGCCACGAAGAACTGGTGATTCTCGTCGATCGTCCGTCCGTCCGGCGCCAGGCCGTCCGACACGACCCGCGTCTTCAGCGCAGTCTGCGCCGCCGCAAGATAGGGATCCCAGATCGCCCAGGCATCGACGCTGCCGTTCTCGAAGGCCGGCCGGGCGTCGGACGGCTTGAGGAACACCGATTGCACGTCCGACGGCTTCAGGCCGCCCGCCGCCAGCACGCGAACCAGAAGGTTGTGAACGTTGGAACCCTTGTTCAGCGCGATCTTCTTGCCGCGCAGGTCGGCGATGCTGTGGATCGACGAACCCTCGGGCACGATCACCGCCTCGCCATGCGGGGTGGCCGGCTCCACGCCGACGTAGACAAGCGGCACGCCGGCAGCCTGCGCAAAGATCGGCGGCGCATCTCCGGTCGCGCCGAAATCGACGCTTTCCGCCCCCATTCCCTCCAGCAGGGCAGGGCCGCCGAGAAACTCCGTCCAGGTGACATTCACGTGCAGGGGCGCCAGCTGCGTCTCCAGCGTGCCGCGCGCCTTTTCCAACACGAGGGTGCCGTATTTCTGGTAGCCGATGCGGATCGTTCGGTCCTGGGCGGCTGCGGAAGCGGCGGCGAGCATGACCACCGTGATCCACAATGCGTGTGCGTGGAATTTCAAGGTCGCTCTCCGCCTGTCGATCCGACCGTAGTTAACGGAACCAGGGCGATCAAGCACAAACGGCTGGCGGTAATTATACGGTCATGCGCGCGGTCCCGGCCGAGTTGGGGTCAGGGACGGCAGGCGGGCTCGACCCAGCCCGGGCGTCTCGCGATGCAGCCCGGGCCCGCGCCGCGCGTTGTCGGCGCATGAGCAAGACCAGCATACCCGATGTCGCCCTGGTCCAGTCGGTGCCGACCGGCTGGACCGACACGCTGCTGATCTGCCGCAAATGCAGCAAGAAGCTGCACGGCGGCTTCGGCCACAAGGGCCGGGACACGCTGCGCCAGACTGCCCGCGACGCGCTGCGGGCCACCGGCCGCCGTGGCCAGGTCGGCATCATCGAGATCGGCTGCGTCGGCATCTGCCCCAAGCGCGCCGTCACCACGGCACGCGCCAGCGCGCCCGGCGTGTTCAGGATCATCCCCGCCGGTTTCCCGCCCGAGACCCTGCTCGACTGAACGCGCCGGAGGCTCCGGCCAGTAAAGCCCCGGCCTTTCCTCCCTGCAATCGCTGCGCTACGTGGCTCGCATGCCCAGCAGCAACGATATTCGTGCCACGTTCCTAGACTATTTCGTCTCCCGCGGGCATGAGCGCGTCGCCAGCTCGCCGTTGGTGCCGCGCAACGACCCGACCCTGCTGTTCACCAACGCCGGCATGGTGCAGTTCAAGAACGTCTTCACCGGCCAGGAACGCCGCCCCTACAGCCGCGCGGCCAGCGCCCAGAAATGCGTGCGCGCCGGCGGCAAGCACAACGACCTCGACAACGTGGGCTACACCGCGCGCCACCACACCTTTTTCGAGATGCTGGGGAATTTCAGCTTCGGCGATTACTTCAAGCCGGAAGCCATAGAGCTCGCCTGGCACCTGCTGACCCGCGACTTCGCACTGCCCCGCGACAGGCTGCTGGTCACCGTCTATGCCGAGGACGAAGACGCCGCCGCGCTGTGGCGGCGGATCGCCGGCCTGCCGGACGAGCGCATCATACGCATCCCGACGGCCGACAATTTCTGGCGCATGGGCGATACCGGCCCGTGCGGTCCGTGCTCGGAGATCTTCTACGACCATGGCGCGCACATCGCCGGCGGCCCGCCAGGCAGCCCGGACGAGGACGGCGACCGCTTCGTCGAGATCTGGAATCTGGTTTTCATGCAGTACGACGAGGGGCCGCCCGGCACCCGCATCGACCTGCCGCGCCCCTCGATCGACACCGGCATGGGGCTGGAGCGCTTCGCCGCCATCCTGCAGGGCGTGCACGACAACTACGACACCGACACCTTCCGCGCGCTGATCCACGCCAGCGCGGAGGCGACCGGGGTTGCCAGCGACGGCCCGTTCCGCGCCAGCCACCGCGTCGTCGCCGACCATCTGCGCAGCTCGGCCTTCCTGATGGCGGACGGGGTGACACCCTCCAACGAGGGCCGCGGCTACGTGCTGCGCCGGATCATGCGGCGTGCCATGCGCCACCTGCACCTGATGGGCGCGCGCGACCCGGTGTTCTACCGGCTGGTCCCGGCCCTGGTGCGGCAGATGGGCACCGCCTACCCCGAGCTCGGCCGCGCCGAAACGCTGATCGCCGAGACGCTGCACCTCGAGGAAACCCGCTTCAAGGCGATGCTGGAACGGGGCCTCGCTCTGCTCGCCGACGAGACGAACCGCCTCGGCGACGGCGGCACGCTGCCCGGCGACGTCGCCTTCCGCCTCTACGACACCTACGGTTTTCCGCTGGACCTGACCCAGGACGCGCTGCGCGAGCAGGGCCACGGGGTGGACGTGGCCGGCTTTAACGCGGCGATGGCCGAGCAGCGCGTGCGGGCACGGGCCGCCTGGTCCGGTTCGGGCGAGGCCGCGACCGAACGCGTGTTCTTCGACCTGCGGGAGAGCATCGGCGCCACCGAGTTCCTGGGCTACGCCACCGAACAGGCGGAGGCCGAGATACGCGCCATCCTGGTGGACGGCCTGCCGGTGCAGGAGGCGCCCGCCGGGACCGAGGTGGCGCTCCTGCTCAACCAGACGCCGTTCTACGCCGAGAGCGGCGGACAGGTGGGCGACACCGGCCATATCACCGGCCTCGGCGGCGATCCCGAGATGCGCATCGTGGTGACCGACACGCAGAAGAAGCTCGGCGCGCTGTTCGCCCATCTCGGCCGCGTCGAGGCCGGCGTGGCCCGCGTCGGCATGCCGGTGCTGGCCGAACTGGACCACGCACGGCGCGGCCGGGTACGCGCGCATCACAGCGCCACGCACCTGCTGCACGAGGCGCTGCGTCGCCGCCTGGGCACCCACGTCCAGCAGAAAGGCAGCCTGAACGCGCCCGACCGGCTGCGTTTCGACGTCAGCCACAACAGGCCGGTCACGCCCGAGGAGCTCGCTGCGGCCGAAGCCGTGGTCAACGCCCGGATACGCGAGAACACCGAGGTCACGACCCGGCTGATGACGCCGGACGCCGCCGTGGCCGAAGGGGCGATGGCCCTGTTCGGCGAGAAATACGGCGACGAGGTGCGCGTGGTCGCCATGGGCACCGGCGACGCCGAAAAACCCGCCTGGTCGATCGAGCTCTGCGGCGGCACCCATGTGCGCCGCACCGGCGATATCGGCCTGTTCCGGATCGTGGGCGAAACCGGCGTCAGCGCCGGCGTCCGGCGGATCGAGGCGGTGACCGGAGAGGCCGCCGAAGCCCTGGTCGCCGCCCGCGACCGCCAGTTGCAGGACGCCGCCGCCACCCTGCGCACCAGCCCCGCGGAGCTCGCCGAGCGCGTGGCCGGCCTGATGGAGGAACGCCGACGCCTGGAACGCCAGGTGGCCGAGTTGCAGAAGACGCTCGCCACCGGCGCCGGCAGCGCCGAGATCGAGGAGGTCGGCGGCGTGCGCCTGGCCGCCCGCAACCTGGGCGACGTGCCGGCGCGCGACCTCAAGGGCCTGGCCGAGACGATCGGCCAGCAGAACCCGGGCGGCATCGTGGCCCTGGTCTCCACCGCAGAGGGCAAGGCGAGCATCGTGGTCGCCGTCTCGCCCGAGCTGGTGTCGCGCCACAATGCGGTCGACCTGGTGCGCGCCGCCAGCGCCGCGGTCGGCGGCAAGGGCGGCGGCGGGCGGCCGGACCTCGCCCAGGCTGGGGGGCCGGATGGCGGGGGGGCGGAGGCGGCGTTGGAGGCTGTTCGGCAGGCACTGCGGGCCGATTAGGTCAGCCGATCGTTCGTCCACACCGGCATCGGCACCACGGTGCCGACGACAGCGCGGCGCGGCGCAGCGCGGCTTCGGTGCCTGTCGCATCAGGACGGGAATGGACGATAGGCACGGCGACTCCGGCCGGGCGGCGATGGCGAGGATGGGCGTATTCCGGTGAGCGAACAGGATGATGGCGGGACCGATACCCCCGCCCCCGGTGACCGGGCGAACAGCCGGGCCGTGGCGCGGACCTGCGCGGCGCTGGAGTGGGTCCTGGCCGCGACCGGGCTGTGGCTGGCCGCCACCGCGCCGGTGTCGTTCGCCGGCGGCACCTACGACGACCTGCTCTACATCCGGCTGGCAACCGCCATCGCGCACGGCGACTGGCTCGGGCCCTTCGACCAGCTCACCCTGGCCCGGGGCCCGGTCTTCCCGCTGTTCCTGGCGGCCTGCGCCCTGTGCCGCGTCCCGCTCAACCTGGCGGCCCAGGCCGTCTACCTGTGCGGCTGCCTGCTGCTGGCCCGCGCCGCGGGACGCGCCCTGCGACACCGCCCCGCCGCCACCGTCGTCTTCGCGCTGCTCGCCCTGAACCCGGTGCCCTGGTCGGCGGCGCTGTCGCTGGTGCTGCGCGAAAAGCTTTACGTGGGCGAGACGATGCTGGTGCTCGGCCTCGCGGTGCAGTGCCTGCCCCGGAGCGATGTGCGGGCGGGGATGGCCGCGCTGGGCTGGGCGTTCGCCTCCGGCCTGGCCTTCGGCGCGTTCTGGCTGACGCGCGAGGAGGGCATCTGGATGGCGCCGGTGCTCGCGGCGGTCCTGGCGCTGCGTGTGGCGCAGGGCGGATGGCGACGACATTGGCGGCGCCGCCGGCGTCCCGGGCGTGACTGGCTGGTGCGAGAGGCGGCGATGGGCCTGGCGCTGCCGCTGGGCTTCCTGCTGGTGCTCGTGCCATTCGCGGCGGTGAACGACGCCGTCTACGGCGTGTTCCGCACCAGCGACTTCCAGACCGGTCCGTTTCCCGACGCCTACGGCGCGATGTTGCGCGTCAGGCCGGCGCAGTGGCGGCAATACGGCATCCTGCCACGCGACGTGCGCCTGCTGCTCTACCGCGAGAGCGGTGCGGCGCGCGAGCTGCAGCCGTCGCTGGAAGGGCCGATCGGCCAGGAATGGACCACGATCGGCTGCGCCCACAGCCCGATCCCCGACTGCCACGAGCTGCAGGGCGGCTGGGCGATGTTCGCGGTTCGCAACGCCGTCACCGCCGCCGGGCATTATCGCCGTGCCGCCGATGCGGACGCGTTCTATCGGCGGCTCGCGCACGAGGTTAACGATGCCTGCGACCACGCGCGCCTTTCCTGCAGCGCGCGCCGCAGCGGCATGTTGCCGCCGTTCCGCGCCGATTACGTGGAACTGGGCGCGCGCAGCGCCCTCTCCGTCGTTTGGCGCACCGCCTGGCTGCAAGAGGCGAGGCCCGGCATCTTCCCGACAAGCCCCTCGCTGTTCGACCTGGCCGAATCCACGCCGCTCGTACTGGGGCCGAAAGCGCCGACGCTGCCGAAGCTGAACGCCCCGAGCCTCCTGGCGATGGGCTGGGTCGACCTGCCTTCCGGCGACCCGGCCGACGCGCTCGCGGTGTCGGCCGCCTCGGGCCAGGACAGCACGCTGACGACCGCCGCGGGCACCGGCATTCCCGCGGCCATCGGGCATCCCGGCAGCAGGGCCGCCCGTTTCCAGGCACGCTGCAGCCCGGATTGCCGGCTGCGCGTGTCGCAAGGCGGGGCGGTGCTGTTCGACCAGCCGGCATCATCGTTGCGAAAGGGGCCGGTCGCCCTGCCGGCTGGCGCGGTCATCGACATCGACGCCGTGCAGACCATCCCGGCCGGCCCCGGCCTGCCGGACGTGCCGATGCAGGTCGGCCGCGTGGTCGGCGGCCTCGTGCGCCTGGTCGGACGGGCCGTGACCCCGCTCGCGATGCTGGCGACGCCGATACTGCTGCTCGTCGGCCTGCACCGACGGCGCCTACCGCCCGTCGGCTCGTTGGCGGCCGTCCTGTGGCTGGCGCTGTTCGCCCGGATGGCGGTGGTGACGGTCGGCGACGCGACCACCGTGCCGGCGCTGGAGTTCCGCTTCCTGGCGCCCGGCATGTCGATCGGGCTGGCACTCGGCGGCACGCTGCTGGCCGCGCTGCTCGTCGAACTGGTCCGCTACGCTGCCTCGGCCACCCGCCCGCGCAACGGCCGGTCCGGCATCCGCAGCAGCGTCGCGAAAGCGAGCGCCGTGACGCCGGATGCCGCCAGGAAGGTGTAGCCGAGCGCGTGGCCGTAAGCGCCCGCCAGCTCGGCCTGCGCCGATGGCGGCAGCCGGCGTAGCTGCTCCAAGCCGAGCGACATGACCGCGCGCTCCCCCGGGAGCCACGCGTTGAGCGTGGCCGACAGGATGGTGCCGGAAACCGCCACGCCGAAGGCGCCGCCGAGCGAGCGGAAAAAGCCCAGCGTGGCGGTCGCCGTTCCCATGTCGCGCGGGTCCACCGCGTTCTGCACGGCCGTCGTGATATTCGGCATGACCAGGCCCATGCCGAGCCCGAGCACCGCGAGCAGGGCGTCGACGACATCCGCCTTCGCCCCGTGCAGCAACAGCCAGCCCATCGATGCGTAAGTCAGGGTGGCGATCACCAGCCCCACGATCGGCAGGCGCTTGGCGCGACCGCTACGGCTGACGGCGCGGCCGCCAAGGACGGAGCTGACGATCAGCCCGCCCATCACCGGCGCCATGCGCAGCCCGGCCTCGGTCGCCGACATCGCGAACACCACCTGGAAGAACAGCGGCACGAACACCAAGCTGCCGAACAACGCCATGACCGTCAGGCTGATGCCGGTGACCGCGGTGGCAAACACCGGCTCGGCGAACAGATGCGGCGGCAATGCGGGTGCTGCGGCCGCCCGCTCCACCGGCAGCAATAGGGCGAACAGCACAGCCGTGGCGCAGCCGAGCCCGAGGATGACTGGCGAGCCCCAGGGATACACCACCCCGGCCCAGCTGAGCAGCAGCAGCCCGGTGCAGGTGCCGGCGATGATGAGCGCGAATCCCGCCAGATCGACCCGCGCCGGCGGCCGAGGAATATGCGCCGGCAAGGACAGGCCGAGTATCACCAGGGCGGCTGCTCCCAGCGGCAGGTTGATGTAGAAGATCCAGGGCCAGGAGAGCCGGTCGGTGATCACCCCGCCGAGCAGCGGACCGGCCACGCTGCACAGCGCGAAGGTGCCTGCGATCAGGCCCTGGTAGCGCCCGCGCTCACGCGGCGGCAACAGGTCGGCGATGGTGGTCTGCGCCAGGATGATCAGCCCGCCCGCGCCCACGCCCTGCAGCGCGCGGCTGGCGATCAGCAGGCCCATGCTGCGGGCCGAGCCGCAGAGCACCGAGCCCAGCAGGAACACCCCGATCGAGACGCCGAACGCGCGGCGACGGCCATACTGATCGGACAGCTTGCCGTAGAGCGGCGTGCTGGCCGTGGAGGCGACCGCGAAGGCGGTGACCACCCAGGAGATATGCGCGAGCCCGCCGAGATCGCTGACGATGCGCGGCAGCGCCGGCCCCACGATGTTGGAATCGAGCGAGGCCAGGGCCAGCACCAGCATCAGGCCGGTGAGGGCGGCGGTGAACGCACGGCGCCCCGCCCTGGCGCCGGCCTGACGGCTCCGCTCCGCGCCCAGCACCGGCCCGGCCGGCAATCCCGTACTCACGCGACCCCGTGCGCCTTGAACCAGGCGAGCGCCGCCGCCCAGCCCTGCTCGGCCGCTGCCTTGTCGTAGGTGGCGCGGTAGTCGGCGTGGAAACCGTGACCCGCTTCGGGAAAAATCTTGATGTCGACCACGTGGCCGGCGTCGCGGGCGATCTGGGCCGCTGCCTGCACGTCCGCTTGCATGATGCTCGGGTCGCGGCCGCCATAGAGCCCCAGCAGCGGGCAGCGCAACGCCGCGGCCTCGTCGGTCGGCGTGTGCGGCTGGATTTCCGAGACCGACCCCTTGACCGGCCCGTACCAGGCGACGGCCGCCTTGAGCTGCGGGTTGTGCTCGGCATACAGCCAGGTGTCGCGTCCGCCACGGCAGAAGCCCGTCACCCCCAGCCGCGCCGGGTCGCCGTGGTTGGCGGCGGCCCAGGCGGCCGTGCTATCCAGGTCGGCGAGCATGGTGGCATCCGGGGCTTTGGAGATGACGCGGGCGACGATCTCGTTCGGGTCGGACATGGTCGAGAGGTCGGCCAGGCGGGCGTAGAGTTCGGGCGCCACCGCCAGGTAGCCCAGCTTGGCGAAGCGCCGGCAGACATCCTTGATATACTCGTGGACTCCGAAGATCTCCTCGATCACCAGGATCGTGGGGAACGGGCCAGCCCCGGCGGGGCGCGCGTGATAGGCCGGCAGCTTGCCGTCCATCACCGGAATGGCCGCCTCGCCGGCCTCCAGGCCCGAATCGTCGGTGTGTATGGCGGCGGTCTGCGCGCGGGCGACGGCAGCGGTGAAGCCGGTCATCAGCGTGGTCATCAGGAACGTGCGGCGGTCGATACCCATGGCGGTCGTCCTCAAAGTCATCGCGGATCGCGTTTCAATGTGCCGCGACCATGGCTGCCTGCAGGTTCTCGTCGATCCTGGCCAGGAAAGTCTGGGTGTTCAGCCAGGGCTGCTCCGGCCCGACCAGGATCGCCAGGTCCTTGGTCATCGCGCCCGACTCCACGGTCTCGATGCACACACGCTCGAGCGTCTCGGCGAAGGCGGTCACCTCGGGGGTGCCGTCGAAACGCCCGCGATAGATCAGTCCGCGGGTCCAGGCGAAGATCGACGCGATCGGGTTGGTGCTCGTCTCGCGGCCGCGCTGGTGCTGGCGGTAGTGCCGGGTGACGGTGCCGTGCGCCGCCTCGCTCTCTATCGTCCTGCCGTCCGGGCTCATCAGCACGCTGGTCATCAGACCGAGCGAGCCGAAGCCCTGCGCCACGATGTCGCTCTGCACGTCGCCATCGTAGTTCTTGCAGGCCCAGAGATAGCCGCCCGACCATTTCAGCGCGCTCGCCACCATGTCGTCTATCAGGCGGTGCTCGTAGGTCAGGCCGTGCTGCTCGAAGCGCGTGCGGAACTCTGCGTCGAACACCTCCTGGAACACATCCTTGAACAGGCCGTCATAGGCTTTCAGGATGGTGTTCTTGGTGGACAGGTAGACAGGATAGTCGCGTAGCAGGCCGTAGTTGAAACTCGCGCGGGCAAAACCTTCGATCGAGGCGCGGGTGTTGTGCTGCGCCATCGCGACGCCCGGCCCCTTGAAATCGTGCACCTCGTAGATGTGGCTCTCGCCGCCGTCGGCGGGCTCGAACACCATGGTGACCCGGCCCGGACCTGGGATTCGGGTTTCGGCCGCGCGATAGATGTCACCATAAGCATGACGGCCGATGACGATCGGGCTTGTCCAGTGCGGCACGAGCCGCGGCACGTTGGCGCAGATGATCGGCTCGCGAAAGATGGTGCCATCCAGGATGTTGCGTATGGTGCCGTTCGGGCTGCGCCACATCCGCTTGAGGCCGAACTCCGTCACCCGAGCCTCGTCAGGCGTGATCGTGGCGCATTTCACGCCCACGCCGTATTGACGGATGGCATGGGCCGAGTCGATCGTCACCTGGTCGTCGGTCCGGTCGCGATTCTCGATACCCAGATCGTAGTATTTCAGCTCGAGATCGAGGTAGGGCAGGATCAGCCGATCCTTGATGAACCCCCAGATGATGCGTGTCATCTCGTCGCCATCGAGTTCGACGATCGGCGTCCTTACGGTTATCTTGGCCATCGGGATTCTCCTCGCGCATCGCGTTGGCCGAGGTTTTGGCCCTCAAGCGTCCTGCGGACAAGCATACGGCGGCCGAGGCTCCCGCCTCGGCCGCCGAGCCCCCGTCTCTGTTCGCCCGGGCCTAGTGATTGCGGCCGCGGCCGGTCTTGGCCTGCAACGCGTCGATCTGCTTGGAGGCTTCGGCCTTCGACAGCGTCTCGTCGAACGGCACGCCGGCTTCCTCGGACAAGGTCTTGAGATAGGATGCCTGCGCGCCGGTCATCGTCTCGCCCCCGGTGGTCCAGTCATCGGGGTCTTTCTCGGTGTTGGACGGCAGGCTGTCCTGATCGGCGGAACTGGTCGGCTGCTTGGGGTTGTGCGGTGCGGCTTTGGCGTGTGTGGCCGACGGCTTCGCCTGCTCGTCCACTTCACTGGTTTTCGGTGTGTTGGTCATGCGACCGGAACGTGCCCGTTTATGCTTCGTTCCGGCGCTGACGTGTCCGTGAAGCCTGGGCAATCTCCGCAAATCGACGGGACGAGAGAGGGCGTTGCCCGATCGAGCGACGCACCTTACCGTCCATCAAGGGACAGGGGTTTCGATGCTCAAGATCGACCAGGACGGGTGGGTGCTCGACGACCGCGTGCAGATCACGCGCCGGCCGAACCTTCGGCACGGACGAATGGATGCCGTGCACGGCATCATCGTCCACCAGACCGGAGCCGCGACGGCGCAGTCGTCGTTGAACAGCTACCTGAACGCCGGCGCAAACGGGGCGCATTTCCTGATCGACAAGGACGGGTCGATCTACCAGACGGGCTCGGTGTTCTGGCGGCAATGGCATGTCGGCAAGCTTCGGGCGCGCTGCCTGTCCGAGCTGAGCTGCTCGCCCGTCGAGGCCAAAGCCCTTGCCGGCAAAAGCGTGTCCGCGGTCAACACGCGCGAGAACACCAAGGCCGTGCCGGACAGGTTTCCGTCCAACCAGGATTCGATCGGTATCGAACTGGTGGCGGGAACAGTCGGGCAGGGTGCCAACCCGCAATACGAGGTGGCGACGGCGGCGCAGAACGCCTCCCTCGCCTGGATCGTGGGCCAGTTGAGGGAGAACTTCCGGGTACCCCTGACGGAGGTGCTGCGTCACCCGCAGGTCTCCTACAAGGACCCGCACGAGGCCGAGTCGGCCAGGTGGTAGCCGGACGCGCCGCCCTGGCGGGACTGGTGTCGCTGGGTCTCGGGACCGCTTCGGCCGCACCGACATCGTTCTCCGTGCAGTCGGTGCTGGTCACCGCCGACGGGCAGTGGCACGCCGATCCGAACGGCCGGCAGACGCCCGCACAATGCGCCCGCTTCCACCTGTCCCGACCGGCCGCGCTGCGCTGGTTCGAGCAGTCGCACGAGGTGACGGAGCGGGACTGGCTCGAGCAGCTCGACTGGACGCAATGCGCGGCACGCGGAACACTGGTGACCGGCGACGGCCGGCATTACGGGTGGGAACTCGATCAGGCAGGGCGGGGCCGGGTCATTCTTTCGCCCACGGTATCGGTGTATCTCGGCGGCAGGGAGCTGCCGTTCGCCGACTGAGATAGAGGCCCGCGCGGCGTCACCGCTGGTAGGGAAGCGGCAGCAGGGTGGCGATGGGCACGCTGACCAGCCCGGACGGACCTGGCACGATCACACGCGCGCCCGGATCGAAATCGGTCAGCATCTCACGGCACGCCCCGCAGGGCGGCACCACGGTGATCTCCTGCACCGGCTCGTGCTCCTTGTGGTGCCGCACCGCCACGGCGCACTCGATGGTGCCGTCGCCCTCGAGGATCGCGCGGCCGACGGCGATGGCTTCGGCGCAGACCTGCATGCGGCCGACGGTGGCGCCCAGATGCAGTCCGGTCCAGATGCGGCCGTCCCGGCTGCGCAACGCCGCAGCCACCATGTGCCAGAACGGCCGGTAGTGGCGCGCGATCACCAGGCGCGCCGCCTCCACCAGGGCCTCGTCGGCCGCCGACAAGGCTGCAGGCCCCGGCTCGGCCGGGCGGCTGGCGTGTGGCATGTCAGACGCCGGCCGACCCCTGCCCGTCAGTCGGCGGCATCGGCCTCCTCGTCCTCGGTGGGCCCGACCAGCATCTTGTCGGCCACGGCACCCGCCTGTTCGCGAATGCGCTTCTCGATCGCGTCGGCCGCATCCTTATGGTCGCGCAGGAACTGCTTGGCATTCTCGCGCCCCTGGCCGATCCGCGTGCTGTCGAAGCTGAACCATGAACCCGATTTCTCGACGATCCCCGCCTTGACGCCCAGGTCGATCAGCTCGCCGACCTTGCTGATGCCCTCGCCGAACATGATGTCGAACTCCACCTCGCGGAACGGCGGCGCCAGCTTGTTCTTGGCCACCTTCACCCGGGTGGAGTTGCCGACCACGTTCTCGCGATCCTTGATTGATCCGGTGCGCCTGATCTCCATGCGTATGGAGGCGTAGAACTTCAGCGCGTTGCCGCCCGTCGTGGTCTCCGGGTTGCCGAACATCACGCCGATCTTCAAACGTATCTGGTTGAGGAAGATCAGCATGGTGTGGCTCTTGCTGACCGAACCCGTCAGCTTGCGCAACGCCTGGCTCATCAGCCGGGCATGCAGGCCGACATGGGTGTCGCCCATCTCGCCTTCCAGTTCGGCCCGCGGCACCAGGGCGGCGACGCTGTCGATGACCAGCACGTCGATGGCACCCGAGCGCACCAGCGTGTCGCAGATTTCCAGAGCCTGCTCTCCGGCGTCCGGCTGGCTGATCAGCAGGTTGTCCACGTCCACGCCAAGCTTGCGGGCGTAGATCGGATCCAGCGCGTGCTCGGCATCGATGAACGCGCAGGTGCCGCCGCGCTTCTGCGCCTCGGCGATCGCGTGCAGCGCAAGCGTCGTCTTGCCCGAGCTCTCCGGCCCGTACACCTCGATGATGCGCCCGCGCGGCAGGCCGCCAATGCCGAGCGCGATGTCCAGGCCGAGCGAGCCGGACGGGATCACCTCGATCTGCTCGTCGCTGCGCGCGCCCATGCGCATGATGGAGCCCTTGCCGAAGGCGCGCTCGATCTGGGTGACCGCCGCGTCCAGCGCCTTGTTCCTGTCTGCCAACTCGACTGCTCCCCTGCCCGATTGCGCCCGAGCCGGACGCTAGACGACGCGACCGGCGCGCACCACTCAACTCGGCCGCGAAACACTCAGGTTTGTTTCGCTTTCAACGTGTTCAGGCACTGTGTCACAGGTGCGAACAAAGCTGCAACCCTGGCCGACACGCGTCGAGTTAACTATTTGTTCACTTTGTGTTCCGCGCAGCAGGGGAGAGCAGCCAGGGCGGCCCGTCAAGCTGGCGGGCTCTGCATCAGCTCGGACAACGCCCGGGTCAGGTCGCTCATGGCGAACGGCTTGGGCAGAAACGCGATTTCGGCCGTCGCCAGGGTCTTGCGCAGCGCGGCGTCGGCGTAGCCCGACATCAGCAGCGCGGGCAGTTCGGGCCAGGTGCGACGCAGGCGGTCGACCAGAGCGGGTCCGTCGATGCCCGGCATGACCACGTCGGAGATGACGCAGCCCAGCGCCGGACCGAGTTCCCCGCCCTCGATCATCTCGATCGCATCCTCGCCGCTCGGCGCCGCCACGACGTTCCAGCCGGCCCGTGTCAGCACCCGTTCGGCCAGGCGTCGTACCGGTGCCTCGTCGTCCACCAGCAAAATGGTGCGGCTGGCCGGCCGACGCGCCGGTCGGGCCGGCGCGGGCATGTCGGCCTGCAGGGGCGCGGTCGCTTCGTGACGCGGCAGCAGCATGTCGAAACGGGTACCGGTTTCCGGCGTGCTCTCGACGGCCATGTAGCCGCCGGTCTGCCGGATGATGCCATGCACCGTGGAGAGGCCGAGTCCGGTTCCGCCCGAGTCGCGCCGCGTGGTGAAGAACGGCTCGAAGATGCGCGGCAACACCTCGGCCGGTATGCCCGAACCGGTATCGGCGACACTTAAAGTCACGTAGCGGCCGGGGGGCACCAGTTCGCCGCCGAACGGCTCCGGCCGCAGGACCAGGCGGTGGCCGCTGGACACGGTCAGCCGGCCGCCCGATGGCATGGCGTTGCGGGCGTTCACGGCCAGGTTCATCAGCACCTGGGTCAGCTGCGTGGGATCGATGCAGACCAGACGGCCCGGCTCCTCCAGCGCCAGCACCAGCGGGATGTCGGCGCCGAGCAGCCGCCGCAGCAGCTTGCAGGTGCCCTGGACGGCATCGTTGAGCGCCAGAACCTGCGGCTGCAGCGTCTGCTGACGACTGAAGGCCAGGAGATGACGGACGAGATCGGCGCCCCGCTCCGCACTCTGGCGTATCTGGCCGAGATCCTCCTGCTCGGCCGGCCGGCCGGCGCTGCGCGCGCGCAAATCGTCCGTGGCACCCAGGATCGCCGTCAGCAGGTTGTTGAAGTCATGGGCTATGCCTCCCGCCAGTTCGCCCACCGCCTGCAGGCGCTGCGCCTGGCAGAGCTGGTCTTCGAGGTCGTGCTCGTGCGTGTGATCGCTCAGCCGCAGCAGGGCGCCGCGGCGCGGAATCGGCAGCAGCGCCAGACGCAGCACGTGGCGGGCGCCGCCCTGCATCATCGTAACCGTGGCGGTCGCCGACCGGCCGCACCGCAGCGCCGTGTTCAAATTGCGGGCCGCCGCCGCGGGCAGAGCGTCCCAGGCAAGCTGTCCATCCTCGGCCGTGGGCATCGCCCCGAACCGCTCGTTGGCGCGCTGGACCACGCCCTCCATGTCGAGGAACGCGACGCCGTCGGTCTCGTCCTCGAACAGGCTCTCGGCGATGGCGGTCGCCGGCAGCCCACGCGCGAGCATGTCGGGCAGCCTCATCGGCGCAAGGCCTGGGCGCGCATCCGCCATACGTAAGCAATGATCTCCGCCACGGCCCTGAAATGCTCCGCCGGGATCTCCGTATCGAGCTCGGCACGGTAGAGTGCACGCGCAAGTGGTGGATTGGCAACGATCGGCACGCGATGCTCGCGCGCCAGCTCGCGTATGCGTGCCGCGACCTCGTCGGCGCCCTTGGCAACCAGCCGTGGCGCACCCTGTGCGCCCCGGCTGTAGGTGAGCGCCACGGCGAAGTGGGTGGGATTGGTGATCACCACGGCCGCCTTGGGCACCGCCTGCATCATGCGCCGCCCGGCACGGGCGCGAGCCAGTTGCCGCAGGCGGTTCTTGATCTGCGGGTTGCCCTCGCTCTCCTTGTGCTCGTCGCGCAGCTCCTGGAAACTCATGCGCAGATGGCGAGCGTGCCGCACACGCTCCCATGCGAGATCGGCGCCTGCGATGACGGCCTGCCCACCCAGCAGCAACAGCAGCAGGTGCCCCGCCTGCCCGAGCATCTGATGATAGACCGATTGCGGCTGCGCCAAGGGAGAGGTCGGCAGACCCGGCAGCAGGCGGCGCAGCGCCATAGTCAGGCAGGCGCCGAGAAGCCCGAGCTTGGCCACCGCCTTGCCGACCTGAACCAGCGCCTGCGGCCCGAACATGCGCTTGAGGCCTGCCAGTGGGCTGATGCGTGATATGTCCGGCTGCAGAGAGGCCAGGTGCAGCAGGAAGCCGGTCTGTAGAAGCGTCGCCGCAGCGTAGCCGCCAAGGGCCGCCAGGGCCGCCGGCAGGACCGCGAACAGCAGACTGTGCAGGGCGAAAGCCCAGGTATCGGCCTCGCGATAACGAGTCTGTTGCAGACAGCCGGCCAGCCAGCGCGCCATGCCCCCGCCATCCCCTTGCAGAGCGACGGCCATGATGCCGGCGGACAGGCTTGCGAGCATCGACAGCTCGCGGGAGACGGCGACGCGACCATCCTCGCGCGCCTTTTGCAGCCGCCGCGCGGTAGGCGCATTCGTCTTCTCGTCAGACACGAGACGCGGCCTTCCGACGTCGCATCACGACAGCCCGGGCAGCCCGGAAAACCCGTCGCGCACCGCCCCGAGCCAGGCTTGCAGGATGGGTGCCGCGAGCAAGGCCACCAGCAGCAGCCCTCCCAGCACCTGGCCGGGTAGCGCCAGGAAATACACCTGGACCTGCGGCACCAGCCGCGACAGCAGCCCGAGCGCCAGCTGCCAGATGACGGAGACGAGGACGAAGGGCGAGGCGAGACGCAGCGCCAGGGCGAAGCTGCCGCCGACCGCACGCACCGCTGTCTCGGCCAGGTCGCCGCTGGCGAGCGTGCCGCCGACTGGAAACAGCGTGTAGCTGCCGGCCAATGCTCCGAGCGGCAGGGCGTAGAGGCCGGTCGACAGGATCAGAACCGGGGCGAGCAGGCTGAACAGCTTGCCGATGGCCGCCGACTGCGCGCCAAGCGTCGCGTCCGGCTGCAGCACGCTCGACAAGCCGGTCATCAGCGAGATGACCTGGCCCGCCGCCGGCAACGCCAGGGCCAGCAGCCGGGCCAGCCAGCCCAGCAGGCCGCCGACCAGCAACTCGGCGGCCACCATGCCGGCAAGGCGAATGAAGCTTTCCGGCTCGGCCGGCACGGAGGGCGCCACGCCTGGCACCAGCAGGACGGCCACGCCGACCGCCAGTCCGGCGCGCAGGATGGCCGGCGGCTCGCTCTCGCCAAGACCGGGCAGCAGCATGATCGCCGCCCCGGCGCGACACAGGACGAGCATGAAGGCGAAGGCCAACGCCATCAGGTTGGCACTGGTCGGGGCAAAGGGCGCGAGCGCAGGCATCGTCGGCGCCGTCGGTCGCGCTACTGGCCACCGATGGCCACGATCTTGTCGGCCATCTCGCGCATGTAATCAGCGGCGACGTGGAACAGGAACGGGCCGGCGATCCAGGCCGACAGGCCGGTTGCGACCAGCTTGGGCAGAAACGAAACGGTCGAATCGCTGATCTGGGTGATCGCCTGCAGGATCGCCACGACCAGCCCGGCCGCCAGCGGCGCCAACAGCAGCGGAAAGCACATCTTCAAGGTGGCCAGCATGCCCCCGTGCAGGACCGCCGCGACGTCGAGTTCCTGCATGCGTGGTCTCTCAGATCGGCATCTTGATGATGTCCTGGTAGGCCTGCAGCACGCGGTCGCGCACGGCGACGGTCGTCTGCAGCGCCAGCTCGGCCCGCGAGACCGCGGTGACGACGGAGCTGAGGTCGCCGCCACCGGCCAGCGACGACATCGCTTGCGACTCGGCCTGCCGCCCGGTTTCGACGGCGCCGCTTAGGCTCTGCTGCAGCAGCCCGGCGAAGTCGCCGCCGGAGGATGCCGGGGCGGCCATGCTGCCGCTGTCGATGGCCTGGTAGGCCGAGAGCGCCTGGGCGGCGCGGAGCGGCAGCATCGTGGTCATTTCAGCAGGTCGATCACGCGGGTGAGCATCGAGCGCGAGGCCTGCATGACGTTGAGGTTGGCGCTGTAGGAACGCTCCGCCTCACGCATGTCCATCATCTCGACGAAGCTGTTCACGTTCGGCGTCCGCACGTAACCGGTGGCGTCTGCGGCCGGGTTGGACGGATCATATTTCTGCGGAAACGCGCTTTGGTCGGGCATGATCGACTTGACCCGCACCGTTTCGACGCCCACCGCGCCATCGAGCACGTTCTCGAACACGGTGGTGCGGCGCCGATAGGGTGTGGCGCCCGGAAAGGAGCCGGTGCTGTCCTGGTTTGCGAGGTTCTCGGCGATGACGCGCAGCCGCTTGGTCTGCGCATCCATGCCGGCCGCCGATATCGTCAGGGCTTGCGCGAGGTCCATCCCGGTCAGCCGGCGTGGCCGAGAGCGGTCATGAACATGCCCATATAAGCGTGCCAGACGTTGCTGGTCAGCGCCTGCGAGGATTCATCGTCGGCCACCTTGGTCATCTGATCCTCGATCACCACGGCGTTGCCGTCCGGCGCGCGCTCGGCGGTCGTCGTGGCGTCGCCGGACAGCCTCCTGGACAGGCCGGCCAAATGCAGCGGGTTGGTACGCGCGACATCCACGCCATAGGCGCCCAGCATGTCCGTGAACGAGGCGAGGTCCCGTGCGCGATAGCCGGGCGTGTCGGCGTTGGCGATGTTCTGTGCCAGCACGCGCTGCCGCGCATCGATCCAGGCCAGCTTGTGTTCGGCCATGGCTAAAATCCCGATCTGCCCTGCGTCAGTCGCCATGTGCCTTACCATCCTGGGTGCGATGCCGATGCCCAGAGCATGCCGAGACAAGTTTTCCAAAACGTTAAGCGCCGTGTTCAGGATTTGCTAACCGTTCCGGATCAGGATCGTCGCATGGCAGACACCACGACAATGAACCGCTCCGATTGCAGACCGCCGGTGCTGCAGCCCCCGCCAGCCACGCTCGCGCCGCGCGACCGATTGATCGAACTCGCGCGCCGATTGTCACGCACGCTGACCCTGGCCCGTGCGCTGGTGCAAGGCGGTCGAACGCTGAATTTAACCGGCATCGACGACGGCATCGGCATGCTGTGCGCACAGACGCTCGATTTGTGCGCCGAGGAGGCACGAGACATGCGGCCCACACTGCACGAGGTGATGGCGCAAATCGACCTGCTGACGGCCGCGATACGCGCCGCAGGCCCGGACAACACAGCATGCTGATCGGCGTGCCGGCCGGACAGGGCATCATGGCCGTGATCTGGCTTGCCGTCGTCGTGCTGCTGATCCTTGCGGCTTCCCGAGCCGTGCGGCTGCTGCCGATGCTTCGGCAGACGGCCCAGCCGGCCGGAGAATTGATGCTGCGTGGATCGCTCGCGCTCGATCAGCGTCGTCGCCTTCATCTGGTGGAGGTCGGCGGGCGTCAAGCCCTGGTCTTGACGGGTGGCGGCAGTGACGTGCTGCTCACCCTGCCAGCCCCCGGATGCTGAAGCCTCGCAGCCTGGCTGCCGCGGTCGCTGCGGCTGTGATGTGCCTGTTGCCGGGATTGGCGGCGGCACAGGCGGTCAACATCGATCTCGGCCATTCCGGCGACGCGGGCGCCACAGCGCGGCTGGTGCAGATTACCGCGCTGTTCACGGTGCTCTCGCTCGCACCCAGCCTGCTCGTGATGGTCACCGCCTTCACGCGGATCGTGGTGGTGCTCTCGCTGTTGCGCGGGGCGCTGGGGGCGCAGGGCACGCCTCCGAACATCGTGTTGATCGGATTGGCACTGTTCCTGACGCTCTTCGTGATGCAGCCGACGCTCGATGCGGCCTGGGTGCACGCGATCCAGCCGATGACGGAAGGACGGATCGGCCAGATGGACGGGCTGGTTCTCGCGGCAGAGCCGTTCCGCCATTTCATGGCCGCCAACCTGCGGCCGCCCGACCTGTCGCTGTTCGAGCAGATCGGACACCTGCCGCCCGCCCCGGATGCAGACCACGCCGCCTGGCGCGCCCTGATCCCCGCCTTCCTGATCGGCGAGCTTCGCCGGGCGTTCGAGATGGGATTCCTGCTCTATTTGCCCTTCACCATCATCGACCTCGTCGTCTCGAGCGTGCTGATGTCGCTCGGCATGATGATGCTGCCGCCGTCGGGCGTGTCGCTGCCTTTCAAGCTGATATTCTTCGTCATGGTCGATGGTTGGCGGCTAGTGGCCGGCAGCCTGACCCAGAGCTTTTCTCCGGGCTGACCGATCCGGCCGCTTCCACCTGCGTTGTCGCAAAACACATCGGTCGGGAGAATGACAGTGCAGCAGCCGCATACCGAAGGCGCCGTGGACCACACGGACGGTCAGCAGGATACCGGAAACCATCGCGCGGCCAATGCCGCACCGCCCACACCGGGCGGCACACGGATAGGAGCCGAGAACGTCGAACAGCCTGTGACCAACATCGAAAAAGGCACCGACGTGGAGAAAGTCGCCGATCTCGAAGATAAGCTGGACGATTCCATCAGCGTGAACGGACCGACCGAGCGTGCTCCCGAGCGCGACGAGCGAGGCAGGATCTAGGCGCCGCCTCGACCGTGCAGCCCTTGCGAACTCCATGGCCTGCAAAGGCGCGGCCTGGCCGGGTAATGCGGTCGAGAAGACTCGAACTTCCACGAGGTTGCCCCCACAAGCACCTCAAGCTTGCGCGTCTACCATTCCGCCACGACCGCACGGCAGGCCGCGGCCTATAGCCGATGCCGGAACCCGATTCAACCGTCGCCGGGCTGGACTGGTCGATCACCCGGTCCAGCGTGCCCTACCCCGAAGCCATGGCGAGCATGCAGAACCGTGTCGCTGCGATCCGCGCGGGTGCTGCCCGTGAAGAGGTCTGGCTGCTCGAACACCCGCCTCTCTACACGGCCGGAACGTCGGCGAAACCCGCGGATCTGGCCGATCCGGACCGGTTCGAGACGTTCACGGCGGGGCGAGGGGGCCAGTGGACCTATCATGGCCCAGGCCAACTTGTGGCCTACGTCATGCTTGACCTGACCCGGCCGCACGGCACGGTGCCCGCACGCGACACACACGCCTACGTCACCGGCCTCGAGACCTGGTTGATCGACACTTTGGCCATCCTGGGCGTGCAGGGCGCCCGGCGTGCCGGTCGGGTGGGCATCTGGGTGCAGGACACGCAAACCGGGGCCGAGAGCAAGGTGGCGGCGATCGGCGTGCGGATCACGCGCTGGGTCAGCTGGCACGGCATCGCCCTCAACATTGACCCCGATCTAGACCATTTTTCCGGGATCGTGCCGTGCGGCATACGCGAACACGGCGTCACCAGCCTCCGCGCCCTTGGCGCAACGGCCGGCCTGGACGAGGCGATAACCGCCTTGCGCGCGAGCTGGGCCGGCGTGTTCGGCTGACGGACGCAGCCCTACATCCTGTAGAGAAGCATGCAAGCGAGAGCCGCGCCGGCGGCGGCCAGCGCGAACGGGGCGCCGGCAAAATGCACGGGCGAACCGTGCAGGGTGAACGCGTAGAACAGTCCGGCCGTCAGCAGCGGCGCCACGATCGCGGTCAGGCCCTCCACCGCGGCCAGCACGCCCTGCATCTCGCCCTGCGTATCCACGGCACCCTGGCTCGACACCATCGCCCGGACCGAGGGCGTGGCCAGCCCGCCCAGGGCGATCAGCGCCACGGCAGGAATCACCGCCCAACCCGCCAGCGCCAGCGCCATGCAGACGTAGCCGAGCGACGCACATACGTAGCCCAGCACAGCGGTCCACCGGTTGCCGAGACGGCCGGTGACATGCACCAGCAAAAAACCCTCCACCACCGCCTGGCTCAGCCCCACCCCGGCCAGCACCACCCCGTTCAGCAAAGCACCCCAGCCGAAGCGATACCCGGTGAACAGTACCAGACTGCTCTGTACGGCACCGAGCCCCACCCAGGTGCAGGACCAGGCCACGGCCAGCCGTGCCAGGCTCCGGTTCCCGGCGATCGCGGCGAGCAACGCGAACGGGTTGGCCCGGCTCCAGGCAAACGGCCGACGACTGTCCGGTGTCAGACTTTCCGGCAACACGAACAGCCCGAAACACACGTTCAGGAAGGACAGGGCGGCGGCCGCCACGAAAGGCAATCGCAGGCCGAGCACACCCAGCACACCGCCCAGTGCCGGACCGACGACGAAACCCGCCCCGAAGGTGGCACCCACCAGGCCGAACAGCCGCGGCCTGTCGTCCTCGGACGCCACATCGGCGATGTAGGCGGTGGCGGCCGCGACGTTGGCCGAAGTGGCGCCAGCGATCAGCCGGCCCAGAAACAGCCACCACAGGTTCGGAGCCAGCGCCAGCAGCACGTAATCACAGCCCAGCCCGAACACGGAGGCCAGGATAACCGGGCGGCGGCCGAACCGGTCGCTCAGCGCGCCCAGCAGCGGGGCGGCCAGGAATTGCACCCCGGCATAGGCGGCAATCAGTGCGCCGACCCAAGGGGCCGCTCGCTCGGGCGGCAGATGCGCCAATTGCCGCACCAGGCCCGGCACGATAGGCGCGATGATCCCCACGCCCAGCGCATCGATACCGAGCGTCACCAGCACGAAGGCAACAGAGGCGCGAGGGCGACTGGGCATTGCGGTGCAAACCAGGCAACGCCGGCTGGTTCCCCTCGCGCACGATACCGTAACCTCCTGATCCGCAACGTTCTTGCTTGGCGGCCGTTAGCGCTCCGTGGCATATGGCACGCCCCTGCAGCGCCTCCTGGCTCTCTATGCCGCGCTGTTCGCGGCGTTCGGGGTGGCCTCGCCGTTCCTGCCGGGGCTGCTGCTGCAGGACGGGCTGACGCCCGGCGCACTCGGCGTCGTGCTGGCCGGCGGCACCGGCATCAGGCTGCTGGCCGGGCCGTTCGGCGGCCGGCTAGCGGACCGCGCGCGGCGGCCATCGGTGGTGCTGGCGGGGTTTGCCGCGGCGTCGGCCATGGTGGCCAGGCAGACCGACTCGCCCTGCCGGTGCCCG
>CAXTJP010000030.1:0-26320 GCA_964244615.1 uncultured Acetobacteraceae bacterium
ACCGCCGGCGACACCGCCGAGCAGGGCGCCGGCGCCGGCACCGATGCCCGCGCCGCCCAGCGCGCGCTGTCCGGGATCGTAGGGGTTCGTGCAGCCGGCCAGGCCGATCAGGCCGGCGAGGCCGAGTGTGACTGCGGTTCTGCGCATGGTTATGCTCTCCCTGTGGTCGTATCAGCGTGGCGTCGCGGCGTTGCCCACGGCACCGGCGCCGGCACCGATCGGGCCGCCGGTGACCGCGCGTGTCCCGGGGTTCCGCCCGCGGCGGATGGGGCACGGACGGTCAGGATCGGCAGCATGATGCGATACATGGTGTGGCGGCTCCCGCGTGTGAACGTAGCGTAGCTTTGCTTACAAATTGAAAAGCCCATCGGAGCGGGGGGTTTCCGGGGCTGGCGGTTGGGGGTAAGACGCGGCGCTTCCAGCGAGGCCAGGGGTCGACCCCTGGACCCTGCTGAGGCCGTCAGGCGAAAGCGTCCTGCGCAGGACGGCCCCAACCCCGTCATTCGAGGCCGTGTTCATGTTCTCCCGCCTGCTAGGCGCCATGTCCGCCGACATGGCCATCGACCTCGGCACCGCCAACACGCTGGTCTACGTGAAGGGCCGCGGCATCGTGCTGGCCGAGCCGAGCGTGGTGGCCATCGCCGACGTGCGTGGCAAAAAGCAGGTCCTGGCGGTGGGCGAGGAGGCCAAGATGATGCTCGGCCGCACGCCGGGCAACATCTCCGCCATACGCCCGATGCGCGACGGGGTGATCGCCGACTTCGAGGTCGCCGAGGAGATGATCAAGCATTTCATCCGCAAGGTGCACAACCGGCGCAGCTTCGCCTCGCCCATCATCATCGTCTGCGTGCCGTCCGGATCCACCGCCGTCGAGCGACGCGCCATCCAGGAATCCGCCGAATCGGCCGGGGCGCGACGCGTGCTGCTGATCGAGGAGCCGATGGCCGCCGCCATCGGCGCCGGCTTGCCGGTCACCGAGCCTTCGGGCAGCATGATCGTCGACATCGGCGGCGGCACGACCGAGGTGGCGGTCATCTCGCTCGGCGGCATCGTCTACTCTCGTTCGGTCAGGGTCGGCGGCGACAAGATGGACGAGGCGATCACCAGCTACATACGCCGCAACCATAACCTGCTGATCGGCGAGAGTTCGGCCGAGCGCATCAAGATCGGGCTGGGCGCCGCCCGCCCGGCCGAGAACGGCGACGATGGTCCCTGGCAGGAGGTGCGCGGCCGCGACATGATCAACGGTGTGCCGCGCGAGGTGCTGGTCAGCCAGCGGCAGATTTCCGAGAGCCTGGCCGAGCCGGTGTTCCAGATCGTCGAGGCGGTCCGGACCGCGCTGGAGATGACGCCGCCGGAACTGGCGGCCGACATCGTCGACAAGGGCATCGTGCTGACCGGCGGCGGCGCGCTGCTGCACCGGCTGGACCAGGTGCTGCGCGAGGCGACCGGCCTGCCGGTGGTGGTGGCGGAGGAGCCGCTGTCCTGCGTGGTGCTCGGCACCGGACGCGCCCTGGAGGAACTCAAGCGGCTGCGCAACGTGCTCACCACGATGTATTAATCGTATTAATCGCTGTCCGAAAGCCGGTGTAGACCGGTGACCGGCTGGCCGTGTTAATGCTAGCGTAACGCTTCGGCAGCCGACGCGCGAGAAGGCACATCGCTTGATCAGGCTCTCCATCCAGGCACGACAGGCGCTGGCGCGCCTGACCCTTCCGGTGCTGATCCTGGCCTCGCTGGCGCTGATGCTGCTTGGCCGCGCCACCCCGCTGGTCCCCGAACGCGCCCGGATCACCCTGTCGGACGCGCTGGCGCCGATCTACGCGGTGGTGGACGTGCCGCTACGGGCGATGCGAGCCGCCGGGCGCAGGGTGGCCGAGACGATGTCGCTGCGTTCGGAAAACGAGCGGCTGCGGCTGGAGAACGAGCGGCTGCGCCACTGGTACGACGTGGCCATGGCGCTGGACTCCGAGAACGTCACCCTCAAGGACAATCTGCGCTGGGTGCCCGACCCTAAGCTCAGTTTCGTCACTGCGCGCGTGGTGGCCGATGCCGGCGGTGTCTATGCCCGGTCGGTGCTGCTCTCGGTCGGGCCGAACAGCACGGTGCGCCGGGGCGAGGTGGCGCTGGATGCGGCCGGGCTCGCCGGACGGGTGACGGAAGTCGGTGTGCGCAGCGCCCGTGTGCTGCTGATCACCGACATGAACAGCCGCATTCCCGTGCTGCTGGAACACAGCCGTGCCCGTGCCATCCTGGTCGGCGCCAACGCGCCGAGCCCCCGGCTGCTTTATCTGCAAGACGGCGTGCATCCCGAAGAGGGGGAACGGGTCGTGACCTCGGCGGAGGCCGGCGCCTTCCCGGCCGGCCTGCTGATCGGCGCGGTGCATTACGGGGCCGCAGGCCAGATGGAGGTGGCCCCCGCCGCCGATCTCGGCCGGCTGGAGGTGGTGCGAATCTTCGACTACGGCCTGGGCGGCATCGAACCGCCCGAGGCCCCGGGCCGGGCGGCGGCCTCGGCGGCGTCGCCCTTGGGGACAGGGGCTCGGTAGCCGGTTTGGACCGCACACCCGGCATCCGGCCGCGGCTGGGGCTTTGGCATCGGCTCGACGTGGCCTCGCGCTATGCCTTTCCGGGCGTGCAGACCGTCGCCGTCATGCTGCTGCTGTCGGCGCCGCTCGGCCTGCCCGGCCAGGCGCAGCTGCAGCCGGCCTGGGCCATGGCCTGCGTGTATTTCTGGTCGCTGTACCGCCCCGCCGCCATGCCGGCGCTGCTGGTGTTCGGGGCGGGGCTGCTGCTCGACCTGCTGGCGCAGGGGCCCGTCGGCATACAGGCGCTGGTGCTGCTGCTGATCCATGGGGTCGCCCTGCGCACCCGAAGGGTGCTGACGCGCAGCCCGTTCGCGCTCGTCTGGCTGGTCTTCGCGGGCCTGGCCGCCGCATCCGCGACGGCGGAGTGGCTGCTGGTCTCGGTGCTGACCTGGCGGGTGGTCCCGCCCTGGCCGGGCCTGTTCGAGCTGGGCGTCGCCGCCGGCATCTACCCGTTCCTGTCCGCCTACCTGATCACCCTGCACCGCGGCCGCGCCGCGCCCGAGCAGGCGAGCTGATGAAGCAAGAGGGCACACGCAACGGCGTGTTCACCCGCCGGGCGCTGCTGGTGATGGCGGGGCAGGTGGCCGCGCTTGGCGCGCTCGGGGTGAAGCTGTACCGCGTGCAGGTGGAGCAGGGCGCCAAATACGCCACGCTCGCCGACAGCAACCGGATCAGCGCCAGGCTGATCGCCTCGCCGCGCGGCCGCATCCTGGACCGGTTCGGCCAGGTCCTGGCGGGCAACACGCTGAACTGGCGCGCGCTGATCCTGGCCGAGGAGACGACGGACATCGCCGCCACCCTGGCCGCGTTCGACCGCCTGGTGCCGCTCGAGGACCACGACCGGGCGCGGATCGAGCGGGACATGAAGCACAACCGGCGTTTCATTCCGGTGACGCTGAAGGAGTTCCTCGACTGGGACCAGATGGCGCGCATCGAGGTGAACGCGCCCGACCTGCCCGGCGTGCTGGTCGATGTGGGAACCACCCGGCACTACCCGTTCGGCCCGGACCTCGCGCACATCGTGGGCTACGTGGCGCCACCGAGCGAGGCGGATCTGGGCGACGACCCGGTTCTGGCCCTGCCGGGCGTGCGTGTCGGCCGTGCCGGCGTGGAGCAGTTCCACGAGGAGGGGCTGCGCGGCGATGCGGGCGAGGTGCAGATGGAGGTCAACGCCGTCGGCCGGGTGATACGCGAGCTCGACCGCACCGACGGCACGCCTGGCGACGAGGTCGGGCTGACCATCGACGTCGACCTGCAGCGCAGCATCCTGGCCCGCCTCGGCGACACCGCAGCCAGCGCCGTGGTGATGGACTGCACCAACGGCGAAGTGCTGGCCATGACCACCACGCCGAGCTTCGACCCTGCATTGTTCGACAGCGGCGTGAGCCAGGCGCAGTGGAACGAGTGGACGTCCGACCGCAAGACGCCGCTGATCAACAAGGCGACTGCGGGCGTGTACCCGCCCGGCTCCACCTTCAAGATGGTGGTGGGCCTGGCCGGGCTGCGGGCCGGGGTCATCACCACCTCGGACCGGATCAGCTGCCCCGGCTTCATCGACCTCGGCGACACCCGTTTCCACTGCTGGAAGAAGCACGGCCACGGCTCGCTCGACCTGCATGGCGGGCTCAAGCACTCCTGCGACGTGTTCTTCTACGAGGTCGCCCGACGCGCCGGCATCGATGCGGTGGCGCAGACGGCGAACAGTTTCAGCTTCGGCATCGATACCGGCGTGGACCTGCCCGGCGCCCGCAAGGGGCTGATGCCGACCCAGGCCTGGCGACGCCGGCACGGCCACGCCTGGAACATCGGCGACACCATCAGCTGCGGCATCGGCCAGGGTTTCGTTCTCGCGACGCCGCTGCAGCTGGCCACCTATGTCAGCCGCATCGCCACCGGCCGCGCCGTGGTGCCGCACGTCACGCGACGGGTCGCAGGTGCCGCCCAGACCGGCAGCAAGCCGGAGGACTGGCCGGTGCTGGACGTGCCGGAGGACGCGCTCGCCGTGGTACGGGCCGGCATGTTCGCCGTGGTCAACGAGGCGGGCGGCACCGCGCCGCATGCGCGGCTCGGCCTGCCCGGCCTGCAGCTGGCCGGCAAGACCGGGTCGAGCCAGGTGCGACGCGTCAGCCGCTGGGCGCGCGAGCACGGGCATTTCAACAGTGCGAGCCTGCCTTGGGAGTTCCGCCCGCACGCGCTGTTCGTCTGCTTCGCGCCGTACGATGCCCCGCGCTACGCCGTCGCGGTCGTGGTCGAGCACGGCAACGCCGGCGCGGACGTGGCCGCCCCGTTGGCGCGCGACATCATGCGCGACACCATCACCCGCGACCCGGCGAACCGGCAGGTCGCACCGGGCCAGACGATCGCGTCCGGCTAGGCGCCTCGCCGGCTGGCGTTTTGGCGATGGGCGCGGCAGACAGGCGGCGCGGCTGCAGTCGCAGCGCTGATCGGGATCAATCGATGCGCCTCTATCGCCTGCCCAGACAGACCGGTTTCGACGATCTGACGCTGACACACGCGGACCTGCCCGCCTGCGGGCGCGGCCAGGCGCTGGTGCGCATGCGTGCCGCGTCGCTGAACTTCCGCGACCTGTCGGTGGCGACCGGCAAGTACATGATGAGCGCGCTGCCGCCCGACCTGGTGCCGCTGTCCGACGGCGCGGGCGAGGTTGTTGAGATCGGCGAGGGCGTGAGCCGGGTCAAGCCGGGCGACCGCGTGGCCGGCACCTTCATGCAGGGCTGGCTGGGCGGCGAGATGGAGCCGTCGCATGGCGGCACCGCGCTGGGCGGCGCCATCGACGGCGTGCTGGCCGAGTACGTGGTGTTCGACGCGGCCGGCCTGGTAACCATCCCGGAACACCTGTCCTACGAGCAGGCGGCGACGCTGCCCTGCGCCGCGGTCACCGCCTGGAACGCGTTGTTCGGCCTGCATCCGCTGCAGCCGGGCCAGACGGTGCTGATCCTGGGCACCGGCGGCGTGTCGATCTTCGCGCTGCAGTTCGCGCACGCCGCGGGCGCGCGGGTGATCGCCACCTCGTCCAGTGACGAGAAGCTGGCGCGGGCCCAGGCGCTCGGCGCCTCGGACGGGATCAACTACAAGGCGGTACCGGAGTGGCAGGCCAAGGTGCGTGACCTGACCGACGGACGCGGCGTGGACCACGTGGTGGAGGTCGGCGGCCCCGGCACGCTGCAGCGCTCGCTGGGCGCCGCCCGGCAGGGCGGGGTGGTGACGCTGATCGGCGTGCTCACCCGCGGGCAGGTCGACCCGCTCGCCATCTTCGGCAGCGGGGCGATGGTGCGGCCGATCTACGTCGGATCGCGCCAGATGTTCGAGGCGATGAACCGCGCGATCACGCTGCATCGCATCGAGCCGGTAATCGACCGGATGTTCCCGTTCGAGTCGGCGCCCGAGGCTTATCGTGCCCTGAAGGGCGCCACCCATGTGGGCAAGATCGTGATCAGCATCGGTTAGAAAGCAGTCCTCTTTTAAAAAGGGACCAAAAAACTTTTGCTTATCGGTCGGGTGTTTGCAGAAGCCTCCGCGACAGCACGACCAGAAGTTCTTTGCTTCTTTCTTTCAAGAAAGAAGGCCTTCCTCGCCAAGCAGTCTCACCCGTTCAGCGACCAGAAACGGCGCAAGACCCTCTTTCTGAGTGAACACGGCAAGCTCGCGGACGGATCGCTCGTGGCGCAGCGCCGGGGCGAAATGCGCCTCGGCCAGCGGACGAAGCCTGGCCATCTCCGCCGCGTCCAGCCGGCCGGTGAGGGTCATGTGAAAGTGCCAGTGTCGCATCACGTGCGGGTAGCCCCAGCGTAGCAGCAGGGCATCCTGCTCCCGCGTCAACGCAGACTGGCGACGGCGCGCGAGTTCGGCCGGGTCCGGCGGGTGTCGGTGCGGATCCGTCACCCGCACGCAGGCATCGGCAAGCGCTTGCAGGTCGAGGCAGAGGCGGGTTTCGCGCAAGGCGAGGAAGCCTCCGAAATCCTGGACCGCCAGCGCGGGCAGGGGAAAGGGCGCGATGCCCGCCGCCAGGCTGCGGACGGCCGCCATGAACGGCTTCCACCCCGTGCTCAGCCGCATGGGCGGCCGCAGCGTCGCGTGGAAGCCGTAAAGGCGCGGCGCCGCGGTGGCGGCCTGCAGCCCCGCGATGTCGGGCTGCGGCCGCGCAACTCCATGCTCGGGGTCGCGGCCGAGCCAGGCGTTGCCCGCCTGCGCCAGGGGATCGCCCGGTTCCGGCGTCCAGTAGAGCGCCACGCGCATCAGACTCGGGCGCCCTCGCGCCAGACCTCGCGGACCACCGGCAGCCCGTCATGCACCCGCACCCGCACCAGGTCGGCCCGCAAGCCCGGCGCGATACGCCCGCGATCGTCCAGCCCCACCATGCGGGCCGGCGTGTCGGTCACCAGCGCGACGGCGCGGGGCAGTGTGAAGCCCGGCAGCGCTGCTGCGATGAAGGCCGCGTGCACCAGGCTGACGGGCGCGTAGTCCGAGGCCAGCGCGTCCACCAGCCCGGCGCGCAGCAGCGCCTCCACCGAGACGTTGCCGGTGTGCGACCCGCCGCGCACCAGGTTCGGTGCCCCGGCGATCACCGCCATGGCGCCGGCCCGGGCCGCGCGCGCCGCGGGTTCGGCCACAGGGAACTCGCTGATTGCGATGCCGTCGGCCAGGTTCTCGGCCACCTCGGCCGCGGTCCGGTCGTCGTGGCTGGCGAGCGTGACGGCACGGCCGCGCATCCTGTCCAGCAGGCGCGCACGGTTCGGCCCGCGCAGCCGTTCGCGCTGCGCCTGCAGCACGGCGATGCGCCGGTCGGTCGCCTGCGTGTCCTCGCCCTCGGCGCGGCGCATGGCGCGGTAACGGTCCACATCGCCGTATTGGCCGATCCCCGGCGTGTGGTCCATCAGGCTGACCATGCGCAACATCGGGTGGTCGGCCCACAGCTCCAGCAAGGCCGTCAGACCTTCGGCCGGCAGCTCGCAACGCAGGTGCAGGTGGTGGTCGGCGCGGAGCAGGCCCGAGGGCGCCAGCGCGTCCAGGTCGGCGATCCCCTCGCGACAGGTACGCGGCCGCTCCTCGTCGAAACCGAGGTCACCCACGCAGAGCGCGTCCAGCACCGTGGTGACGCCGGCGGCGGCACATTGCGCATCATGCGCCAGCAGGGCGCTTCGGCTGGGCCAGCGCGCGTTCTGCCGCGGCTGCACCTGCCGCTCGAGGTTGTCGGTGTGCAGGTCGACGGCGCCGGGCATCAGCACGTCGCCGTCCAGGTCGAACGCCCCGGGCAGGGCGGAGGCGCCCGGCTGCACCTCGACGATGCGGCCGTGCCGGACCACTACGGTGGCGCGCAGCACCTGATCCGGCAGCACCACGATTGCGTTGGTCAGCACCAGCTGCATGGTTTCATTCGCCTGGCCGGTTGCAAGCAGCCAGCAGGCGGAGGCCGGCAGAGTGGCTCCCGAAGTAGGACTCGAACCTACGACAAAGCGATTAACAGTCGCTTGCTCTACCAACTGAGCTATTCGGGATCAGAGGTGCAGCCGTATAACGCCGGTCCGCCGCCCGGTAAAGATGCATGCTTGGGGGCCAGGCTGAATCGGCCAATCCCCCGCCGCACGCCGGGCCGCCGGAAGCGAGGCTGCCGGAGCGATCAGCCGTGTGGAGGTCTTCTCCCTCGCGAGAGGAGCCTCCACACGGCACGGCGTTACGGCTTGCTCACCAGCGTCGGCAGCAGGACGTTCATCAGCGGCGCGCCGATGCCGGTGACCAGGTCGTACCCGGCCTTGGCCGAGTAGCCGCCGTTGCTGCCGCTTTTTATGTCACGGAAGTTCGTCGTCCCGAGCAGCGGGTAGATGTAGGTGTCGAGCAGGCCGATGTCGCTCTTGCCGGCCGCGATGCGCTTGGAGTTGACCAGCCCGATCAGCCCGGCCAGCACCGGCGAGGACACCGAGGTGCCGCCGAACTGGTCTTCCTGTCCGTTGACGATGACCAGAACGCCGGTGCTGGGATTAGCGTCGGCCGACAGGTCGGGCACGGCGCGTTTGGCGTAGCTTAGGCTGGACTGGTAGCTCGGCTTGGCGAAGAAGGTGCTGACGCCGCCGCCGCTATCTGACCAGCCGGTCTCCGAACTCTCCTTGGTGCCGCTGAACTTCAGCGTGGTGCCGCCGGCCGCGGCCACGTGCGGGCTGGTGCTGTAGAAGGACGGCACGTTGGCGCTGCCGCCGCACTCGCGGCTGCCGCTGTCGCCGGTGGAGACGAACACGCTGGCACCGAGCGAGGTCATGGTCGCGAAGAACTGGTCGTCGGTGTTGAGCTCGCCGCTCGACTCGTCGGTCTCGCACTCGCCCAGGCTGATCGAGACCTGGGTGATTTTCACGCCCGATTGCAGGTCGCTGATCACCCGCTGGAAGGTGGTGTCGAGGTTGGCGTCGCTCAGCGTGCGCGAGGCGTAGACGCGCACCTTGCTGCTCGCACCCATCGAACTCGAATACTGGGTGTCGAGGCTCTCCTCGCCCGACAGCGCCGGCAGCGTGCCGGAGACTACCTGGATGAGCGTTATGTTCGACAGGCTCTGCGCCACCTTGGCGATCGACCAGAAGCTGGTCAGGTCGCTGGTCTTGGGGAACGTGTCGATGACGATGGCGGTGGTGGTGCCCGAACCGGTGCTAAGCCCGGTCGCGGTGTAGGCGTTCAGCAGGTCGGACGGCAGGTACGGCGTGGTGCCGGCCTTCGGCTTCATCAACACGTGCTGGTAGTGCGCGTGGTGCTGCGGCTGCAGGCCGTTGATGCTAAGGATGGTGCCGGTGAATTCGGACGGGATCGACGGCACGGAATCGGCCGAGACGTAGTCCTGTCCCTCGCTGACCACGTGCGAGAAGTGCACGCCGAAAGCACGCGAGACGGCGTCGGCGCGACCGCTGGCCGAGATCGTCATCCGGCTCGGCACGGTCGCCTCGATCGTCAGGCCCTGCGCCTTGAGCCAGGCGACGACGGCGTCGTGGTCCTGCTGGGTCGGCAGGTGGCTGGCCGCGAGTGCGTCCGGCGACATCGTCCGACCCGCCTGGATGCCCGCGCTCATTGCGGCGAAGTCGCGCAGGCGCAGCGCCACCTGGAAATGCACGATGCTCGCGGCATCGGCCTCGCCCACGACGCGCGTGCTGCTCGCCAGCGGCGCCACGCTGGCCGGGCTCGGCACCGAGGCGGCCATCGCCGGCAGCGACACAACAGAGGCGAACGCGGCGGCAAGCAGGGCGGTGCGAAGGTTTGTTTTCTGCACGGACACTTCCTCGGGCTTGGTTGCGGCCGCAGACAGAACACACGCTGATCGTTCAAGGCAAGCAAAACCCCACGGCAAAAGGCGGCCGTTTTTCTCTCGGCGGACAGGCCGGAACGTCTCTCCGGCTCGCTGCAGACGCACGCATGGCTTGCAGCGCCCCACGGCGCCCGGCAGGTTCGCGGCCCATGCGCAGCCTCCTCGACACCGCATCCGACCTTGAACAGGGCCAGACCACCAGCCGGGCGCTGGTGGAAGCCTGCCTCGACCGTATCCGCGACCCGGCGGGCGAGGGCGGCCGCGTCTTCTTGCGTGTCTACGCGGACGAGGCGCGTGCCTCGGCCGACGCGATGGATGCCCTGCGCCGCGCCAACCGCCTGCCCGGGCGGTTTGCCGGCATCCCCGTCAGCCTGAAGGACCTGCTCGACGTCGCGGGGGAGCCCACGCCCGCCGCCTCCCTCGTGCTGGCCAACGCACCGCCCGCCGCGGCCCATGCGCCGGTGGTGCAACGCCTGCTGTCGGCCGGGCTGGTCCCGATCGGGCGCACCAACATGACCGAGTTCGCGTTCAGCGGCGTCGGCATCAACCCGCATTTCGGTACGCCGCAGGCGCCGTTCGGGCGCGATCCCGTCCACCCGGCACGCGGCCGCGTGCCGGGTGGCAGCTCCTCGGGTGCCGCGGTGTCGGTGGCGGACGGCATGGCGCTGGCCGCTATCGGCACCGATACCGGCGGGTCGTGCCGCATACCCGCGGCGTTCTGCGGCGTGGTCGGTTTCAAGCCGACCGCGCGCCGCGTGCCGCTCGCAGGCGTGCTGCCGCTCTCGCCGTCGCTCGATTCCGTGGGTCCGCTGGCGCGCACGGTCGGCTGCTGTGCCGTGATCGACGCCATCCTGGCCGGCGCGGCTCAGGACGACCTGCCGGCGCTGCCCCCGGCCGGGCTGCGGCTGCTGATGCCGGAGAACCTGGTGCTGGACGGCATGGATGCCGCCACCGAGCGTGCGATGGACCGGGCGGTACAGCGCCTGGACCGCGCCGGCGTCGCGGTGCGGCACGGCCACCTGCGCGCCTTCGACCTGATCGGCCAGGCGCATGTGCGCGGCGGCTTCGCGGTCGTCGAATCCTACGCGTGGCACCGTGAGAAGCTGGCGCACGAGGCCGCGCGCTACGACCCGAGGGTTGCCCGCCGGATGATGCCGGGCGCGCAGATGGCGGCCGCCGACTACGTGGTTCTGACGGAGGCGCGCGCCCGCGCGATCGCGATGTTCGCGGCCGAGCTGGCGCCCTACGACGCGCTAGTGCTGCCGACCGTTCCGATCGCCCCGCCGCCGATCGCCGCCTTCGCCGAGGAGGCGGAGTACGTGCGCCTGAACGGACTGATCCTGCGCAACACGGCCCAGGTGAACTTCCTCGATGGCTGCGCGATCAGCCTGCCCTGCCACGAGCCGGGCGATCCGCCGGCTGGCATCATGCTGGCCGGGCCGGCGATGCGCGACCGCACCCTGCTGGCGATCGCCGCGTCGCTGGAACCGGTGCTGACACGTTTCGCGTGACCCCGGTCACCCGAGCACCAGGATACGGCCGCCGTAATCCGGGATGATCAGCTTGCCGTTCCAGACGATCGGCGGGTCGAACTTGTCGAACATGAAGCCGATGCCGTGCTCGCGGCTGTCCCACAGCTTGACCAGCGCGCCGTTGGCGAAGCTGTCGCAGGCGTAGGCCACGACGTAGCCGGGCGTCACCGTCTTGTTGGCGTCGCCCACCGGCTGCGCCGCCCAGACGATGCAGGTGTTGGGCACCGCACCGTTGGCGCTCAACGACAGCATGGAGCCCGGCATGCCGCCCGGCGGCGGCAGGTTGGCCGACGCGATGTCGCCGCCCTGCGCCTGGTAGCTCAGGCTGAAATCCTTGTTCAGCCTGAAAGCGCGCACCGGCCCGTTCTCGCCGCCGGTGACAAGCTCGGGCCCGATCGTGGGCGATCGGTAGAACACCGGCGTCGCATGCTGATGGTGGCTGTAGCCGTACTCGGTGGTCTGCAGCTGCGCCAGGTTGGTGGGCGCGAGGTTCATGGCCCCCGGGTAGAAGGTGAAGCCGTAAGGCGGCTGCAACAGCCTGGCGTAGACGGCAGCCGTGATCCTGTCCGCCGCGAAATCCGCCGGGTGGTTGTCGGGCAGCGCGTTCGCGTCGAGCGTGTAGACGATGCCGTCCTTGCCGGCGCCCATGACCAGGTCGCGGGTGTAGCCGGTTGTGGCGGCGGGCAGCAGCAGCGCGCCCGCCGAGCCGAGGTCCTCGTCCTTCGGGCTGTCCATGTTCGACGCACCCCCGGGCTCGTTTGCGTAGCCGCCGGGCGGAATGAGCGAGGTGTCGGCCAGCGTCGGGTCGGCGCCGACCCGGCCGGTATCGCTGAACGGGCTGAACCAGCCCGCAGGTGCCAGCCGGCCCGGCGTGCCGCCCATGGGCGGCACGTAGGAGAGCCTGAGGAAGCACTCGCTGAAATCGGTGATGCCGTCGAACGCGCCGTTGCCGGTGATCACGTAGAGGTTGCCTGCCGCGTCCATCGCCGGCCCTTGCGACGCCATCCAGATCCCGCCGCCGGAGTAGCGCGACGTCGTGGTGAACGCCGCGCCGATCGACAGCTTGAGCCCGGTGACGTCGGCCGCGACGATCCAGCCCTGGTTGGTGTCGGCATCCTCGACGAACGAGCCGAACGCGACGAACACCGTGTCGTGGCCGGCGCGGCTGTCGAACAGCAGGGCAGGGCGCTGCTTGCGCGGCACGCTGCCGAGCCTGCTGGTGCGCCCCATCGGCGAGGTGAAGCTGGCGGCGTTCAGCACCAGGGGCGTCGCCTGGTCGGCGCCGGTGCGCACGTCCAGCGCGTGCAGCGTGAACACGCTGTCGGCTTCCTGCCCGGTCGGGCTCGTCATGGTCACCAGGTACAGCGTGCCGGTCGCCGGGTTGATCACCGGGGTCGACAGGATGCCCCAGTCGCCCTGGGTCAGCCACATGTCGAGTGCGCGCGTGTCGGGGATCGGGTTGCCGACATGCTGCTGCCAAAGCCGCAGGCCGGTGTCGATGTCGTAGGCGTAGACGTCGTCGGCCATGGTCGCGCTGAACAGCACGTTATGCGCCAGGCCGTCCGGCATCGTCAGGCCGGGCAGGATCAGCGGCTGCCCCTCGGTGCCGCGCGCGTCGGGGCCGAGCGGCAGGGTCTGCAGCAGCTTCAGCCCCTGCGCCTGTAGCCGGGCAGGGGTCTGGATCGTCTCGGCCAGGTTGGCGCCGGTCCGCCGCGTGTCGAACGACCGGGTCAGCACGCTGGGGAGCGCCTGCGCCACGCAGGGCCGGGCGGCGCCGAACGCCACGAGGATGGTTGCGAATGCCGCGAGACTGCGCCTCATGCAAGGATCTCCTGTGGGGCGGTGTAGGTGACGGAAAGCTCGAACGGCGACCCGCCCGACGGCATCGCCTCGCCCTGGACCTCGATGCCGACCCAGCCGGTGACCGGCGCCGTCATGGCGGGCCAGTCGCCGGGTCCGGCCAGGCTGTGCCGCAGGCGGCCGAGTATGTTGCCGGCATTGTCGGTGACGACGACGGTGGCCACGGAGGCCGATGTCCAGCCGGTCGTCGTCAGGTGGGCGCGCACCACGATCGGCGTGCCGGCCGCGCAGAAGATCCGGCCCGCCGGGGACAGGCCCTCGCCCGCCGGCCTGGTGTCCAGGTCGGCCGCGCCGAAGAAGACCTGTGTGGTGGCGCGCCGCGTCACCGGGTTGGCCCGGTCCTGGCCGGTCCGGCTGAAACACAGGTAGCTCTGCCCGCTGGCGTAAGCGTTGCTCGGCAGGGTGAAGCTCGCCTGCCCCTCGGCATCGGTCCAGATATCCTCGTGGCGGCCGGTGTAGTCGTGCAGCTGCACATCGGGTCCGAACCCCGTCGGCACACGCAGGCTGCGCCGGTTCCAGGTGTCGAAGTTCAGGCAGGTGAGCAGGCCCGGGCCGCCGAGCCGGTTCAGCACCAGCACGCTCTCGTCGAGGTAGCGCGTCACCGTCTCGCCGGCGGCGAGGTTCTCGTGAATCCACACCAGGTTGTCGATCCAGGGCTTCAGGCCATAGGCGCCGGGCCAGGTTTCCGGCCCGAAGTAGTCCTTGCCGAAGACGAACGGGTAGCCCTCGATGCTGAGCAGGAAGGCGTAGCCGAGCAGCTTGTTGCAAGCGACCTGCTGGCCGAAACTCGTGTCGGTGTCGGGGTTGTCGACGAAGGTGATGGCCTGGTCCGGCCGCCGCGCCGTGTAGCCCGCCCCCTGCAGCGCACGCGCGTCGTAGCCGTTGCAGGCGCTCTGGATCGCGAAGTGGATGGGGAAATCCTCCACCAGCGACCGTCCGTCCATGGGTGCCGCGTTCGCCCACCAGCCGATGGCGTCCGACCCGTCGAAATACTCGGCGTAGAAGAACCTGGCCGCCATCGCCCGGCTGGTCATGAACGCGCGCACGAACGGCGCCCAGGTGCCTTTCACGTCGTCGAACCGCGCGCCCGCGGCGCCGGTCGTGCGAAACACCCAGTCGCCGTAATCCAGCGCGTCGTCGATTGTGCGACGCGGCGGGTCGCAGTTCTGGTAGACGAGCTCGTCGCCGAAGCTGAAATCGAAGAACGCGTTCGGCACCGCGTCCTGCGGCCGGTTGGCCGGCGGCACCCCGCGGAAACACCCCGGGTCCAGCGCACCCCGCCCGTTCGGCGTGCGCCCGTCGGCGCCGAGCGGACGATAGGTGCCGGCCCCGGCGTTGGCACCGATGCGCTGGTGCAGCACCAGGTCGAGATAGGTGTCCACCCCGCTCGCGTTGGCCACGGCCACCAGGCGACGCAGGCTGTCGGCGGTGCCGTAGCGCGTGGGCACGCCGCCCTGCTGCGGCTTGCTGCCGATGTCGCGCGGGTCGAACACGCCGTAGCCGTCGCAACCGGCATAGGCCCCGCCCTGCGCCTTGCCGCAGGGCGGCAACTGCAGCGCCGTGAAGCCCGCCCGACGCAGCGCGTGCACCTCGCCGGCCAGGAAATCCCACAGCCAGGGCTTGCCGGCATCGGTCGTCGGCGCAGGCACGGTGATCTTCTGGTTGTCCGCGGTCAGGAACCGTCCCCAGCAGATCAGGGCAACGCCCATGGCAACCTCCTCGTGCGTGGCGGCACTTCCAGCCGTAAACGTTGCGTCATAATAACGGCAGGCGCCGCTGCCGCAACGCGTCGCTGAACCGCTCGACCCAGCAACGCGTCAGCAATACTAACGGCCTGTTAGCAGTCGTGCTGCGCCCTGGGCAAGCACCCGAGTGCCGGACAGCCCGCCACATCTTGAATTACCAGCCGCCCCGGTCGATCTGAACGCCTCTCTGGGTTCGCAGCACGGGTCGGACGCGCCGTGGCTCACGCCCGGGATGCAAGGCTGGAGCAGGCGATGGCGGAGAAGAAGATCGTAAGGCGCGGCGCCGGCCCGTTCGCCATCAGCGGCAACGACCTGCGTGAGGGCCACGTGGTCTGGCTCGCCGGCGACCGGTCCTGGACCCGCCGGTTCGAGGACGCGGCCATCCTGCAGACCGAGGCGGAAGCAGCCGACGCCATGACAGAGGCCACGAGCGACCGGCGCGAGCTCGCGATCGTCGAGGTGCACCTCGTCGACGTCGTCCCGTCCGGCCGCATGTTGCCGGTCACCTACCGCGAACGCGTGCGCGCCTTCGGCCCCACCACCGCGTTCGGTCGACACCTGCCCGCAGAGGTCCAGCCATGAACAGCACGCCGGCCGCCGCGCGCGACGCCTCGCCCGATGCGCGCCTCTACAAATACGACGCGGCCGACCGGCAGTTCGTGCGTGATCGCGTGGCGCAGTTCCGCGACCAGGTGGAACGCCGCCTCTCCGGCGCGCTGTCGGAAGACGAGTTCAAGCCGCTGCGCCTGATGAACGGCCTGTACCTGCAGTTGCACGCCTACATGCTGCGCGTGGCCATTCCTTACGGCGTGCTCAGTGCCACGCAGCTGCGTCAGCTGGCCTACATCGCGCGCCGTTACGACCGCGGCTACGGCCATTTCACCACGCGGCAGAACATCCAGTTCAACTGGCCGGCGCTTGCGGACACGCCCGACATTCTCGGCGTGCTGGCCGACGTCGACATGCACGCCATCCAGACCAGCGGCAATTGCATACGCAACGTCACCAGCGACGAGTTCGCAGGTGCGGCGGCCGACGAGATCGTCGATCCGCGCGTCTATTGCGAGATCCTGCGCCAGTGGTCGACGCTGCACCCCGAGTTCTCGTTCCTGCCGCGGAAGTTCAAGTTCGCCGTCACCGGCAGCCCGTCTGACCGGGTCGCGGCCCGCTTCCACGACATCGGCGTCAGAACCCGCCGCGTGGACGGCGAAATCCGCTTCGAGGTCTATGCCGGCGGCGGGCTGGGCCGCACCCCGGTCATCGGCGTGCTGATGCGCGACGCCCTGCCGGAGCCGGATTTCCTGGCCTACATGGAGGCGATCCTGCGCGTGTACAACGCGCACGGGCGGCGCGACAACATCTACAAGGCACGCATCAAGATCTTGGTACAGGAGCTCGGCGCCGACCGTTTCCGCGAGGAGGTGGAGGCGGAGTTCGCCGCCATGCCGCACGCGAAGTACCGGCTGGAGCCGGACATCGTGGACCAGATACGCGCGCATTTCGCCCCGCCGCCCTTCGCCCGGCTGGCGGACGATCCAGCACGCGGCGCGCCGTCCCGCGACGTTGCGTTCACCCACTGGCTCGATGCCAACACCCACCCCCACCGCGAGCCGGGCTACCTCTGCGCCGTGATCTCGCTCAAGCCGGTGGGCGGCATCCCGGGCGACGCCACCGCCGACCAGATGGACGCCATCGCCGACCTCGCCGACCACTACTCGTTCGGCGAGATCAGGGTGACGCACACGCAGAACCTGGTCCTGCCGCACGTGCGGCAGGATGCGGCGTACGCGTTGTGGACGGCACTCGGGCCGTTGGGGCTAGCCACCGCCAATCGCGGCCTGGTCAGCGACATCATCGCCTGCCCCGGCCTCGATTACTGCGCGCTGGCCAACGCGCGGGCGATCCCGATCGCCCAGCGCATCGCCGAGCGCTTCGCCGACATGGACCGGCAGCGCGAGATCGGCGTGCTCACCACCAACATCTCCGGCTGCATCAACGCCTGCGGCCACCACCATGTCGGCCATATCGGCCTGCTCGGCGTGGACCGCAAAGGCGAGGAGTACTACCAGGTGACGCTCGGCGGCGACGCCGGCGAGGACGCCGCCATCGGCCAGATCGTCGGCCCCTCGTTCAGCGAGCATGAGGTGGTCGACGCGGTGGCCAAGATCGTCGACGTCTACACCGCGCAGCGCGCGCCGGGCGAGGCGTTCCTGCAGACCTACCGCCGGCTGGGCGCCGCCCCGTTCAAGGAGGCGCTGTATGGCGCGGCCTGAGACGATGCTGATCGCCGCGGGCGAGATCGTGGACGACCCATGGATCTCCCTGGACGACGCGGCACCGCCGCCCTGCGGCGACGTCATCGTCTCGCCCGAACGCCTCTCGCTCGACGAGGGGGCGCTGCGCCACCATGTCGGACGCGTCGGCGTGTCCCTGCCGCCGGGCTCGCTGCTGTCCACCGTCGAGCGCTGGCTGCCCAGGCTGGCGCTCGTGGTCGTGGAGTTCCCCACCTTCCGCGACGGGCGCGGCTTCAGCCTGGCGCGGGCACTGCGCGAACGCCACGGTTTCGCGGGGGAGGTACGCGCCCGCGGCCATCTCCTGCCGGACCAGTACCTGTTCCTGGTCCGCTGCGGCGTGACCACGGTGGAGCTGCGCGAGGGCACCGACCTCGCACCCTGGCGCGCGGCCCTGCGCCAGTTCCAGGTCGCCTACCAGCCGGCGGCCGACGACGCCGCACCGCTCTCCCCGCTGCGCCGCGCGCTGACGCGGGCCTGACCGCCGGGGTGTTGGAGCCCATGCTGCCGCGACCGGCACAAGGCTGTGGCGTTTCGGCGTGGTTTCGACCCAAATAGGCGCATGCAGACGAACACCGCCCACAGCCACGTCTTCCTGGGCGCCGGCCACGAACACGCCGAAGGCCGCACCTGGGCGGTGATCTGGCTGTGCGGCGCGATGATGGTGCTGGAAATCGTCGGCGGTGCCCTGTTCGGGTCCATCGCCCTGGTGGCCGACGGGCTGCACATGACGACCCATGCGGGTGCGCTGCTGCTGGCGGCGCTGGCCTACCGCTACGCGCGCCGGCACGCGACCGACCCGCGCTTCAGCTTCGGCACCGGCAAGCTGGGCGACTTGGCTGGCTTCACCAGCGCCATCGTGCTGGCCATGATCTCGCTGCTGATCGGCTACGAGGCGATGCTGCGGCTGCTGGCGCCCGTCCCCATCCGGTTCGAGGAGGCGTTGCCGATCGCCACCTTGGGTCTCGGCGTCAACGTCGCCTCGGCCTGGCTGCTGTCGCGCGGCGAGCACCATCATCATGGCCACGACCACGCGGCGCACGACCACGGCGATGCCGGGCACGCCCACGCCGCGCACCGGGACAACAACATGCGCGCCGCCCTGGTGCACGTCGCCGCCGACGCCGCGGTGTCAGTGCTGGTCATCGTCGGCCTGCTGCTGGCACGCACCTTCGGCTGGCTGTGGATGGATCCGCTGGCCGGGCTGGTGGGGGCGGTCGTGATCGCCAGCTGGGCCTGGAGCCTGGTGCGCGACACCGGGGCGATCCTGCTGGACATGAACCCCGACCACGCCATGGCCGACCGCATAAGACGCACGATCGAGGACGAAGGCGACCGCCTGACCGACTTCCACCTGTGGCGCCTGGGCCCCGGCCACCTCGGCGCCATCGTCTGCGTCACCAGCCCGGAGAACCGCGGTGCAGAGTTCTACCGCGCCCGGCTGGCCCAGTTCCGAACCCTGTCGCACGTCACCGTGGAAACACGCCCGGCCTAGCTGATCATCCTGCCGCAAGCGCGTCCTGTAAGGCGGTGGCCATCAAACAAGAATGGAACATGTCTCCACCGCACGCGCCATCAAAAATAAACATCCAGCGTGCACAGATACTCAGCAGTTGGAAATCTACTTTTATTCCGCTGGCCTGTGTCGCGCCTTTATATACGATCATTCTCTTGGCTGGCCAGCATCGCAATGCCGGGACTGATTCTTTGGGGCTTACCTTCAATAGTATGCTTGATCATCTCCTCCGTGGAGAATGGGACGTCGATCCAGCGGCTATTCGCTACGAGGCCTTCAGCCACGATGGCAAGACATACGCCTATTTCGGCCGTTACCAGCCCTTTTGAGGCTACCGATAGTTCTGATGCCGAACTGGAAAGTATTGCATGTCGAGATGGGTTCTTGCCTGTGTGCAATGTTGCTAGGGGCCGGCGCTCAAGCTCGTACGCTTCTGAGTGTAATCTCCCGTGCCGAATATGCGACACGCCGGGTATTGGCACCGTCACTGATTGCCGCAGCGCTTCTTAGCGGTCCGGCCATCATGCTCGGCGCGAAAGGGCCTTTGCTCTACCACGAACCAATTCTCTGGGCCTGGGCTCTTGCAATGCTGTTTGTCTTGATTGCCCTAGGCAGTCTGAAACGTGAACGCACCCTCACATGCCCCGATTTGTGCGCAATGAGCTTATGCGCCGGCCTGTGTCTTCTGACGCGGGTGACCACCGGCGCCGGATTGTGCGCCGCCACTGCTATGCTGATAGTGCGCGCGCTCCATACTCATTGGCTTTGCAGGTCGGAAGCAGGACCGTTGATTCCACGCTGGTCTTGGAGTCCGGTTTTGCTCCTCGCCGTGTTCATTTTGGCTACAGCGGCGGTGAATGAGGGGCGGTGGCACAACCCTTTTGAATTTGCCGACTTGCGCGATCAGCTTTTTCAAATTCGACTTCACCCGGACCGGCTGTCGCGGCTACAGCATTACGGCCTGTTCAATCCAGTTCGTCTAGGAATTGGATTGATGTACTATATCGGGCCAGTCTGGACACCAGCGCTCGATCGTCTTGTTCCGATTGCCCCATTTCTGGCCGCCCGCTTCGACGCACTTGAACTTCCGGCATCAAGCTTTCTCATCACCGATCCCTTGTGGTGCGTCTTCGCTGCCTACGGTGTTTTTCTCCTAATCAAGAGACGTTCTGTCCCCGGCGCCTCCGCCGTGGTGGCCGGCCTCTCGTTCGCACCTGGCCTGATGCTGATCGCGTGGTACCTCGCTTTTCGCTACCGCGTCGAGTTTGCGCCACTGCTCTTCATGCTCGCCTGTCTTGGGTTAGCGCCGTGGGCGGCATCTCTATCCGGTGCTAAGCTAAACCGCGCCGGCGCTATCGTGCTCTCGCTAACTATTTTTCAGATAGCAGCCACCGGCTTCACTTCGGCAGCCTACTCCCGCGCACGGCTTGGCCCTACGGAAGGTTATCCGGCATTGATGCTCTTCAAGCACGTGCACACTCAGTAGACGTGGCTACTTACAGCCTAGGTTGTTCAAGATTACTACAGTCATCTTGGCTGAATGCATGGTCACGCGACCTAGGCACGCAGGTCAGGATTGCGGGTAGGCGAACGAGAAGCTCTGCTCGAAAGGCGCCCACCAGGCCGGCACGCCGGTCTGCTTGTCTACGTGGCGCATGAAGCCCGCGCTCTCCGGCGAGGTGAACCGATACGTCACCGCGTAATGGCCCGGGCCGTCCATGCGTACGTTGTCGGCGTAGTGCGAGCCGTCGCGCGCCTGCATCGGGTGCAGCGTTCCCGTCGCCTGCCAGCCGCTACCGTCCTTTTTCACCGTGTAGCCGATGGTGAGGTACGCCACCCAGGCGCCGTCTGCGTAGCCGTAGATGTTGTCGGCCGTGGCGTGGACGTCGGCTTCCAGGTGGATCACGTCTGCGCCCATCGGCATGCCCGGCGTCATCGGCGCCATCTCGATTCCGACCAGGTAGTTGGCCACGATCTCCATGTCGTGCTGGTGCACCGGCCCGCCGATGAAGAACTCGCGCGCCACGGCCGGCTGCGCCGCGACCAGCCCCAGCGCCACGATGCAGGCGCGGATCATGGCCGCACCTGCGCGGCCGAAAGGCGGGACGCACCGGCGGGCCGGGCCGGGCCGGCCGACGCGCCACGCACCAGGCGGGCACCGACCGATAGGATCACCAGCGCCGCAACCCAGGCCGCCAGCTGCACGCCCATCGGCCGGTCCGCGTAGCCCACCAGAGCCTGCAGCGCGCGGCCCGGTATGCTGTCCTCGGGCAACAGCCACGACGTGTCCCAAAGCTGGTAGCCCCAGGCCGGGATCAGGTCGGCGCCAGCCAGGATGGCGGCCGCCTGGCCGGCCATGCCGGCCGCCAGCAACGCGATCATCCAGCCCGTGACCGCAAACAGCCGGTGCACGGGGATCGCCACCAGCCCGCGATACAGCAGCAGCGAGACCAGCGCGCCGCCGGCCACCCCCGCCATGCCGCCCGCCAGCAGCGCGCCCCAGCCCTCGTGGCCGGAAACCGCGATGCCGTAGAGGAACAGCACCACTTCGGCGCCCTCGCGCAGCACCGCCACGGCCACCACCAGCGCCATCGCGAACAGCGAGCGCCGGCCCAGCGCCACGTCGCGGCCCATGGACTTCATCTCGGCCGCCATCTGCCGTCCGTGCGAGGCCATCCAGATCTGGTGCCAGCCGAGCATCAGCACGGCCGCCGACAGGATGACCGCGTTGAACACCTCCTGCCCGGCGCCGGAAAACGCCGCCTCCAGCGCGCCCGCGAACGCCGCCAGCACGGCGGCCCCGAGCAGGCCGGCGCCGATCCCGCCGGCGATCCAGGCTGCCCGCCCGGCCACCCCTTGGGTTGCGGCGAGCACGATGCCGACGACCAGGCCGGCCTCGAACACCTCGCGGAACACGATCACCAGGCTGGCAAGCATCGTCTACTCCTGACCTGGAACAACCGCCCGAGCGCTGCCGCGGGCGATGTCCGGATGATAATCGTCGAAGAAGCTGTAGGTGCCGGGCTTCAGCGGCCCGGCCATCACCACGGCGCGGCCGCCGGGCACCACGATCTTCTCCGCGCGCAGGTCGCTGCTCTCGAACTCCGCCGGGGTCGCGTCCTGGTTGGTCACTTCCAGCCGGAAACGCTCGTTGGCGGGCACGCTGATCTGCGCCGGGGAGAAATGGTGGTCCTTGAGCGTGACCTGCACCGAGGCGGCCTGCGCCACCGGCGCGGCAGTCAGGGCCGCCAGAAACAGCCAGGCGGACAATGGCCGCGTCGGCAAGGTCGTTGTGCAAGCCGACAGCTTGCGCTCGGGCCGCATGGGGGCGATTCCTCGTTCTACGCCAGGGTTGTTAATGCGAAGCGTTCGCAATAACAAGCCCCGACTTTGCTACAGCCACGTGGGCCCACTCGTCCAACCATCAAGCAGACAATGGCCGATCCCAGCATCTTCGACCCGATCCGTATCCCGACCCAGCTGCTGGTAACGCTCGACTGGCGGCCGTATCACTTCGCCGTCCAGCCCATGCACTACCTGGTGCGCATGCTGCACCTGGTCTCGATGTCGGCCTTCTTCGGCGGCATCGGCCTGCTGGATTTCCGTCTGATGGGCTGGCGCGGCACGGTCCCGCTGCGCGGCTTTGCCGAGCACGTGCTGCCCTGGCTATGGGCAACCTTCGCGGTGGCGCTGGCGACCGGGGTGGCGCTGTTCCTGTACGACCCGGTGCATGTCGGCGCGCACGCCTACTGGACGCCCAAGCTGGTGGCGATCGGGCTGGGGCTGGCCAACGCGGCCGTGTTTCACCGCACCGGCTACGTGAGCGCCCTGGCCGCCAGCCTGCGACTGCCCGCCTCCGCCCGGATCGCCGGGGCCGTATCGCTGCTGTGCTGGACGGCGGCGCTGAGTTTCGCCTGCATGGACACCGAAGGCGTGCCGCGGCTGCTGCTGCGCTAGGCCCGCCCGGCTGCAACACGCCACCGCCTTCAACTTGTGCGTGTCGGCCATGCATTATACTTCCCTTGCGATGCCCGACGACGCGCCCGTCTCCGAATCGAGCTCGGCCGAGCTGAGGGGCGAACTCGCCCAGGCAAGGCGCGACGCCGCCCGCTGGGAGGCGCTGGCGCGCCAGTCGGCGGCCAGCGTCGCCCTGCAGGGCATGCGGGCGGGAGCGCAGGGCACCGAGGCCGACCGGCTGCGTCGCGAGGTGGCGCTTGTTCAGTCCAGCCGGTTCTGGCGCCTGACCCGGCCGCTGCGCCTGGCGGTGGACGTGCTGCGCGGCGGCCTCTCGGCTGACAGTCCGAACGGGCAGAGGGTGCGTCGTCTCGGGACCGCGATGCGCCGCGACGGCGCCGCCGCCATCGCATCCGGCTTCCGGCAGCGTCTGGCCGCCAGCAGGCCGGCAGCTGGCGTGCCGACGGTTCCCTCGGCGCTCGATGCGGCGGTCGCGGCCCTGCTGGCCGACAACGCGGGCGTGACGATGCCCCCGCCAGCGCAGGTCCTGGCCCCGTCCGTGCTGATCGTGGCAGAGTTGACCCTGCCGCAATGCGCGAAGTACCGGGTCTGGCAGAAGCAGGAACATCTCTCCCGCCTCGGCCGGCCGTGCCGCGTGGTGGATTGGCGCTTCACCGAGGCGTGCCTGTCGGCCGCGTCGCTGGCCACCCAGGTGATCTTCTACCGCGTGCCCGCCTTCCCGCCGGTGCTCCATCTGCTGGATCGCATGCACCGGCTCGGCCTGTCGGTCGCCTGGGAGGTGGACGACCTGATCTTCGACCGCGACCAGTTCCTGCTTAACCGCAACATCGACGAGCTGGACCCGGCCCTTCGCGACAGCATCCTCTCCGGCGTCGACCTCTATCGCACCGCCATGCTGGCCTGCGACACCGGCATCGCCAGCACCCCGGGCCTGGCACAGGCCATGCGCGCCTCGGGCATGGCTCGGGTGGCGGTGGTGGAGAACGCGCTCGACGCGGAAACGCTCGGCCTGGCGGCGAGGCTGCGGTCCGCCCGCAGCACGGCCCGTGACGGTCTGCGCGTCACCTACGGGTCGGGCACCAAGACGCACGACGCCGATTTCCGCGAGGCGGCACCCGCCCTGCTTGGCCTGCTGCAAGCCTACCCCGACATCCACCTGCGCGTCGTGGGCGAGCTGACCCTGCCGCCCGGCTTTCAGGCCTTCGGCGACCGCGTGGAACGGCTGCCGCCCAGTCCCTACCCGCGCTACCTGCAATTGCTCGCCGAAAGCGACATCAGCATCGCGCCGCTTGAAGCCACGCCGTTCAACGATGCCAAGAGCAACATCAAGTTCCTCGAAGCGGCCATCCTGGGCGTCCCCTCGGTCTGTTCGCCGCGCGCGCACTTCGCCGACATCATGCGCCATGGCGTGAACGGCATGCTGGCCGAGGGCGAGGCGGCGTGGTTCGCCGCGCTTGCCGCACTGGCCGACGACGCAGCGTTACGCGCGCGGCTCGGCCGGGCGGCGCTGGACGACACGCTGGCCCGCTACGATCCGCAGGCGATCGCCCGCACGCAGGTGGCGCCGCTGCTGGCCGGCACCCCCGATCTGCGTCGTCCCGTCGGGCTGCGCGTGCTGTTCGCCAACATCTACTACGCGCCACGCAGCTTCGGCGGCGCCACGCTGGTGGTCGAGGAGATGGCGCGCCGGCTGCACGACCGGGCCGACACCGAGGTGCACGTAGCCACCGGCCTGCCGGCGGGCGCCGCCGACCGTGCGGTGGCGCGAACCCACCAGGACGGCATCGCCGTGTTCGCCATTCCGGTGGCCGACGGCGACGTGGTGGCCGAGTTCGACAACCCCGATGCCGGCGCGCTGTTCGGCCAGGTGCTGGACTCGGTCCAGCCGGACGTGGTGCACCTGCACGCCGTGCAATGGCTGAGCGGCAGCCTCGCCGCCGCCTGCCTCGACCGCAACATCCCTTACGTGATCACGCTGCACGATGCGTGGTGGCTGTGCGCCCGCCAGTTCATGGTGCAGGGGAACGGCCGGTATTGCTTCCAGAGGGCCATCGACCTGCATGTCTGCCAGAGCTGCCTGCCCGGCGCCCGGCACCTCGAGCACCGCCGCGCCCTGCTGCGCGGCGCGCTGGACGGGGCGGCCCTGCTGCTCTCGCCCAGCGAGGCGCATCGGCAGCTCTACCTCGCCAACGGCATCGCGCCGGCGCGGATCGAGGTGGCGCCGAACGGCGTTCGCCTGCCGCCGCGCGCCCGCCGCGCCCGCCACCCGGGCGTGCTGCGCTTCGCCTATGTCGGCGGCGACGTCGAGGTGAAGGGCTTCTCCATCGTCAAGCGCGCCTTCGAGGCGCTGGGTCGCGGCGACTGGGAACTCGTCCTGGTGGACAACACGCTCAAGCTCGGTTTCTCGTCGGTCGATGCGTCGGACTGGACCGTGCAGGGCAGGCTCAGCATCGTTCCCGCCTACACCCAGGACGAGATCGAGGCGTTCTTTGAGGGCATCGACGTGCTGCTGTTCCCCTCGCAATGGAAGGAGAGCTTCGGTCTGACGGTGCGCGAGGCGCTGGTTCGCGACGTCTGGGTCATCGCGACCGAAGGCGGCGGTCCGGCCGAGGCGATAACCCAGGGCCGGAACGGCACCCTGATCCCGCTCGACGGCGGCCACGAGGGGCTGCGCCGGGCTGTCGAGGCGCTGCTCGACGAACCCGCCCGGCTCGCGGCCTTCGTCAACCCCGCCCGTGCGGACATCATCGACTACCAGGCGCAGGCGGACGCCCTGCGCGCCACGCTGGCGCGCGTCGCGTCGGGTCACGCGGCCACCAACCCCGTCACGTCCTCGAAGAGTTTCCAATGAGCATCGACATGGCCCGTGCGGATCTGGCGGCGCTGACCGACCCGGCGCTGGACGCGCTGTTCTGGCAGCCGGCCCGGCTGGGCGTGGACAGCGCCTGGTTCGGCCACGTTCCGTTCGCGCACTGGATCGTCGGCGTGCACCGCCCGGCCAGCATCGTCGAGCTGGGCGCGCATAACGGCGTCTCCTACGCCGCGTTCTGCGAGGCGGTGCTGCGCGGCAAGCTCGACGCCCGCGCGCTGGCGGTGGACACCTGGCGCGGCGACGAGCATGCGGGCTTCTACGGCGACGAGGTTTACGCCGACCTGCGCCGCTTTCACGACCAGCGCTACGCCGCTTTTTCCACCCTGCTGCGCGCGACCTTCGATGAGGCGCTCGCCCACGTGCCGGACGGCAGCGTAGACCTTCTGCACGTCGACGGCCGGCACCGCTACGAGGACGTGGAGCACGATTTCACCAGCTGGGTGCCCAAGCTTTCGCCGCGCGCCATCGTGCTGTTCCACGACACCAACGTGCACGAGGGCGATTTCGGCGTCTGGCGCCTGTGGGCGGAACTGCGCGGATCCCGCCCGACCTTCGAGTTCCTGCACGGCCACGGCCTGGGCGTGCTGGCCGCCGGCGGCGCGCTGGACGGGCCCGCGGCCGAGCTTTGCGCGCTGCGCGAC
>CAXTJP010000031.1:0-25650 GCA_964244615.1 uncultured Acetobacteraceae bacterium
CGTTCACGATGATGCCGCAGCGCGCATAGGTCGACTTGCCCAGGCAGATCACCAGTATGTCGCGCGGGATGCGGAAATACTCGACGGTGTGGGCGAGCGCGAAGCTGTTGGGCGGGATGATGCAGACCGGCGTGCGCCGTGTCACGAAGCTGGTCTCGGAGAAATCCTTGGGGTCGACGATGGCGCTGTCCACGTTGGTGAAGACGCGGAAATCGTCGGCGACGCGCGCATCGTAGCCGTAGCTGGACAGGCCGTAGCTGATCACGCCCTCGCGCTTCTGCGTCTCCACGAACGGGTCGATCATGGCGTGTTCGGCCGCCATGCGGCGTATCCAGTGATCGGGCATGACGGGCATGGCGGCGGCCGCGTCTAGTCGCTGTCCGGGGCGATTTGCGGCGGGGGCGCCGGGCTGCCCTCGTTCTCACGCAACCGAAGCTGTGCCTTACGGCGGCGCAGGTTCTCGCGCAGCGCCGCCGCCTCCCGTTCGCGGCGTGCGCTCGCCTCGGCTTCCGCGCGCGGTGTCATGCTGGTCATGAGCCGCAGAAATCAGATGTGGCGATGCTCGGCAAGGGCCGCGCTATCCTTCCTTGATCTCGTCGGTCACCACGGTGAAGCCGGACAGCACGGAGGGGCCGAACACGGTAGAGATCGCAACATCCGTCGCGTCCCGTCCGCGCGCCATCAGGATGCGGCCGATCCGCGGCATGTTGTGCCGTGCGTCGAAGGTGTACCAGCGGCCGCCGAGATAGGCCTCGAACCAGGCGGAGAAATCGCCTGGCGCGTCGGCGAGCGGCACGCCGATGTCGCCCAGATACCCGGTGCAGTAGCGTGCCGGAATGTTCATGCAGCGGCAGAACGCCACCGCCAGGTGGGCGTAGTCGCGGCACACGCCGCGTCCTTCCTGGTAGCCGTCCCAGGCGGTCCGGGTGGAGCGGGCGTCCTGGTAGTTGAACTTGATGTGGCTGTGAACGAAGTCGCAGATCGCCTGGACGCGGCCCCAGCCAGGGGCGGTATGTCCGAACAGCGACCAGGCGGTGTCGGACAGCCTGTCGGTCTCGCAGTAGCGGCTGCCGAGCAGGAACACCAGCAGCTCCGGCGGCAGGTCCTCCACGTTGTGCTGCTGGGCGGACGGGTTCGCCTCGTCGGGCAGGCCGGTATCGTGGATGTCGAACGCGGTCTGGATCGTCGTCCGTCCGGGCGGGGCGAGGATGCGTGTACACAGGTTGTCGAAGGCATCGATGTACGTGCTGAGAGGCACGTGCGGCGTGTAGGTGATCGCCGCCCCGGTCAGCAGGTCGTGGGCGCGGCTCGGGTGGACGCTGATGGCCAGCATCATCGGCGTTGCCTGGAAGCAATCGAAGCTGATCTCGTAGCCCGCGTGGATTCGCATGAACGCTCAACTCCTTGCAGCTTGGCGTGACGTGCTCGCCAACTCGTTTCGGTCTGTCGAGCCCGACCGGGTGACACTCACCTCGACCGTCAGGCCCAGACTATCGCTCGGAAACCCGGTCCAGCTTCCCCAAAGCGGCACCGCTTGCCTCGGATCGCGCGCAATGGCCACCCGTATCAAATCATGGCTGCCAACAATGCCGTTGGTCGGATCGAACTCCATCCAGCCAGCGCCCGGAAGGTAGATTTGCACCCAGGCGTGGGTCGAGCCGCCGCCCACGCGCAAATCCGGCGGGGCACCGTTCTCGCCGGACGGCGAGTAGAGATAGCCGGACACGAAACGGGCAGCGAAGCCGAGCGAGCGCACCGCCTCCATCATCAGCAGCGCGAAATCGCGGCACGAGCCGCTGCGCCGCTTCAACGTGACCAGCGGCTCCTGGGTGCCCGCCTCCTCGCGCCGCACATAGGCGAAATCGCGGCGTATCGCATGTGTCATGCGCGCCAGAAGGTCGGCGCTGCGGACCGGCGCGAAGCCGCGGGTGAACCCTGCCGCCCAGTCCGCCAGTTCGCGCCCGGGGTCCGGGTACTGCCGTTCGATCGAGCGCAGCAGGTCCGGCATGTCCTCCTGCTCGTAGGCGAACGGGTGAAACTCGGCGTGCGGCGAGACCGGGAAATGCAGCATCTCCCGGCTGGCATGGTCAAGCTCGATCACGCTTTCAAAACGAAGCGTCTTCGACCGGCCGGAGAAGCCCACGCAGGCCACGCAGTTGCCGAACACGTCGTGCATCCAATGCACCGAGACGGGCTCCGGGGTCACGGTCAGGGCCGCGTGCAACAAGCGCTGGTCGTAGCTGTCACGCGGCCGGAACATCACCCTATGTTCGCCGAACGCTACGGGCTGTTTGTAGCGGTAGGTGGAGGTGTGTCGAACGGTCAGAAGCGGCATCGTCCGATTTCCACGATCTCCGTAAGGCAGGCAGTGCGCGATGCTGGGCCAAGCCGGCCGGAAGGTCTATGCAACCGTCATGCCCAGCGTTTCCTCTCCGGCCGCCGATGTCTGACGCCCTCCTGCTCGGGCCGGGCGATCCTGACCCGGTTCGGCTCCACAACCCGGGTGCCCCGTCGCCCTTCCTGCTGGTCTGCGACCATGCCGGACGTCACGTACCCGCCAAGCTCGGGGACCTCGGCGTGCCGAAAGCGGATTGGGACCGGCACATTGCCTGGGATATCGGCATCGCAGGCGTGTGCGCGGCCTTGGCGCCGATGCTCGCGGCGACGTTGATCGAGCAGGTCTACTCGCGGCTGGTGATCGACTGCAATCGCCGGCCCGGCCACCTGACGTCCATCATCCGCCGAAGTGACGGGACCGATATCCCGGCCAACATCGACCTGCCACACGCGTCGCAGGCGGCCAGGATCGCCGAGGTGTTCACCCCATACCACGAGACGATCGGCGCCGAGCTCGACCGGCGCCTCGCGGCCGGTCAGCCGGCCGTGCTGGTCGCGATGCACAGCTTCACGCCGGTCATGGCCGGACAGGCCCGGCCCTGGCAGGCCGGCGTCCTGTTCAACCGCGACCCGGACCTCTCGCTGGCCCTGGCCGCAAGGCTGACAGAAGCCGGTATCCACACTGGCGAGAACGAGCCCTACAGCATGGGCGACGACTCCGACTACACCGTCCCGGTTCACGCCGAAGGGCGGGGAATACCCTATGTGGAGCTGGAGATACGGCAGGACCTGATCGCCGAGGCGTCGGGTCAGCAGCACTGGGCACGGCTCCTGGCCGACGCCCTGCCGCACGCCTTGGCTGATCTGCGCAGCTGACCGCGGCAGGGCGGGCCGGCACGCCTACCAGATCTTCACGCGCTGGGCTGGCGTCAGGTAGAGCGCCTCACCCGGCTGGACGTCGAAGGCCTTGTACCAGCTGTCGATGTTCTGCACCGGGCCGTTTACCCGCGCGACCGGCGGGGAATGCGGGTCCACCACCAGACGCTGGCGGGCCGCATCGGGCCTGACCTTGGCGCGCCACACCTGGGCCCAGCCGAGGAACACGCGCTGGTCGCCGGTCAGCCCGTCCAGCACGGGCGAAGCCTGGCCGTGCAGCGACGCATGGTAGGCGTCCAGCGCCAGGGTCAGCCCGCCGAGATCGGCGATGTTCTCGCCCATCGTCAGAGCCGGGTTGATGTGGGCGCCTGGCAGGATGTCCATCGCCGCGTACTCGGCGCCGAAGCGCTTGCCGAGCGCATCGAACCGCTTCGCATCCTCCTCGGTCCACCAATCATGCAGCCGGCCGTGGGCGTCGAACTTGCGGCCCTCGTCGTCGAAGCCATGCGTCATCTCGTGCCCGATCACGCCGCCGATCGCGCCGTAGTTGATGGCCGGGTCGGCGTTCCTGTCGAAGAACGGCGGCTGCAGGATGGCCGCGGGGAACACCACCTCGTTGAACACGGGATTGTTGTAGGCGTTCACCGTCTGCGGGGTCATCACCCACTCGTCATGGTCCACCGGATGGCCGAGATGACCGCGCTGGAACGCCCACTCGAACGCCGTTCCACGTTCCACGTCGCCGTACAGGTCGCTGCTGGTGATGGTCAGCCCGCTATAGTCCCGCCACTTCTTCGGCCGGCCGATCTGGAAATCGAACGCATCGAGCTTCTCGACCGCCTTCTGGCGCGTCTGCGGCGCCATCCAGTCGTTATGTTCCAGGCGCACGCGGAAGGCGGCACGCAGGTCGTGGGTCAGCGCCTGCATCTTCGCCTGGGCGTCGGGCGGATAATACTTGTCGACGTAAACCTCGCCGACCGCCTCGCCGAGCGCGCGTTCGGTGGCCATCACAGCCCGTTTCCAGCGTGGCCGTTGCTGCGGTTGGCCTTGCAACTCGTGATTGTTGAACTCGAAGTTGGCGTCGACGAAGGTCTTGGACAGCACCGGCGCCGCGTTGGTGGCCAGGTGAAAAGCGGCCCAGGCTTGCAAAACACCGATCGGAGTCGAACCCGCCAGTGCCGCGATCTTAATGACGGCGGATTTCTCCGCCACCACGACGCGGTCCGGTGTGCCGAGCTCCGCCGCACGGAAGAACGCCGGCCAGTCGAAGCCCGGCGCCTGGCTCTGTAGTTCGGCCGGGGTCATCGGGTTATAGACACGGTCCGGGTCGCGTTCGTCCGCTCGGGCCCAGCTCACCTCGGCGATCTTCTGTTCGAAGGCGATCACCCGCGCAGCATTTCCGGCTGGGTCCGCCCAGCCGGCAAGCGTCAGCATCTTGGTGACGAAACCCAGGTACTTCGCCTTCTTGTCGGCGAACTGCGCGGCCAGGTAGTAGTCGCGGTCGGGCAGGCCGAGACCGTCCTGGCCGAGGGTGATGGCGTATTTCGTCGGGTCCTTGGCGTCTGGCTCCACGCCCAGCTGGAACAGCGTGCCCTGAAAGCTGGACTGGGCATGGCCCTGCAGGGCCGCAAAGTCGGCCGCGGTCTTCAGCGCCGTGATCTGTGCGAGCTCGGGCTTCAGCGGGGCTGCGCCGTGCGCCTCGGCCGCCGCTTCGTCCATGAACGCGTGATACAGCGCACCGGCCTTGCCAATGCCATCGCCAGGTTGAGCGCCGACATGGGCCGCGGCGTCCTCGAGGATGCCGTGCACCCGCTTTTCCGACAGGTCCGTCAGCGCGATGAAGCTGCCGTAATTGGTGCGGTCCGGCGGAATGACGATCGCCTTCGTCGCGGTCCCGTTGGCATAGTCGTAGAAGCTGCTGCCAGGCTTGACGCTGCGATCCATGCCCGAAATGTCGAAGCCCCAGCCATTGCCGGGCGGCATTGTCTTCTCAGCCCCCTGTGCCGCAAGGCTTGCCAGGGCCAGGGCGGCACCGGCGACGAGGTTGCGTTTGTTCATCGGTCTCTCCAGACGCTTACGCGCGGCAGGAGTCCCGAGCCGACAACACCTGTCAATCGCTCAGCCGCTTGATGGACGGTTGCAAACTCCGCGCTCGAACGCGCGACCATGCAGTGTGCAGGCTCGGTTAATCCGCCGCCAGCGCCATCGTCTTTCGGGCCTGCACCTTCTTCACGTAGTCCTCGGTCGCTTCGCCCACCTGTTCGGCATGGTGCGCGAATACATGGTCGGCGCCGGCGAAGATGCGGTAGTCGACCGTCACGTTCTTCTGCGTGTTCAGCTTGTCCACCAGCTTGCGCACCGAAGGTTCGGGCACGAGTTCGTCCTGATCGCCGTGGATGAGCAGTCCGCCGCATGGACAAGGCGCCAGAAAACCGAAATCGTAGTGGCTGGCCGGCGGCGCCACGGAGATCCAGCCGGACACTTCCGGCCGGCGCATCAGCAGCTGCATGCCGACAAAGGCGCCGAACGAGTACCCGGCGATCCACAGGCCGCCATGGCTCGGGTTGACCATCTGCATCCAGTCGAGGGCCGCGGCGGCATCGCCGATCTCGCCGATACCGCCATCGTAGCGGCCCTGGCTGCGACCGACGCCACGGAAGTTGAACCGCATCACGGAAAACCCGAGCTTCTGGAAGCTCTGATACATCGTGTAGCTGATCCGGTTGTTCATCGTCCCGCCATGTAGCGGGTGCGGATGCATGATGAGGGCGAGCGGTGCCGCACTCTCCTTGCTATGGTGGTAGCGACCCTCCAAGCGCCCGTCAGGGCCGGCGAACATCACCTCAGGCATGAATTTTCTTCGTTCTTCCAGGAGGAAACGTCGAGGCATGACGCGCCCTTCGTTCAAGCAAGCCGTCCGCGCGTGCATTGCCTCGCCCGCCACGGACACGAACATGACAGATGGGCGAGCCGGTCAGGTTCTGCCCGCAAACTCGCCTGAACTATCGGCCCCAGCCCCAGATATAGGCAGGGGCGCCTCCAAGTTAACACTGAAATCGTCACATGGCCTTCATGTTTCTCCCGCTTGGGTCCACATGGAGGGCGATGATCTACCTGGACGCCAACGCCACCGAGCCGCTTCGGCCCGAGGCACGGGAGGCTGCCCTGGCAGCGATGGAGCTGACCGGAAACCCTGCTTCCGTCCATCAGGCCGGCCGGGCAGCGCGGCGATTGCTGGAGGATTCACGCAGTGTGGTGGCCGAACGGTTCGGAGCCGCCCCCGCCCAAATCGTTTTCACCTCGGGTGGCACGGAAGCCAACGTACTGGCCATGGCCGGCCTGAGTGTCGGCCGCCGTGTCATCCTGGGCGCGACCGAACACGAGGCGGTCCGCAGCGCGGCGCCCGACGCCGCCATCCTGCCGGTGACGCGCACCGGGCAGGCCGACCTTGCCGCCTTGGACGCCCTGCTTCGGCCGGGACCCGCCCTGGTCTGCCTGATGATGGCCAACAACGAAACGGGCGCGCTGAACCCGATGCCTGAAATCGCCGCGCTGTGCCGATCGCACGGCGCGCTGCTGCACGTGGATGCGGTGCAGGCGGCCGGGCGCATTCCGGTCTGCCTCGCCGACACCGGCGCCGACAGCCTGGCCATTTCGGGCCACAAGTTCGGCGGCCCGAAAGGCGCGGGCGCCCTTGTCTTGGCGGCGGACCGCACGCTGAAGCCGCTCATCGCCGGTGGCGGTCAGGAACGCGGGCGGCGTGGCGGCACCCCAGCGCTGCCCGCCATCGCCGGACTGGCGGCTGCGCTGCGTGTCGCCCAGGGTGCTGCCCACCTTGCCCCGCTGCGTGACCGGATCGAGGCGTCGGTCGGTGCCATCGTGTGCGGCGGCGGCGGCCGCCTCCCCAACACCACCTGTCTGGCCCGACCAGGGCGTCGGGCCGACCTGCAGGTGATAGCGCTCGACCTGGCCGGCATTGCCGTCTCCGCCGGCGCCGCCTGCAGCTCCGGCAAGGTTGCCAGCAGCCACGTGCTCGCCGCAATGGGCCTGGGCGACCTGGCCGATTGCGCCATACGGGTGTCGCTGGCCTGGAACACCACGAGCGCCGACATCGACCGGTTCATCGCCGCCTATGCCGCGAGCGAGGTCCGGAGGGAACTGGCGCCGGCATGATCTACCTCGACAGCCAGGCCACCACGCCCTGCGATCCGCGGGTGGTCTCGTGCATGATGCCGTTTTTCGAGACCTGGTTCGGCAACCCGCATAGCGCCGAGCACGCGGCCGGCCAGCAGGCGTCGCGTGCCGTCGAGGCGGCGCGCGCCCACATCGCCGCCCTGATCGGCGCCGAACCGCGCGAAATCGTGCTGACGTCCGGTGCCACGGAAGCCAACAACCTGGCCATCAAGGGGGCGGCCCGCTTTGCCGGCCATGCCCGGGCACGACGCATCGTCACGCTGGCCACAGAACACAAATGCGTCCTGCAAAGCGTGCACGACCTGGCGGCCGAGGGGTTCGAGCCGCACATCCTGCCGGTCGAGAGCAGCGGCCTGCTCGACCCGGATCGCCTGCGCCACGCCCTGCGCACGCCCACGCTGCTGGTCAGCGTCATAGCGGTGAACAACGAGACCGGCGTGATCCAGGACCTGGCCGCCATCGCCGGCCTGGCACGCGCGGCCGGCGCGTTGTTCCACTCCGACCTCGCCCAGGCGGGCGGCCGGATCGCCATCGACGTGCAAGAGCACGGCCTGCATTTGGCATCGCTGAGCGCGCACAAGCTCTATGGCCCCAAGGGGATCGGTGCCTTGTACGTCAGACGCCGCCCGCGTGTCCGGCTGACCCCGCTGTTCTCCGGCGGCGGCCAGGAGCGTGGCCTGCGCAGCGGCACCATCCCGGCCCCGCTGGCCGTAGGGTTCGGCGAGGCCTGCCGCATCGCTCGCATCGAGAGCGAGGCCGACGGCACCCGCATCGCCGCGCTGCGCGACCGGCTATGGGCGCTTCTCGCCGACGGCATCCCCGGCCTGTCACAGAACGCCGCCGCACCGCGCGCGGCCGGCACCCTCAGCCTGCGCCTGCCGACCCCGCGCGCCCTGGACCTGATCGCGGCCGTGCCAGGCGTCGCTGTCTCCACCGGCTCGGCCTGCACGTCCGCGGCGCTTGCACCCAGCCACGTGCTGATCGCCATGGGCCAGTCTGCCGGCCAGGCCGCCTCCACCTTGCGCGTGGGTATCGGACGCTTTACCTCCGCCGCCGAGATCACGGACGCGGCGACCCTGCTGATCGACGCCTATGGCCGCCTGTCGGCCGACGCGCTGCGGCCGGAGCCGATCCGAGCAGAGGGCTGACGCACACCATGCCAAAGATGATTTTCATCGAGCGCAGCGGCGTACCGCGCGAAGTGGACGCGCCGCTCGGCCTGTCGGTGCTGGAGGTGGCGCACAAGCACGGCGTCGATATCGAGGGCGCCTGCGAAGGCTCGCTCGCCTGCTCCACCTGCCACGTCATCGTCGATCCTTCCTGGTATGGCCGCCTCGCCAAGGCGACCGAGGACGAGGAGGACATGCTGGACCTCGCCTTCGGCCTGCAATCCACCAGCCGGCTTGGCTGCCAGATCGTGATGACCCCCGAGCTGGACGGGCTGACGGTCAAACTGCCGTCGGCCACCCGAAACCAGCAGAGCTGACCAGGCCGTTCCGTAGGCCGCGCGCAATCGAACCCGGCGCGACAGCCTTGTTCAAAGGCAGGGTTCTCCAGGCCCCAGACTTGCAACGACCCTCACGGCTGCTATATCGACGTCATCTAGTTGACGTATAGGGAAGCTTGTGGCCGGTTCACGACCCTCGCAGCCGGCGTCCGGCACCGCTGCGTTCCACACGGTGACGCAGCTGGCGCGAGACCTCGGCGTCAGTGCGCGCGCCATCCGGTTCTACGAGGACAAGGGCCTGATCTGCCCGCAGCGCGCCGGCAGCACGCGTGTCTATACCGGGCGCGACCGGGCGCGGATGATCCTGATCCTGCGTGGCAAGCGCCTCGGTTTTTCGTTACGTGAGATCAAGGACTATCTCGACCTCTACGACGCCGACCACAGTCAGCTCGAGCAGATACGCCTGTTGCGGGACGCAGTGGCCAAGCGCCTCGGCTCGCTGCGCGAGCAGTTCCACGCCTTGGAGCAGACGATCGGCGAGCTGGAGGACGTGCAGCGCCAGGCCGAGGCGGCGTTCAAGCAGCAGGCCGCAACACGAAAAGCCGGCTGAGACACGCATATCGGCGCGCCACCGGCGGCCGCAACAACGGGAGTGGACAATGGTCAGTATCGTCATCGCCGGTTACGCACGCTCGCCTTTCACGCCGGCCCACAAGGGCGCATTGGCACGGGTGCGTGCCGACGACATGGCCGCCGAGGTGATACGCGCGCTGATCGCCAGGACCGGCGTCGCGCCCGAGGACGTCGAGGACATCGTCGTCGGCTCCGCCTTCCCCGAGGGCGAGCAGGGCATGAACGTGGCGCGCCTGATCGGGCTGCTCGCCGACCTGCCGCTGAGCGTCGGCGGCATGACGGTGAACCGGTTCTGCGGCAGTTCCATGAGCAGCGTTCACATCGCTGCCGGCCAGATCCAGATGGGCGCCGGCCACGTGTTCATCGCCGCCGGCATCGAGAGCATGAGCCGGGTGCCGATGGGCGGCTACAACCCGCTGTTCAACGTGACGCTGCACGCCAAGAACCCCGGCGCTTACATGGGCATGGGCGAGACCGCCGAGAACGTGGCCCGCAAATGGCAGATCACGCGCGACCAGCAGGAGGATTTCGCGGTGGCCAGCCACAGGAAGGCAGCCGCAGCGCAGGCGGCCGGCAAGTTCACCGACGAGATCGTGCCGATCCCGGTCAAGGGCGGCGTCGTCGACCAGGACGGCTGCATACGCGCCGGCACGACCAAGGAGGCGCTGGCCGGGCTGAAGCTCGCCTTCGACCAGGAGGGCACGGTGACGGCCGGCACGTCCTCGCCGCTGACCGATGGTGCGAGTGCCGTGCTGGTGTGTTCGGAAGACTACGCGACCGCGCACAAGCTGCCGATCCTGGCGCGCATACGCAGCGTGGCCGTCTCCGGCTGCGAGCCCGACATCATGGGCATCGGCCCGGTGCGCGCCTCGCGCAAGGCGCTGGAGCGGGCGGGCATCGCCGCCGGCGAGCTGGACGTGGTCGAGCTGAACGAGGCGTTCTCCAGCCAGGCGATCGCCAGCATGCGCGAGATCGGCTTCCGGCCGGAGACGGTGAACCTCGATGGCGGAGCGATCGCGCTCGGCCACCCGCTGGGTGCCACTGGCGCGCGCATCGTCGGCAAGGCCGCGTCCCTGCTGAAGCGCGAGGGCGGCCGTTATGCCATCGCCACGCAGTGCATCGGCGGCGGACAAGGCATCGCGACCGTGCTGGAAGCGGTCTGAGACATGGCCGGCATACCCAAGCCCGCAGGGCTGTTCAACAAAGTCGCGGTGATCGGCAGCGGCGTCATGGGGTGCGGCATCGCCGCCCAGATCGCCAACGCCGGCGTGCCCGTGCTGCTGCTCGACATTCTGCCCAAGGATGGCGCGAACCGGAACGCGGTGGCCGAGGGCGCCGTCGCCCGCGCGCTGAAGACCGAGCCTGCACCGTTCATGTCGGTTGCCGCCGCCACACTCATCGAGGCCGGCAACATCGAGGACGACCTGGCGCGTGTCGCCGAATGCGACTGGATCGTCGAGGTCGTGGTCGAACGGCTGGACATCAAGCAGGCGCTGTATCGCAGGCTGGAATCGGTGCGCCGGCCCGGCACCGCGATCTCGTCCAACACCTCGACGATCCCGCTCGCGACTTTGATCGAAGGTTTGCCGGAGAGCTTCGCGCGCGACTTCACCATCACGCATTTTTTCAACCCGCCGCGCTACATGCGCCTGATGGAGCTGGTGACCGGCCCGCTCACCGATCGCGCACTCGCCGCGCGCGTGGCCGATTTCTGCGACGTGGCGCTCGGTAAATCCGTGGTCTCCTGCAAAGATTCGCCGGGTTTCATCGCCAACCGTCTGGGCATCTTCTGGATGACCGGCGCGGTGGCGGCAACGATGGAGCAGGGTCTGACCGTCGAAGAGGCGGACGCCATCATGGGCCAGCCGTTCGGCATTCCCAAGACCGGCGTGTTCGGCCTGATGGACCTCGTGGGCCTGGACCTCGGCCCGCACATCAACGCCAGCATGGCAAGCGCGCTGCCCGCCGACGACCCGTTCCACGCGATCAACCACGAAGCACCGATATTGCAGAAGATGATTGCCGACGGCTACACCGGCCGCAAAGGCAAGGGCGGCTTCTATCGCCTCGACAAAACCGGCGGCAGGCGCACCAAGGAGGCCGTGAACCTGCACACCGGCGAGTACCGCGCCGAACGCGCCGCCGATTTGCCGGAACTCGCGGCCGCCGGCCGCGACTTGCGCCGAATGATGTCCGGTCAGGGCAAGGTCGCCCGCTTTGCCTGGCGCGTCATGGGCCACGTGATGGGCTACGCCGCCAAGCTCGTGCCGGAAGCGACCGACGACGTCGCTGCCATCGATGAGGCCATGCGCCTCGGCTACAACTGGCGCCACGGCCCGTTCGAGCTGATCGACATGGTGGGCGCCGATTGGCTGATCGAACGCCTGCGCGCCGATGATTTCGTGGTGGCACCGATGCTGGAGCGTGCCGCCGGACGCAGCTTCTACCGCGTGGAGAACGGCGTACGGCAGCGGCTGGGTCTGGACGGCACCTACCGCGACATCGTTCGCCCGGACGGCGTGCTGATGCTGGAAGACGTCAAGCGGGTGTCCAGGCCGCTGCTGAAGAACGCGTCCGCTGCACTCTGGGACATCGGCGACGGCGTCGTCTGCCTGGAGTTCACCGGCAAGAGCAACGCGCTGGACGAGCAGGTTATGACGCTGCTCGGCAAGGCCGTCGCACTGGTGAAACAGGACTATAAGGCGCTCGTCATCTACAACGAGGGTGTCAATTTCTCCGTCGGCGCCAATATCGGGTTCGCCCTGTTCGCGGCCAACATCGCCGCCTGGATGCAGGTGGAGAGCATGGTCGGCACCGGCCAGGAGACGATGCAGAAGCTGAAATATGCGCCGTTCCCGGTGGTGTCCGCCCCCGCCGGCATGGCGCTCGGCGGCGGGTGCGAGTTCCTGCTGCACAGCGACGCGGTGCAGGCGCATGCCGAGACCTATGCCGGCCTCGTCGAATGTGGCGTCGGCCTGCTGCCCGGCTGGGGCGGCTGCAAGGAGATGCTGGGCCGCTGGGCGACCGCGCCCAAGCTTCCCCGCGGGCCGATGCCGGCGGTGATGAAGGTGTTCGAGATGATCAGCACCGCCAAGGTCGGCAAATCGGCGGCGGAGGCGCGCGAGATGCTGGTACTGCGCCCGACCGACGGCGTGACGATGAACCGCAACCGCCTTCTGGCCGACGCCAAGGCGCGCGCCCTCGAAATGGCGGTCGATTACCAGCCCCCGACGCCGCGCGAGATCGTGCTGCCGGGCCCGTCCGGCCGTGCCGTGCTGGACCAGGCGGTCGCGGGCTTTCACCGTGCCGGCCTGGCAACGAAGCACGACGTCGTGGTGTCGGGCGAGCTGGCGGGCGTGCTGACCGGCGGCGACACGGACATCGTGGATACGGTCAAGGAGACCAAGATCCTAGACCTGGAACGCAGCGCGTTCATGCGCCTGCTGAGGACGCCTGCAACCTTGGCTCGCATCGAGCAGATGCTCGAAACCGGCAAGCCGCTACGGAACTGAGGGAGACAGACCATGCAGATCTACCAGGCGCCGCTGCGCGACATGCGTTTCGTGATGCACGAGCTGCACAACTCCGCAGCCCACGTGACGGAGATCGGCCAGCCCGACGTGACCAAGGAACTGATGGACAGCATCCTCGAAGAAGCGGGCAAGTTCGCCACCGACATCCTGCTGCCGCTCAACGCCAGCGGCGACGAGGAAGGGTGCCGCCTCGAAAACGGCGTCGTGCGCACGCCCCGTGGCTTCGTCGCGGCTTATGAGAAGTTCTGCGAGGCCGGCTGGGGTGGGCTGTCCTCGCCCACCGAGTACGGCGGCCAGGGCCTGCCGGAAATCCTCGGCAAGATGGTCGAGGAGATGCAGTGCTCGGCCAACCTCTCCTTCGGCCTGTATCCCGGCCTGACGCACGGTGCCACACTCGCACTCGAAGGCCACGGCTCCGAAGACCTCAAGCGCCGCTATTTGCCGAAGATGATCGACGGCACCTGGTCCGGCACCATGTGCCTGACGGAAGCGCATTGCGGCACCGACCTCGGCATGATGCGCACCAAGGCGTCGCCGCAGGACGACGGCAGCTACCGCATCAACGGCGCCAAGATTTTCATCTCCGCCGGCGAGCACGACCTGACCGAGAACATCGTCCACCTCGTCCTCGCGCGCATGGATGGTGCGCCGAAGGGCATCAAGGGCGTCAGCATGTTCCTGGTGCCGAAATTCGTGCCGAACGACGATGGCCGTCCCGGGGCGCGCAACGGCGTCACCTGCACCGCCATCGAACACAAGATGGGCCTCAAGGCGTCCGCCACCACGCAGCTCTATTTCGACGATGCGGTGGGCTGGCTGGTGGGCGAGCCCCACCGCGGCATGCGCGCCATGTTCACCATGATGAACGCGGAGCGCCTCTCCGTCGGCATCCAGGGCTTGGCCGTCGCAGAAACCGCCTATCAGAGCGCCGCCTTCTACGCGCGCGACCGTATCCAGGGCCGTGCGCTGGGCGGCGCGAAGTACCCCGAGCGCGCCGCAGACCCGATCATCGTGCACCCGGACGTCCGCCGCACGCTGATGACGGTGCGCGCCTACGTCGAAGGCTGTCGCGCCCTCTCCGGCTGGGTGGCGACGGCGCTCGACCTGGAGAGCAAGGCGTCCGACCCGCAGCGCCGTCAGGAGGCGGAGGATTTCGTCGCCATCATGACGCCGGTGGTCAAGGCGCTGTTCACCGATCTCGGCTTCGAACTCTCCAGCATGGCGATGCAGGTCTATGGCGGCCACGGCTACATACGCGACCACGGCATGGAGCAGCTGGTGCGCGATGCACGGATCTGCATGATCTACGAGGGCGCCAACGGCATCCAGGCGCTGGACCTGGTGGGCCGCAAGATGCCGGCGCATACGGGCCGCTTCCTGCGCCAGTTCTTCCACCCGGTGCAGGCGTTCATCGAAGCCAACGCGGACGACCCGAAGGTGCTGCCGCTGGCCAAATCCTTCGCGGCCCTGCAACAGGCCACCGCGCATCTGGCGCAGGTCTCGCAGAAAGACCCCGAGGAAGCCGGTGCCGCCGCCACCGACTATCTGCGCCTGATGGGCCTGGTGGCCCTGGGCTTCATGTGGGCGAAGGCCGCGAAGGTGGCGGCGGGAAAGCTGCCGCACGCGAACGGCGACGCGGGCTTCTACCGGGCCAAGCTGACGACCGCCCAGTTCTTCGCCGACCGGCTGTTGCCGCAGGCGGGCGCGCTCTGGTCCAGCATCAAGGCCGGCAAGGCGAGCATGATGGAGCTGGAGGAAGCGGCGTTCTGAGTGCGGCCGCCTGGCCGTTCCAGTCTGCGCACCCTCGCTCTACGCCGCCAGCCGCTCCGCGCTCGCCAGGGCGGTCAGCTTCACCATGATCGGCCGGTGGTCGGACCGTGCCCGGTCCATGGCGGTCGCCTGCGAGCATGCCAGCCCGCGCGCGTAGCAGCGGTCCAGGCGAAGCGGCACCATGTCGGCGCAGACATGGGTGGACTCGCGTGGCCCGACATCGCGGAAACCGGGCAGCAGCGCCGGCCCGACCAGGTTGTAGTCGCCCAGAACGGCAGCCCGGTACGGCAGGTGGGCGGCGATGTGGCGCAACTGTCGCCGGTTCAGCACTTGGCCGTGCGAGAGGTGCACGTTGGCCACCGAAAAGCCCGGCAGGTCGATGATCTGGCAGACCCGGTGCACCACGGCGCCTGAGGGCAACCGCACCACGCGGGGATGCGCGTGCGGGGTCGGGCTCCACACCGCCAAACCATGGATCCGGCCGGGCAGGGGAACGCGCGAGAAGAATCCGCCGAGGTGCTGCGGCAAGGCGGCCATCGTGGCCGTCGCCTCCTGCATCAGCAGCAGGTCCGGCCGCTCACGCTTGGCAAGCGCCACCACATCGTCAATCGTGGCGCCGGTGAGGCGGAGCAGGTTCCAGCTGATGATCTTGGTCAAGGGCGGGCCGCCGTCATTGTGCAGTGCATCTAACAGGATGATCGGTCGAAAGGTGTAAAAATCGGTATCACTCGCCTCACGCGCCGTCACCTGCTCGCCGGCCTGGCGGTCGGCGCCGTCCGGCCGGCGCGGGCCACACGGCCACTCGTGGTGGCGTCCAAGATCGACACCGAAGGCGCGCTGCTGGGCAGCCTGATCGTGGCCGTGCTGCGCGCGGCGGGCCTGGCGGTGGAGGCGCGGCTGCAACTCGGCCCCACCCGGATCCTGCGCCAGGCGCTGCTGTCGGGGGCGATCGACCTCTATCCCGAGTACACCGGCAACGGCGCCCAGTTCTTCGCCCGCGCCGGCGATCCGGTGTGGCACGACGCGGCCTCGGCCTTCGCCACGGTGCGCCAGCTCGATCTGGCGAGGAACGCGCTGGTCTGGCTGGCCCCGGCGCCCGCCGACAATGGCTGGGGCATCGCCATGCCGCACGCCCTGGCGGCCGGCGAGAGCATCGCCACGCTGGACGATTTCGCCCGCTTCGCCAACGCGGGAAGCAGGTTGCGCCTGGCCGCCTCCGTCGAGTTCGTCGAGAGCGCCGACGCGCTGCCCGCCTTCGAGCACGCCTACGGGTTCCGTCTGCGCCAGCAGCAACTGCTGATGCTGGCCGGCGGCGACACCGCGGCGACGCTGCGCGCCGCAGCCGAGGGCCTGTCCGGCATCAACGCCGCCATGTCGTACGGCACCGACGGCGCGCTCTCGACCCTCGGCCTCGTGCTGCTGGCCGACCCGCGCCACGCGCAGATCGTGTTCCAGCCGGCCCCGGTTATCCGGCAGGCGGCGTTGGCCGAGCATCCGGAGGTGGCGGGATCGCTGGCGCCGCTGTTCGCGTCGCTCGATCGCGCCACGCTGCAGCAGCTTAATGCCAGGATCGCGGGCCAAGGCGAAAACCCGTCCGAGGTTGCCGCGAGTTATCTCGCCTCGACCGATGTGCTGGGCCGATGACACGTCGATCCGTTCTGGCCTACCTCGCACTCTGCAACTGGCCACGGCTTGTGCTGGTAGGTATCGCCCTGGCCAGCCTGCGGGCAGGCATGGTCAGCCACGCGCCCAACCGCCTGCTATCCGGCGTGCCGATGCCCACGGCAGATGCCCATGGTTTGTTCAGCGGGCTTGTCGCGCTGGTCGTCCTGTCGTTGCCGCCCGAAGAACGCCGCGGACGATCGGCCGTCTTCCGGAACCGGGCGGCCGTCGTCGTTGCGTGTTTCGGCGTGTTGTCAGTGCTGACAGACGCCGGGGAGATGGCGGCGTCGCTGGCCTCGCGCAGCCCGCCGGCGGCGCGCACCATGCTCGGCGCCGGCTTCTGGGGCCTGTGCTTCGCCTTCGTGCTGGTCGCGGTGGACGGGCTGCAGCGCCTGCGCGCGCGGCCACGCACGATCCTGCTGGTCGCGGCCCTCCTGCCCCTTGCGGTGACGGCGCTGGCCCTGTCCGGCCAATTCGACTCGCTGTCCCTGGCGCAGGAGGCAGCCTCGCACCGTGCCGCCTTTGGCGCCGCCGTGCTGCGCCACCTGCTGCTGGTGGGCGCGACCCTCGGCCTGGCGCTGCTGCTCGGCACGCCGCTCGGCGTCGCGGTGCAGCGCCGCCGGGCCTGGCGCGGCCCGGTGTTCTCCGTGCTCAACATCGTGCAGACCGTGCCCTCGGTCGCGCTGTTCGGGCTGCTGATCACCCCGCTCGCGGCGGCCGGCCTGTCCGGCATCGGCCCGGTGCCGGCGCTGATCGCACTGGTCGCCTACGCGCTGCTGCCCGTGGTCCGCGCCATGGTCGCCGGGCTCGACGGCGTGGACGCGGCCACCCTGGACGCCGCCGCCGGCCTCGGTCTCTCGCCCGGCCAGGTGCTGCTGGCGGTCGCGCTGCCGCTGGCCGCCCCGGCGCTGATCGCCGGGTTCCGTATCGTCACTGTTCAGACGATCGGTCTCGCCGTGATCGCGGCGCTGATCGGGGCGGGCGGCCTCGGCGACTTCGTGTTCCAGGGGCTTGGCCAATACGCGGTGGACCTCGTTCTGCTGGGCGCGCTGCCGGCGATCGGGCTGGCGCTCGCCGCCGACCTGCTGCTTCGTCTCGCGGTGGCGCCGCTGCAGGCGCGCCTCGCGTGACATCACGCGGATGATCACCTTCGAGGCGGTCACCAAGGCCTATGCCGGGCGTCCCGTGGTCGATGCGCTCGACCTGCGGATCGAGGCGGAGAAGCTCACCGTGCTGATCGGCCCGTCCGGCTGCGGCAAGTCCACCACCCTGCGCATGATCAACCACCTGATCGCGCCCGACAGCGGCACCGTGCGCATCGACGGTCAGGACGTGGCCGGCCAGGATCCGCAAGTCCTGCGCCGCGGCATCGGCTACGCCATACAGGCGGGCGGATTGTTTCCGCACTGGGACGTGGCACGCAACATCGCCACCGTGCCCCGCCTGCTCGGCTGGCCCACGCCGCGCATCGAGGCGCGGGTGCGCGAACTGCTCACCCTGCTCGGCCTGCCGCCGGACGAGTACGCGCATAAGCGCCCGCACCAATTATCCGGCGGCCAGCAGCAGCGCGTCGGCGTCGCCCGCGCGCTCGCGGCCGACCCGAAGCTGCTGCTGCTGGACGAGCCGTTCGGCGCGCTGGACCCGATCACCCGCGCCGATTTGCAGGCGGCGCTGCGCCGCATCCAGCGCGAGACCGGCAAGACCACCGTCTTCGTCACGCATGACATGGACGAGGCGCTGCTGCTGGCCGACAGCATCGTGCTGCTGGATCGCGGCCGCCTGGCGCAGGCCGGCACCCCGGCCGAGATACTGGCCAATCCCGCCACCGATTTCGTGCGCCAGTTCGTGGCCGGCGAGGCGTCCGCCATGCGCAGCCTGGCGGTGCGCCGCGTGGCCGACATCGCCCGCCCGGGCGCCGCACCCGACGCGCCGTCGATCGCCCCCGACGCGACGCTGCGCGAGGCGCTCGGCCGCATGATCGCCGCGCACACGCACCGTCTGGCCGTGCAGGTGCCCGAGGGCGCCCCTGCCGCCCACGTCACCCTGGCCGACATCGTCGGATGAGGCGTTCGCTGCCGCTGCTGCTGGTCGGCGGCGCCTTCGTCCTCTGCATCCTGCTGATGCGCCAGGCCGCCCCGCTCTTCGCCCGGGCATTTCCCGGCGTGACCCCGCCCGTCTACGACCGCGGCAGCTTCGCGGCCCTGGCGGCGTCGCAACTCGGCCTGGTCGCCGCGTCGCTGGCGGTCTCGGGCGTGCTCGGCATCGGCGCCGCCATCCTGGTCACACGCCCCGCCGGCGTCGCCTTCCGCCCACTGGTCAACGCGGTCGCCACAATCGGGCAGACCTTTCCGCCGGCCGCCGTCCTGGCCGTGCTGGTGCCGGTGCTGGGGTTCGGCGAGCGGCCGACGCTGGTGGCGCTGGTGCTCTACGGCCTGCTGCCGATCACCGAGAACACACTCGCCGGCCTGACCCAGGTACGAGCCAGCGTGCGCGAGGCTGCTTTCGGCATGGGTCTGTCGCCCTGGCAGGTACTGTGCCGCGTGGAGGCCCCGCTGGCGCTGCCACTGGTGCTCGCCGGGTTGCGCACGGCCTGCGTCGTCGGGCTGGGAACGGCCACGATCGGCTCGACCGTCGGCGCGCTGACGCTCGGCACCCCGATCATCGACGGGTTGGTCAGCAACAAGCCGAATTTCATCATTGAGGGCGCAGTGCCGCTGGCGCTGCTGGCGGTGCTGCTGGAACTGGTGTTCGATCGGCTGGACCGCAGGGTCAGGCTGCCCTGACCCGCTTCTCACACACGCTGCCGGCGCCAGCCGTGCTCGCCATGGACGGACGGACGATGCGCCAGCGCCTGCACGATCTCGCACACTCGCCCTCTCCCGGAAGCCGGAGAGCGCCTGGCTGTGACCGCTAGGAACGCGGACGAGCTTCTCGACGCGTCCGGCCGCCTGCGCGGCCCGTGGCGACGCCTGCTCGGCACATTGCTGGGCCTCGGGACAGCGGCGCTGCGCGACCGCCACGCCGAACTCGACCGCGCCTGCGCCGAGGAAGGGGCCGCCGCCCTGCTCGCCAACCCGGCCACCGGCACCTGGCGCTGTGACCCGATCCCCTTTCTGCTGACGGAGACCGAGTTCGGCGCCCTCGCCATCGGCCTGGCCCAGCGCGCCACGCTGCTCGAGATGGTGCTGGCCGACCTTTACGGCCCAAGGCGTCTGCTCGCGGACGGCCTCCTGCCGCCGGGCCTCGTCTATCCCAGCCACGCCTACGTCCGTGCCTGCCGCACCACGCTTCAGGACGAGCCTGTTGCCGGGCCGCAGCTGCAGCTCTACGCCGCCGACCTGGTGCGCGGGCCGGACGGACAATGGTGCGTGCTGGCCGACCGTACCGGCGAGCCGGCCGGCCTGGCCTACGCGCTGGAGAACCGCCGCATCATGGCGCGCGTGCTGCCCGAACTGTTCGGCAGCATGGAGGTGGGCCAGCTGCGCCCGTTCCTCGATACCTGGCAGGACAGCCTGCAACGTCTGGCGCCGGCGGGCGCTGGCAACCCCGGCCTGGTCCTGCTCACCCCTGGCCACGCCGACCCGCGCTGGTTCGAGCATGTGGTGCTGGCCCGCGCACTCGGCTGCGCCCTGGTCGAGGACGACGACCTGACGGTTCGCGACGGCGCGCTCTGGGTCAAGACCTTGCGCGGCCTGCAGCCGGTGCACGTCGTGCTGCGTCGGCAGCGTGGCGGCGCGATCGACCAGCTCGAACTGATCGGCGACACGCATTGCGGCACACCCGGGGTGCTGACCACCTGGCGGCAGGGCGCGGTGCAGATCCTGAACGGCCCCGGCGCCGGCTACGCCGAAGCGCCCGGCCTGAACGCCTTTCTGCCGGTCATCTGTCGCGCCCTGACCGGACGCGACCTGGCGCTCGATACGGTCCCGACGGTCTGGCTCGGGGATGCCGAAGGCCGCGCTCGCGTCCTTGCATCGTTGCCGGATTGGCACGTGGCCTCGGCGACCGATGGCGGGGCGCCGGTGGCGAGCCCGTCCACCCTGTCGGCCCCGGCACGGGCCGCTCTGCTGGCGGGCATCGAAGCCCGTCCGTGGGCCTATGCCGCCGTCTGCCCGCCTTCGCCAAGCACCGTCCCCTGCGTCGGCGAGGGCGAGGCACTAGAACCCAGGCCGGTCGTCATCCGCCTGTTCCTGGTGTTCGACGGCCAGGGCTGGCGCCCGCTCCAGGGCGGCTTGGCACGCGTGCTGGACGCGGGCGACGCGCTGGCGCGATGCCTGCCGCATACCGCTCTGTGCAAGGACGTCTGGGTGCTGCAGGAAGAAGGCGTCGACATCTACGGGCCGGGCAACCTCGCCGTGCCCGCACTGGCGATCAGGCGCACGCCCGGCGAGATGCCGAGCCGGGTCGCCGACAATTTCTACTGGTTCGGCCGTTACCTCGAACGGCTGGAGACCGCGTCGCGGCTGATACGCACCGTGCTCGGCCGTCTCTCGCGCGACACCCTGCCGCGCGACCTGCCGGACATGGCGGTGCTGCTCGCCTGCCTGGTCGATGCCGGCATCGTGTCGGAGGAGCTGGCGGCGGGTGCGGGTACCGGGCAGCTCGCCGACCTGCTGGTGCGCGCGCTGGCGCGCGACACCGGCATCGTGGCGCGGCTGACCGGCCGGGTGCGCGACCTGGCCGACCTGCTGCGCGACCGGCTCAGCGGCGAGATGCACGCGGCCATCGCCCAGGAACTGCGCCGGCTGAAGGGTGCGCGCCTGCTGCTGCGGCCCGGCCAGCGCGCCGTGGGCATCGGGCTGATGCAGGACTTCACCGGTGCCTTGCTGGCCTTCTGCGCGACCGTCGCTGGCTACGCCGCCGAGAACATGGTGCGTGGCGGCGGCAGGCTGTTCCTCGAACTCGGGCGCAGGATCGAGCGGGCGCAGGCGGTGTCTGGCCAGCTCGCCCACGCGCTGGACCAGCGTCCGGAGCGTCTCGAATCCGGCCTGGCGCTGGCGCTGGAGCTGTGCGACAGCGGCCTCACCTATCGTTCCCGCTACCTGACTGCCGTGCAGGCAGCTCCGGTGATCGACCTGGTCGTGGCCGACGAAGGCAACCCGCGCGGCCTCTGCTTCCAGCTCGTCGCCGCCCGTAACACGCTCGCCGTGCTGACAGGACGCGACGACGCACCCCTGGTCGCGGCGCTGGACGCCGCGGCCGCCGAGACGCGGCTGATCGTGGCCGAACTTGTGGCCGCCCCCGACCAGGCCGTGCTTGCAGCGTCGCTGGCAGCGCGGCTGCGCGGCATCGGCGGGCAGGCGGCCGCCGTGTCGGACGCGGTGATGCGGCAGTATTTCGCGCTGTTGCCGGTCAGCTTCACCGACGGGTTTTTCGAGTGAGGTTCAAGGTCTGCCACCGGACGCACTACACGTACCAGACCCCGGTCGATCTCGGCATACACATGCTGCACCTGCAGCCACGCCCGCTGTCCCGGCAGCGCATCGTTCGCAGCGCGCTGCGTGTGCTGCCCGATCCCGCGATCATCCAGCATGGCAACGATTGCTTCGGCAACGCGGTCGCCTGGATGTTCCTCGAGACGCCGCATCAGAGCCTGGACGTGGTGTTGGACGCGACGGTGGAGGTCTATGCGCCCGCCGTCCCCGCGCCCGGTTCCACGATGCCCTGGCAAGCGGTGGCCGCACAGGCGGCGTCCGGCGGCGCCGCAGGCCACGAAGCGGCGGAGTTCCTGTTCGACAGCCCGATGGCGCCCGCCCTGGCGGCCGCCGGCGCGTATGCCGCGGCGTCGTTCCCGCCCGGCCGCCCTGTGCTGGAGGGGGTGATGGACCTGAACGCGCGCATCGGCCGCGACATCGCGTTCCGCGCCGGCGTCACTACGGTGAACACGACGGTGGCACAGGTTCTCGCCCTGCGTGCCGGCGTCTGCCAGGATTTTTCCCACCTGATGATCGCCGGCCTGCGCGCGCTGGGTTTGCCTGCCCGCTACGTCAGTGGTTACATCCGCACCAGGCCGCCGCCGGGCCAGGCGCGTCTGCGCGGTGCCGACCAGTCCCATGCCTGGGTCGGCTGCTGGCTCGGCCCGGAGGATGGCTGGGTGGATATCGATCCCACCAACGGCATACTGGTCGGGGAAGAGCACGTGGTTCTAGGCTGGGGCAGGGATTTTTCGGACGTGAGCCCGCTGCTCGGCGTGATCCTGGGCGGCGGCAAGCACACGCTGGCCGTCAGCGTGGACCTCGAAGCAGAGGCGGAGGCATGACCGATGCCACTCGCGGCGCAACCTTAGGAGACGGCGTGCAGGGGCTTCTGGACGGCTACGACAAGGGAAAGTTCTTCTGCGAACTGATGGACTGCGCCGAACACGACCCGGCGGTAAGGCTGATCGCCAGCCGCCTGGCGGCGATGGACCCCGAGGAACTTGCCCGACGCGCGCAGATCGCCGAGGTCGAGCTGTACAACCAGGGCATCACCTTCACCGTCTATTCCGAGAAGGATGCGATCGATCGCATCCTTCCCTTCGACCTGATCCCGCGGGTGCTGACCGCCCGCGAGTGGGACGGGCTGGAGCGTGGCGTGCGGCAGCGCGTGGCCGCGCTGAACGCGTTCATCTGGGACGTCTATCACGACCAGCACATCCTCGCTGACGGGGTGGTGCCGCGCGGACTGGTGCTCGGCAACAGCAACTACCGGCCGGAGATGGTGGGGCTCGACGTGCCGCACGGCACCTACGTGCATGTCTGCGGCGTGGACATCATACGCGACGATCGCGGCGAGTTCCTGGTCCTGGAGGACAACGCACGCACCCCGTCCGGCGTGTCCTACGTGATCGAGAACCGCAACATGATGCGTCGCATCTTCCCCGACCTGATGGACGGCATCGCCGTGCGCCCGGTCGGCAGCTATGGCATGATGCTGCAGGCGGCGCTGGCCGAGATCGCGCCGACCGACGTGTCCGACCCGCAAGTCGTGCTGCTCTCGCCCGGCATCTACAACTCCGCCTATTTCGAGCACATCTTCCTGGCGCGCGAGATGGGCGTGCCGCTCGTCGAAGGCAACGACCTTGTCGTGGAAGACGGTTGCGTGTGGATGCGCACGACCGCGGGCCTGGCCCCGGTGCACAGCATCTACCGCCGGCTGAACGATGATTTCCTGGACCCCGACGTGTTCCGCGCCGACAGCACGCTCGGCGTTCGCGGGCTGATCGATTCGTGGCGGCGCGGCCGCGTCGCCATCGCCAACGCGGTCGGCACCGGCGTCGCCGACGACAAGGCGATTTACGCCTACATGCCGCGCATCATCCGCTACTACCTGGGCGAGGACGCGGTCCTGGCCAACGTGCAGACACATATCTGCGGCGAGGCTGAGGGGCTGCAATACACGCTCGACAACCTCGAGCAGCTCGTGGTCAAGCCGGTGGGCGAGTCCGGCGGCTACGGGTTGATCATCGGGCCGCATGCGACCGCCGACGAGATCAGCGCCTTTCGCACCCAGCTTTCCGCCGATCCCGCCAACTATATAAGTCAGCCGATGATCAACCTCTCCGTCTCGCCCACGCTGGCCGGCCACAGCCTGCTGCCACGCCACGTCGACCTGCGGCCGTTCGCGATCACCGGCAAGAAGACCTGGGTGCTGCCCGGCGGGCTGACGCGCGTCGCGCTGCGGGAAGGCTCGCTGGTGGTGAACTCGTCGCAGGGCGGCGGTTCGAAGGATACGTGGGTGTTAGAGTAGTGAGGGGTGTTAGAGTAGTTGGGGGTGTTAGAGTAGTGGGAGGTGCTGGAGTGACGGGGCGGCGTCGATGACCACCTGCCCCGACCCGGACGCCGCCACGCGCCGACTGCCGCTGCTGCTCTCGCGCTACGCCGAGGCGCTGTTCTGGCTGGCGCGCTACATGGAGCGGGTCGAAAACCTGGCGCGCGTGCTGGACGTGACCGACACCTTCGTACGCCACGGCGTGGACCAGTCCGGCTGGCGCAGCGTCATCCACATCAACGCCGACGAGGCGGTCTTCACCAGGCTGTACGGCCACGCCAACGCCGAGAACGTGGCGCAATTCTACCTGGTCAACCGGGAGAACCCCAACTCCATCCTGTCGGCGCTGTTCGCCGCGCGCGAGAACGCGCGCACCCTGCGGCCGCTGATCCCGATCGAGCTGTGGGGCCAGATCAACGTCTTCTACAATCATGTGCGCCAGCTGACCGAGGCCGATGCGGCGCCCTCGCGTGTGTCCGGCCTGTGCGCCTACCTCAAGGAGCAGTGCCAGACGCATGCCGGGATCATCGACGGCACGCTGTACCGAGACCAGAGCTGGGCGTTCTACAGCATCGGCAAGTACATCGAGCGTGGCGACCAGACCTCGCGCCTGGTGGACATCAAGTACCACACGCTGCTGCCCTCGCCAGACGATGTCGGCAGCGCGCTCGATGTCAGCCAGTGGCACGCGCTGCTGCGCGCCGCCTCCGGCTACCAGGCCTATCGGCGCATCAACCCGAGCTACATGACGCCGGCCTCGGTGGCCGGGTTCCTGCTGATGAACCACTCCTTCCCGCGCAGCGTCACGCTGTGCGTGCGCCAGATCGAGATCTATTTGTCCCAGCTCAGTTCGGGCTACGGCCTGCGTGGCGCCTACCAGGCGCAGGAACGTCTGGACGAGCTGCGCGCGGCGCTGATGGACCAGACGATCGGGCAGATCCTTGGACGCGGGCTGCACGAGTTCCTGGACTGGGTGCAGCTGCAGTTCATCGGCCTGCAGGAGGCGATGGCGAACTCGTTCTGGCGCAAGCCGGAGGCCGGCCAGGGCCAGAGCCAGACCCAGTCCTGATGCCGGACCGTCCTGCCCTGCGCAGCGCCGCGCGCGTGCACGCGGCGCTGCGTGCGCTGCCGGAAAGCGACCTGACCCGCGAGACGTCGGGCGCCCCCATTCTGGTGCTGGCCCCGCACCCCGACGACGAGACGCTTGGCTGCGGCGGGCTGATCGCGCAGGCCTGTGCCACCGGCCAGCCGGTCTCGGTGCTGGTGCTGACCGACGGCACGATGTCGCACCCCACCTCTCGCGCCTTTCCGCCCGCGCGCATGAAACGGCTGCGCGAGGCCGAGAGCCGGGACGCGGCCCGCGCGCTCGGCCTCGATGCCAGCCAGGTCGGCTTCCTCGGCCTGCGTGACGCCGCGGCGCCGCGCTCGGGCGAGGGTGCGCGTCGCGCG